>NZ_JBFUKC010000001.1:0-444901 GCF_056401045.1 Rhizorhabdus sp. P4_G6 | reverse complement strand
CGACGATATAGATGTCATTCCCAAGCCCACCTTCGAGGGTCGTGCCTGTGGTCGTCGCAATCAGCGTATCATYATAGGCCGAGCCGAGGACACGCTCGATCGAGACATAGCTATCACCTTGCGCATCCCCGCCAACGCCTGTGCCCGCTGTGAGATTGACAGTAACTGCAGCGCCAGATCCCGAATAATCGACGGTGTCCAGGCCCCCCATTCCGTCGAAATAGTGGGCGGTAGCGTCCGAGATGAAGGTATCGTTGCCCGCATTCGATCCCTGGAAGCGCTCGATGCTGCTGAAAACATCCCCGGCAGCATCCCCGGAATGGATACCGGACTTGAAATTGAGAGTGATCGCGGCGCTGTAGATGTACGTTGAGGTGTCAGTCCCTCCGCCGCCGTTCAATGTATCGGCACCGGCACCTCCTAGCAGAGTGTCGTTGCCGATCCCGCCGGTAATGACGTTGTTGGATGCATTGCCATAGCCGGTGAAGGCGCTTGAGCCGGTATAGGTCAGGTTCTCGACATTGGCCCAGTTTTCCAATGTTATGGCGGTAGATGCGGTCTGGACCGTGTCGATCCCAGCGCCTGAAGCCTCGGTGATGGTCGTGCCGGAGCCATTGCCGGCGACGATATAGATGTCATTCCCAAGCCCACCTTCGAGGGTCGTGCCTGTGGTCGTCGCAATCAGCGTATCATYATAGGCCGAGCCGAGGACACGCTCGATCGAGACATAGCTATCACCTTGCGCATCCCCGCCCGTTCCGGTTCCGGCAGTCAGATTTACCGTCACAGCCGACGTCGATGCCGAATAATCTATCGTGTCTGCGCCGTTACCGCCTTGGATGGAGTCCGCGCCGATACCGCCGTCGATCGTATCGGCGCCATCCCCCGCTGTGATCGTGTCGTTCCCGCTAAGACCGTAGATTACATCCGCAGCAGATGTGCCGTTTAACACGTCAGCGGCAGCTGTTCCTGTGATAGTCGCCATAAATTTCTTCCCCGTCGTTGCGTGCTTAGAGCTCGGTCTTGGGGGGAAGGTAGCCTAAGGATTCAGCGCACAAACCCTATAGAATCGTTCATTTTGAACCAATTCATTCGCTGATGCCCCAGCCCGTTCCGCAGCAGGGATGAAGCTGGTACTTAATAGTCGGCTAAACGCCGCTCAAGGAAGCTGTACCTGAGAACTCCTTGGTTAGAAACATAGGTGACGAGCCCTTAGCTCTGACGGGGAACTAAAATCCCCGACTTAGTTCGTCTTATTTCAATGACCGTTCAGTCTGGAAACGAATTGGTCTCACTCCAATTTTTCGCTCGGCCTGGCCGTAACCTCCGGGAAATGCGCCACTTATTCAGCCGCTTTTCGACCGTCGTGGTCAAAGCAGAGACTAGTTCGAGTCTCCTCAACTGCACCAAAACAGTCAGCACGTTATTGTAATAACTACACTTTCCCTTCGGGGGCAGCTGAAATTGGCGCAGTTCTGCGCCGTTTGCGGCCACATGTCGACGACCCTGAAGTCAGTTCCAGTCTCTGATTGCTACCTGATTCTGGCCTTCTCTAACGGTCGTCTCCGCCCGACAAAAAACTGACCGCAAGATGCGGCATTGCGGTTCGAGAGCTCTCTGGGATGGGCTGGATGGACCATAATATTGGCACGTATCAGCATGATCCGGCGTCAGCGACAGCCGGGATGATCTTGAGCTGCTGGAACCGGCGCGTATATTTCCGGAACATCTCCGCCGTATCCATGCAGTCGTGAAAGCCCGCCTGACGGATCTTGATGGTGCTGGAGAGGCCGTAACGGACCACATGGGCGGGATCGAGCGGATAGGTCCAGCCGCCACCCACCGCAAGCGATTCGCCCAGCAACGCGTCCAGATCCTCAGGCGCTTTCAACCCGTATTTGCGCACCATGCCGGGCCAGAGATGCGCCAGAGTGCGAACCTCCTCCGCAATGTCGAACGGCCGGGGCGCGGCCAGCTCCATGGCCAGTTCCTCCGCCACGATGGGAAATGCGTCGTGCAGCGAAAAGACGTCGCCGTTGACGAGGTTGAACGCCTCGTTGCGCGCATTCTCCGCCCCGGCCGCCCAGTCGAGCCCCTGCGCGAGAAGGTCGGCGTCGGCGATATCGGTTATCATGCTGGCCCCGTCCGGCACGAGGAGGGGCAGCCCCGCCTCCTTGCGGAGCGCCGCGAACAGGGCGAGCACTAGGAAGGTGTTCATGTTCGCGCCCACCGCCTCGCCGACGATCATGCCCGGCCGGATAATCGTCCACGCCCAGGACGCGCCCTGCTGCTTCGCCCGGATATAGTCCTCATGTTGGTGATAGAAATTTTCTTGGTCGATGCGCGGGCGTGACTCCTTGTAGGGCATGGGCGGCGTGCGCTCGATGAGATGCGAGCCATAGGCCTTGAAGCCATGGACGAGCCCGATGTGGCGAAAGCCGTGCGCGGTGGACACGATCGGATCGACCACGTTGCGCAGCATCGCCATGTTCTTGGCGTACTGCTCGGGGTCGCGCCATCCGGTGATCATGTTCCCTTGCTGCTCGTTGACGGCACAATAGGCGATATGGGTCACGCCCGGCATCGCGGCGAAGATCTCGGCGCATTTCTCACCGTCCAGCAGGTCGAGCGGGATATGCTCGACATGATCGGGACAGACCAGCGGCCGCCGCCGCGAAACGGCCGTGACCTTCCAGCCGGGCTTGGCGGCAAAATGCTTGAGCGCCGCCGAACCGGTCAGACCCGATGCGCCGATGATGAGGATTTCAGGCATCCGCTATACTCGCAAGTGAAAGCCGTTCCCGCGGGGATCCGTCGTCAGCCATGATAGCCTCCGTCAACCCGCACGACCTCCGCGTTCATGTACGCGCCGTCCTCGGACGCGATCATCGCGATGATGCTGGCGACGTTCTCCGGCGAACCATAGATCCCATCCGGCCGCGACAGATGCGCGAAGAGCGACATGTCCGCGCCCTCCGGAAACCCGCCGGCCCCCATGGCGTCGGTCATCGGGGTGGCGATCCCGCCGGGCGCGACGGCGTTTACGCGCACGCCGCGCTTGATATACTCCCAGCCCAACGTGTGAGTCAGCGCGGCCACCCCGCCCTTGCTGGCGGCATAGGCCGCCATGTAGGGATGGCCGAAGTAAGCCGAGGTGGAAGCGGTATTCACGATGTTGCCCTTCGATTCGAGGAGATAGGGCAGCGCCTCGCGGCAGCACAGAAAGGTGCCGACCAGATTGATCTGGAGGATGCGGACGAAGTCCTCCAACGTCTCCTCCACGCTGTGCACCGCGCGCAGCACGCCGGCGACATTGATCAGCACGTCGAGCTTGCCCTGGCGCTGGACGAACGCAGCGAAGGCCTGCCTGATCGCCGCCTCATCGGTGACCGACGCCACGGCTGACGCCACCCGCTCCGCCTGGCCTGCTGCGCCGCGCGCCTGGTCCACCGATTCGGCCAGCGCATCCGCGTTGACGTCCACCGCAAGCAGGGTCGCGCCCTCGCTCGCCAGCCGGGCGAGCGTCGCCCGTCCGATGCCGGTGGCGGCGCCGGTGATGATCGCCACCTTGTCCACGAACCTTGCTGCGCTGCTCATCAACTTCCCTCCGTCGTCCTCTGCGTCATTCTTCGGGTGCGACGCTGAACCCCACCGTCTGCCCGCCGTCCGCGAGCACGACCGAACCGGTCATGAAGCTGGCCGCATCCGACAGCATGAAGCAGGCGACCTCCGCGATTTCGCTCGGGTCCGCCATCCGCTGCAACGGCACCTTCTTGGCGATGAAGGATTCCAGCGAGGGATCGCGCTCGATGGCGACGGCGGCGATCTCGGTCTTCACGCCGCCGGGGCACAGGCAGTTTATCCGGATGCCCTCCCCAGCATATTCGAGCGCCGCCGCCTTGGTCAGACCGACGATCGCATGCTTGGTCGCCGCATAGACCGCGAGATAGCCCGACCCCGCGATGCTGGCGGTGGAGCCGGTGTTCACGATCACGCCCTTGCGGGCCGGCCGCATGAGGCGCAGCTCGTGCCGCATGCATTCGACCGTGCCATAGAGGTTGGTCTCGATCAGCGAGCGGACCTCCGCATCGGTCGTGTCGCTCAACGCCTTGAAGTCGTTGGTGATGCCGGCGTTGTTGAAGGCCGCATCCAGCCTTCCGAACGACGACTGGATACGGTCGAAGCCGGCCGCGACGCTGGCGGCTTCGGCGATGTCCATCTGGACGAACGTCGCCTCCCCGCCCGCGCCGCGGATATGCTCGACAGTGCCCTCGGACTGCGCCGCCCGGCGCGCGGCGACCAGGACGTGCGCGCCCCGGTCGCCAAGCATGATCGCCGCCGCCTTGCCGATGCCGGAGCTTGCCCCCGTGACCAGCACGATCTTTCCGTCGAACCTGTGCATCCCGCCCCTCCCTTCAAGCCGCTCGTCGCGTCGCCTCAGCCTTCTACCGGATGGACGCCGGCAGACACGACGGTGATGCAGGATGCGGTGTAGCCGCCCTCCACGGGCAGGACCGATCCGGTGACATAGCTCGATTCGTCGGAGCACAGCCAGACGGTGGCCGCCGCGATCTCCTCCTGCGTGCCGAACCGCTTCATCGCGATCGAATCGCGCATCGGCGCGAGCGTCGATTCGTCGTTGTTCGTCAGCATCGGGGTGGCGATCGCTCCGGGGGCCACGCTGTTCACGCGAATGCCCTTGTCCGCATATTCGAGCGCCGCCGCGCGGGTCAGGCCGACCGCCGCGTGCTTGGCCGCCGAATAAATGCTGTAGAAGGCGAAGCCGTTGATCGCCGATCCCGACGTCACGTTGACGATCGATCCGCCGCCATTCTCCAGCATCTGCTGGATCTGATACTTCATCGACAGGAAGACGCCGCGCGAATTCACCGCGAAGTCGTCCTCATACTCCTCCAGCGTCAGCTTGTGCATGTAGTTGGGCGCGTGCGCCACGCCCGCCACATTGGCGGCAAAATCAAGGCGGCCGTAGGCGGATACCGCCATCTCGACCATCCGGCGCGTATCCTCCTCGATCGAGACGTCGGCGAGGCAGGCGATCGCCGTGCCCCCGGCATCGCGGATTTCCGCCACGGTGCGGTCGATCTTGTCCTGGGTGCGGCCGACCACCACGACTTTGGCGCCATCGCGCGCGAAGCGGAGCGCGATGCCGTGGCCCATGCCCTGCCCGCCGCCCGTGACGAGTGCGACGCCGTCCTTCAGCTTTGCCATTTCAAATCCTCTCTCTCAGTATATCGAACGATCCGACCGCCGAGGCCGAATTTCAAACCGCACCCTGGCGCTCCAGCGGAACGTCGAAAGCCAACAGATAATCGCCGGTGAGCCGGTCGATGTCGCCCTCCGTCATGCCGATGTCCGCCAGCGAATATTGATGGTGCGTCCGGCCGGAGCGTTCGGTCGCATCGCTGGCGAGCCACGCCTCCATCGCCGCCGCGCGGTCGTCGCTGAAATCGAGGCCCAGCCGGTCGTAGATGGACCGCACGGTGCCGATCGGGTCGGCCCGGAAATCCAGGAAGCGGACATCGACGAAGCGTTTGGCCATGCCGGGCCTGCGCCGGAACTCCAGCGCCTTTTCCCAGGTATCGTCATAATCGCCGACGATGCTCTTGGCGCTGGGGGCGAGGGGCGCGAACTTGCTGCGCAGAACCGCGGCCATGTTGGCGATCGACGGATAGGTCTTTGCGGTGTCGCGATGGCAATGGACGAACATCGCGTCGGGAAAGACCTCGATGATCTCCTCGAGAAATCGCACGTGGAGCGGCGTCTTGAGCACCCACCGGCGAGGCGACAGTCCATGCTGGAGATATTTGAGGAAGTCCCGCTGCTCGCGATAGATGGCGCGGAAATCCTGCTGGAACAGGACATCCTGATAGGTCGGCAGCTCTGCCAGGGCGGTGAACGTCGCCGAGGCCAGGAGCAGCTCCCAGAAGAACAGGCACTCCTCCGCGCGATTGGCGCCCATSGGATGGACGCCMAGCCAGTCCTCGTCGAGCAKGCCGAGATCGCCCAGCCGCTCCTGGCACTTCTTTTCCCGCAGTCCGCGCGCGAGCGGGTCGTCCGCGCGCGGCGAGGGATAATGCATCTCGAACAGGCGCGGCGCGCGGCTCAGCGGGTCGGCSCCCATSAGATTGTGGAGGAAGGTCGTGCCCGASCGSGGCAGSCCRAGRATGAAGATCGGCGCCTCGACCTTCTCCTCCCGCCAGCCCGCATGCCGCTTGCGATCGGCGACATATTTGAGGCGGGAGGTGAGGATGTCCATCAGGAAGCGATAGAAACGCTCCTCCCCGCGCGCATGCAGGCTCGACGTCCGGTTCAGATCGTCGACGAATGTCGTCAACAGGCGCTCGGGCGTGCCGACATGGTCGAGCGCCCAGTCGTCGAGCGCGGTTTCGAGTTCGGCGGCGCGCATCAGCTCCGCGGCGGTGGGCAATGACATGGATCGATCCTGCCTCTCAAATGCCGTACATGCGGCGGATGCCCGCACCGCGCGCGGCCACGGTCGCGCGCCTATCCTCAGCCGAGACCTTGGGCGATCCGGCATGGAGATGGCCGGGCAGATCGGCGAGCTTCACCTTCCTGACGACCGGTTCCGGCACTGGATCGCACCACACCCAGCGCGATGCGCAGACGCCGCGCAGATGGCCGACCGTATCCATCCAGTTCGCGATCCCCGGATCGCGCGCTGACACGACGATCCGAACCTTGCCGTCTGGATCGACCTTCGTCTGCATGGCGTTCAGCGAGGACTGGTTATTGAGATAATCGACCGTGTCATATTGCAGGTTGGCGAGCTGGAACGCCCAGAATTTAGAGGTCTTCGGCGGGTCGAACTCGAACAGCAGTCCTTCGTCCTCGGCGAAGTCGAACAGCATGAAATGATAGGCGGCATGCTGGATGCCGCCGAGATTCTGTTCCTTGCCGGTCCAGAAGGCGTTGACGCCCACGTCGCCGACGACCTCGTCGTTGCGGCCGATCCAGTGGCGCGCCGATTCGCGGGCGAAGTTCGTCAGCTTGCGGATGCGGGTGGCGAGGTCGCGGTCGCTGACCTGGCGGCGGGGCTTGTCGAGGCCGTCCAGGCGCTCGATCTGGACCGTCGCCGGAATGTCGTTCGTCCAGTCGTACATCGCGTCGCGGATGACGAGGAGGAGCTGGTTCTCGCCCGGCTGGGTCTGGAGCCAGTTGCCCTCATGCTTGTCGGGTGAGACGATGATCTCGAAACTGCCGTTCGCTTCGACATGCATCTTGTCGAATTCCATGATGCCGACCTGACGGAAGCCGGGATCGCCCCAGAACTCGCTCTGCACGTGAAGCTCGCTCCAGCGCGTGGTGCCGGTCTTGCCGGTGATCCGGTACGTGCCCGCACCGTCCGCGAAGGTGAACTGGTAGTGGAAGTCCGGGCAGCACAGGCCCCAGGTGAAGAGGATGGGATGATGGAAGGCGTGCGTCTTGCTGAAGAAGGGATAATCCTGCCGGGGCCCGACGAAGACGTTGAAGCCGGTATGTTCGATCGACATCACATGGAACATCGCCCGGTCCCGCTCCTCCGGCGTTTCCGCCCATCCGGAGGCGAACCACTGGGCGCGGATGTCGGCCAGGACCTTGGTGTGCTCGTTCCAGAGCTGCGCATAGGAATCGGTGTCTGACATCGCTCTCCACTCTCGCTTGCTTTCGCGCCGACGCCCGCTCTCGGGTCGACGGCGACGGAGAATGGCGGGAGGATAGCGAATCATGTGGACGACGGTGTCCCCATATGGGAGGGTCGACGCGTCATGGACGATGTCGCCGACCAGTTGATCGCAGCGTTGCACGACGGCCCCTTCGAAACGCCGCCATGGACGACGTTCCTGGAAATGCTGCGCTCCGAACTGGACGCCGTCTATTCCGGGATCATCTTCAAGCCGCCGGATCGCGGACCGGGCGGCGTGGTCGAGCTGTTCGCAGGCGACGATGCCCCGATCGAGGTGCACCGATTCTACCGGGAAAGCTTCTACCGCTCCGATCCCGTGATGGGCGTGAACCTGCGCGAGGGGCAGGTCTATGACCTGAGCGACGTGTTCGACGAGTCCAACGACTATCATCGGCGCTATCGCGAGCAGATTCTCGAGCCGCGCGGCGTCCGCCACATGAAAGTCGTGCGCGTCACGGAGCCGAGCGGCGTCACCGGATGGATGTTCATCGCACGCAGGGACAAGCCGTTCGACCAACGGGATGCCGCGCTGTTCGCCCGGCTGTCAGTGCATCTGCGCCGCTCGCTGCGCAATCACATCGCGCTCGAAGGCGAACGGCTCCATGCGCGGGCGGCGGACAGCATCATCGCGCGGCTCAATATCGGCTGGCTGACGCTCGATGCGACCGGCACCGTCGTTAGGACCAGCGCGCATGCCTCCGCGATCCTCGACCACAGCGACGCGCTCAAGGTCGGCAAGGACGGCCGGCTGGCGGCGATGCGCCCGTCGGTGAACGGCGTCCTGCAATCGGCGATCGCCGCCATCGCGACGGAAGGATCCGCCCGGCCCCAGGCGATCTGCGTGTCGGACGATCCCTGGCTCAACATGATGCTGACGCCCTTTTCCGGTGTTCCGGCATCGCCCGACAGGACATCGGTCATGATCGCGTTCCTGCAGGGCGAGACGCGGTTCGGCGCGCGCCGGCACGAACAGATCGCCGAACTGTTCGGCCTGCTCCCCAGCGAGGCGCGGCTGACCCTGCTCATCAGCCAGGGCGCTTCGCTGGCGGAGGCGGCCGACAAGCTGTCGATCACGCTGGAAACAGCGCGGAGCTATTCCAAGCGCATCTATACCAAGATGGGCGTGCGCGGGCAGACCGACCTCGTGCGGTCGATCCTGACCAGCGTCCTGACGCTCGCCTGATCGCCGCCTGCCGGCCCGGTTGATAAGCGGTACGCGCCTGCTACTGTCCGCAGCATAATCGAGGCGATCCATTCGCAGGAGAGTGAGCCCATGACGTTCGATCCGTTCGCTCAATATGACCGCCGCACGCTCGTCGCTTCCGACCCCGTCGAGATCGACGCGCCGGCCGCGATCGTCTGGGAAGTCCTGACCGACCTGCCGCGCTATGGCGAATGGAACCCCTATTGCGTCCGCGCGGACTCGACGCTGGAGATGGGCGCGCCGGTGAACATGACGCTGGTCGACTATACCGGCTCGGGCCAGCTCGTTCAGTGGTGCGAATATCTTTGCGCGTTCGAGCCCGAGCATCTTCTGTCCTGGGAGCTGCCCGGCACGCCCGAATTCCCTTATGAGGCGCGGCGGGACCAGGTCATCACCCCGCTCGGCCCGGATCGCTGCCGCTACCTGTCCACCGACGCCTTCTTCGGCGAGAACGCGATCCATGTGATGAACTTCACCCAAGGCTGGGTGAAGCGCGCGTTCGACGATACCGCGCGGGCGCTAAAGCGCCGGGCCGAGGCGATGCACCAGGCGCGCACGACGGTCGCCGCCTGAGGTCAGGGCCCGCGCGACGGGTCTCCCGCACGAGCGCTGGTATCGCCTTCGAAACGCGTCATGGTGCCGTTCGCGCACCAATATCCTAACTTCCGTAATGTCTGGATCTCCCCTTCGGGGACGCCCCGGCCGACCCACTCGATCGGTCGCAGAGGATATCGTCAAAGACGTCGCCGTTCCGCGCGCCGATCAGGCGAACTGGCAATTCAGGCTGCGTGAGTTCCTGTCGTAAAGTGACAACAGGGCCTGCAAAAGCATCAGACTTCTGATCCTAGCGGCGTGCCGCGGCAAAGTGGCGGCCCGGGCATTGTCGGTGTGATGCCTCGCTAATATCCCGCTTGCAGGCGCCGACATTCGTGAGGCCGCGGTCGATCCCAACCGATCCCGCACATCGCCTCTCGCGTCTGCAGTCGAGGCAGCGAGGACAAAGATGAACAGCATCATACCCACACCCTGGCCGAAAGACCGGATCATCCCCGCCGCCAGCTGGCAGCGGCCGGATGGCGTGCGCCTCATCTCGAGCGACGATCATGTCATCGAGGCGCCGCACCTTTGGGAAGAGCGGCTGAAGGGCGCCGACAAGGATCGCGCACCCAAATTCTGGAAGGACGACGGCGGTTTTCACATGACCGTAGGGGACGAGTCCTACGACGTCCCCGGTCTGCCCTCTGATTTTCCGGAGGGCCGGGAGGGTTTCTGGGACGTGGAGAAGCGCCTGGCCGACATGGATGCCGAGGGTGTCGAGGCCTCGGTTGTCTATCATGGCCGCGCCGCCGGCCTGATCCGCATGGCGGACAAGGACTTCTTCGTCCGCTGCATGGATGTGTTCAACGAATGGATGGCGGACTGGAAGCAGGCCGCACCGACGCGGCTCTATCCGGTCGCCTATCTGCCTACCTTCTTCCGGCCCGAGATGACAGCCGACTATCTGCAGAAGCTCAGGGAACTCGGGTTCAAGGCGATCGAGATTCCGCTCAACCCCAAGGGCGTGCGGTACAACAGCTCGGCGATGGACGTCATGTGGCGCGCGATCGAGGATAGCGGCTTCCCGCTCTCGATCCATATCGGCGCCTATATCCAGTTTTCCGGGCGCGGCTCGCTGGGTGCGAACCTCAACGCCAACCTGATGCCGTTCACCGGCCTGTTCGGCCAGTTCGTCTTCTCGGGAATCTTCGATCGCTTTCCCGGCCTGAAGCTGGTGTTCACCGAGGGGGGCGCCGGCTGGGTGCCCGCGACGCTGGAAAATGCCGACAAGATCGCCCGCGACTACGCCACCGAGCTGCGCCCGAAGATCGCGCACGCGCCGAGCTGGTACTGGCACAATAATTGTTACGCGACCTTCATGCAGGATGACGTCGCCATAGAGAATATCGAGCGGATCGGCGCCGACCGCATCATGTGGTCGGTCGATTATCCGCATCCCGAAAGCATCGTCGGCAACAGCGAAGCCGTGGTGAAGAGCATCTTCGACAGGGCGGGTGAAGCGTCTGCCCGCAAGATCGTCGGCGCCAATGCGGCCGAAGTCTGGGGCATCTGAGACGAAACGACGGGGACGTCAGCCGCGCCCGCCGCCCCCGTCCCAACGCATTGCGCGCTCGGCCTTCAGCCTGGCCAGGGCGTCGCGCTCGATCATGACCGCTTCGCCCAAGGTTGCGGCGCTGCCCCGATCGACAACGTCCTTGGCGATCCGCACAAGGTCCGGGCCATGCCCGGCGATCGCCGATGCCAGCTCCACCGCGCGCGGTAGCAGGCGATCGGCGGGAAGCACTTCGTTGACCAGCCCGACCCTCAATGCGGTGGCGGCGTCGATCGGTTGGCAGGCAAGCATCATCTGCTTGGCGAAACGCTGGCCGACCGCGCGGGGCAGCCGTGATCCCATGCCGCTGCCTGAAACCGCGCCGATCCGCGCGTGGGTATCGGCGAAGCGCGCATCCTCACTCGCCAGGATGAAGTCGCAGCCGAGCGCCAGTTCCAGGCCGCCCGTGTAGGCCGCGCCGTTGACGGCAGCGATGATCGGCTTTCCGAGTTCGGGGATGGAATTGATCAGCGCGGTAACGCGATGGCGCGGTGCGTCGGGTGCGGCGAAAGCCTTGAGATCGAGACCCGCGCAAAAGGCCGGCGGTTGCCCGGTGATGATCGCGGCGCGCCAGCGCGGCTCGTCGCGGAAGGCGGCCAACGCTCGGGAGAGGGCGTCGCACAATTCCCGGTCGATGGCGTTGCGTTGGGCCGGCCGGTCGAGGGTCAGCAGCAGTACGGCCTCGCCCGCAGGCTCGATCAGCAGCGTCTGGGACATGCCGGGCTGATTCCCTATCTCAGCAACTCGCGAAGCGCGAACTTGATCACCTTGCCGGTGGAGTTCATCGGCAATGCATCGACGAAGGTGATGCCGCGCGGCACCTTGTAATTTGCGAGGTTGGCCTTGCTCCAGCCGATGATCTCCTCGGCGGTGATGGTCGACCCAGCCGATCGCACGATGAACGCATGGCCGACTTCGCCGAGCCGGGCGTCCGGCACGCCGATGATGGCGGACTGGTGGATGCCGGGCAGGCCGGTCATCTGTTTCTCGATTTCGGCCGGATAGACGTTGAACCCGCCGACGATGTACATGTCCTTGAGCCGGTCGGTCAGCTTCAGATAGCCTTCGGCATCGAATATCCCGACATCGCCGGAGCGCAGCCAGCCATCGGCATCGAGCGTCGCCCGCGTCGCCTCCGGATTCTCCAGATATTCGATCAGCAGCTTGTCGTCGCGGATCAGCACCTCGCCTGGTTCGCCCACCGCCGCCGCCCGGCCATCCGCGCCGACGATCTTGATCTCGGTGCCGGCAATGGCGGCGCCGACGGTGTAGGCCACGCGCTCGACCGAATCGCCGGGACGGGTATGGGTCGCCGATCCAGCGCATTCGGTCATGCCATAGCCGGTGGTGATCTCCGCGATCCTGGTCTCGGCCCGCAGCCGCTTGATCAGCTCGATCGGCACCACGGTCGCCCCGGTCGAAAGGAAGCGATAGCTGGAAATATCCCAGTCGCGCCAATGCGGATGCGCCAGCACCTCCTGAAAGACGGTGGGCGGCGCCGGCATCACCGAGATGCGGTTGTTCGCGATCAGGTCCAGGATCGACGCGGCATCATAGGCGTCGGGCCAGTAGACGGTGCTGCCGGTCATCAGCCCCGCCACCCAGCCCGCCTTGTATGACGCGTTGTGCGAGAAGGGGCCGAACACGCAATAGCGGTCTTCGGCGGTCTGGCGCGAGATGTTCACCCAGGCGCGGCCGCCGCCCAGCGAGCGGCGATGGTCGAACAGCGCGCCCTTGGGGGCTCCCGTCGTGCCCGAGGTGAACATGATGTCGGCCAGCGTGTCGGGCGTGACGCCTGCCTCCCGCTCGGCGAGGGCCGCGTCGCTGGTCGCATGGCCGCGCGCGATGAAGTCGGCCCAGCTTTCCTCGCGCGCCCCCAACTGGTCCGGCGCGCCGCGCAGCACGATGATGCGGCGCAACGAGGGCATCGTCTCGCTGCGCAGCATTTCCGGATAATAGCGGCCCAGGAAATCGCCGATCGCAAAAAGACGGGAAACCCCGCCTCGCCGGATGATGTCGGCCACCTCGCCGCCCTTCAGCCGCGTGTTGAGCGGTACCATAACGCCGCCGGCGCGCTGGATGCCCACCGTGGCGGCGACCCATTCCCACATGTTCGGCGCCCATAGCGCGGCGCGGTCGCCCGGCACGGCGCCGTCCGCCATCATCGCCTTCGCGACCTCGTCGGCGCGGCGGTCGAGATCGCGGTAGCTGATGGCCCCGTCGACGGAGGACGACAGCGCTGCCCGGTCCTTGTAGCGCGCTGCTGCGTCGCGCAGCAGCGCGGTTATGGTCCTGCTCACAGTCGCACCTCATCCGATGTCGAGACGGCGACCGCCAGCGGCTGCCGCATCGGGCCGAAGGCGAAGCCGAACAGGTTCGAGGACAGTATCGTCGGGGCGCCGAAGCGTCCGCGCATCGCCGGCGGCGCGATCATCTGCACCGCCGCCAGCGTCGGATCCGGAAATCGTTGACGCCCAGATCGGCGCGCATTTCGAATATCAGCACCGACACATGGTTGTCGGGCCAGCCGTCATGCGCCTGTGGTGCGGCGAGGGTGCTCATACCCGCAGATGCGAGGGCAGCTCGGACATGAAGATCGCCTTGACTTCGGTCAGCCCGTGCAGGCCCTCGATCCCGCCTTCGCGGCCGACGCCCGATTGCTTGAAGCCGCCATAGGGCAGGGTATAGTCGATCACCCGTCCGTTATGGCCGAAATTTCCGGTCCGGATGCGCCGCGCCATCGCATAGGCGCGATCGGGGCTGTCGGTGAACACGCCGCCGGACAGGCCATAGATGCTGTCGTTGGCAATCGCGATCGCCTGCTCCTCGCTGTCATAGGCGATGATCGTGCCGACCGGGCCGAATATCTCTTCCCGGGCGATCGCCATGTCGTTGTTCGCATCGGCGAACAGCGTCGGTTCGATGAACCAGCCTATGTCGAGATTCGCAGGGCGGCGGCCGCCGGTCACGAGCCGGGCACCCTCGGCCTTGCCCTTGTCGATATAGCCGAACACGCGGCCATGCTGGGCACGGGTCACCAATGGCCCCATCTGCGTCGCCTGATCGAACGGATCGCCAACCTGCACCGCCTGCATGGCGGCGGCGATCGCCTCGGTCAGCTCGGCCTTGCGCGCCGCAGGGACGAGGATGCGGCTGAACGCGGCGCATTGCTGCCCGCACAGGCCGACGAGGTTCGGCATGATGCCGGCGACCACCGCCTCGACCTTCGCGTCATCGAGGATGATCGCCGCCGACTTGCCGCCCAGTTCGGTGGTGACGCGCGCCATGCGGCTGCCGCAGACCGAGGCGATGTGCAGGCCCGCCGCGGTCGACCCGGTAAAGCTGACCTTGTCCACCTCGGGCTTGCGGACCAGGTAATCCGAAACGTCGCGGTCCGCGGTCAGCACGGAGAAGACACCCTCCGGAACGCCGGCAGCGGCGATGCACTCGGCCAGGATCAGCGCCTCGAGCGGGCTTTCCGGCGACGGCTTGGCGATCACCGTGCAGCCGGCGGCCAGCGCCGGGGCGACCTTGAGCAGCATCGTCGCCAACGGCGCATTCCACGGCGCGATGGCGACGACGACCCCTGCCGGCTCGCGCACCACGATGCAGTGGCCGCCGAGGATGGACGGGCGGACGTCCTCGAAGCCTTGTTCGGCGAGGTCGGCATAATAGGTGAAATAGCCGGCGAAAAAGGGCGCGCTTTGCGACGACTGGGCATAGGGGATGCCGACCTGCAGCGACCAGGCCCGCGCGAAATCATCGGCGCGTTTCAGCACTTCATCGGCGATCCGGCGCAGCACCGCCGCGCGCTCGGGACCCGACGTCCGCGGCCAGGGCCCATGATCGAATGCATGGCGGGCGGCCGCGACCGCACGATCCATGTCCGCCGTCGTCGCCCGTGCGACCCGCCCGACGATCTGCTCGGTCGACGGCGAGACGATGTCGATACCGCCTTCGCCGGATGACAAAGCCCAGTCGCCGCCGATGAACAGCTTCTCGGGATTGGCAAGATTTACCAGCATGTCGGTCATCGGGGGTCCTTTTTGGGCAGGCGAGGCTGTGAGGCGGCGCAGGGCCGCGATCTCCGCCGCATCACGGGATAGGGTGCCGGTGCTCACTCCAGCGATCCGCCTTCGACGAGCACCGGCAAAGACAGGATGTTGGCGATGCCGCCATCGACCGGCAGCATGTGGCCGGTGACGAAGCGCGATGCTTCCGAGGCGAGGAACTGCACCGGGCCGACGATCTCGGAGGGATCGCCGAAACGGCCGAACGCGATGGCATCGCGGAAGATCTTGGCGCGCTGGGGATGGCCGGCGGTCGGCGCCGCCATGTCGGTCTCGAAGATGCCCGGCGCGATGGCGTTGCAGGTGATGCCGTGCGGTGCCAGATCGGCCGCTACCGCGCGTGTCAGGCCGAGCACGGCATGCTTGCTGGCGACATAGGCCGACAGGTTGGGGCGCCCGGTGTCGGCCACATAGGAGGCGAAATTGATGATCCGCCCCCATTTCCGCGCGACCATCGGCTTGGAGAGCTCGCGGCACAGCAGGTAGGCCGCCGAGACGTTGACGTCGAAGGTCCGCTCCCAGTGATCGAGCCGCGATCCGTGCAATGCGCCCCATTCGGCGATGCCGCCATTGTTGACGAGGATGTCGATCGCCGCGTCTTCCCCCAGCAGTCGGGCCGCCGCCGCTTCGACCGCCGCGAGATCCGCGAGATCGAAGGCGATGAAGCGCGCCTTGCCGCCCCGCGCCAGGATTTCATCGGCCACGCCCCGGAGCTTCCCCTCGTCGCGCGCGGCGAGGACCAACGAGGCACCCGCATCGGCCAGGCCGAGGGCGATCGCCCGCCCCAGCCCGCGCGACGCGCCCGTGACCATCGCAGTCCGCCCCTCGAGCGAAAAAAGCCCCGTCATGCGCCTCGTCCCAACTCATCGAATATACCAGCGGGGTCCGACATAGCGTTCCCTTCGTCAACTTGCAGATGGCCCCGGCGCATCCATCATATTGGCGATGTCCGCAGCCGCGCGCTCAATATGCTTGAGCATTCCCGCACTCTCGCGGCACACCGCGTGCGGATAAGGAGAACGGGGCATGGCGGGCGGAGCCGTTGGGCGCGTCGAGGATGAAGCCGAGGCAGACTATGTGATCATCGGCGCCGGATCGGCGGGCTGTGTCCTGGCCGATCGCCTGAGCGCCGGCGGCCGCTATCGGATCGTCGTGCTCGAAGCCGGCGCCGACGATCGACCGAGCCGCAACCTGCTCGATCCGGCGCAGGCGATCGCGGACGTCAACATCCATCTTCCGGCCGGTTTCACCCGGATGCTGAAGGACCCGAAGGTCAACTGGAACTACATGTCCGACCCGGACCCCGGCACCAAGGGGCGGCAGCATGCCATCCCCCGCGGGAAGGTGCTGGGCGGTTCCTCCTCGATCAACGGAATGCTGTGGGTGCGCGGCCTTCCCGAGGACTATCAGGGCTGGCGCCAGCTCGGCTGCGACGGCTGGTCGTGGGAAGATGTGGAGCCCTATTTCCGGCGTATCGAGCATCAGCATGGCGAAGGCCAGGTGGCCGAGGCGGAGCCGGGCCCACTGCACATCAGCGACGTGCCGATCCGGCATGCGATGCTCGACGTCATGACCCGCGCGTTCGAGGAGGCGGGTGCGCCGGTCAGCAACGATCTCAACGGCACGACCCGCGAGGGAGTCTCGCGCGTGCGGCTCAACACCCGCCGCGGGGTGCGCGTGTCGACGGCGGTCGCCTATCTCCATCCCGCGATGAAGCGGGCCAATCTCTCGGTTCTGACCCGCGCGCACGTCTCCCGCATCCTGTTCGAAGGCAGGAAGGCGGTTGGCGTCGAATATGTCCGCGACGGCCTGTGCCGGCAGGTGCGCGCGCGGCGCGAGGTGATCCTGGCGGGCGGCGCGATCGCTTCTCCCCAAATGCTCGAGCTGTCGGGAATAGGCGATGGACGGCGGCTGCGCGAGCTGGGCATCGAGGTGATCGTGGATCGCCCGCAGGTCGGCGAAAACCTGCAGGATCATTATGCGGCGATGGTGCGCGCCCGGCTCAAGCCCGGCACCGGCGGCTTCAACGAAATGTCGCGCGGACTGCGCCTGATGGGGCAGCTGGTGCGCTATGCGTTTACCCGCAGCGGCCTGCTCGCGCTCGGCGGATCGAACCTGACCGCCTTTCTCAAATCCGATCCTGCGCTCGACCTTCCCGACATACAGTTCTTCGCCAGCCCGGCGACGGTCGATTTCGAGGGGCTGGCGAACAATGGCGTGATGTCGATGGAGCGCGAGCCGGGCATGACGGTGGGCGGCTATGTGATGCGCCCGCGGTCGCGCGGGTCGGTCCACCTCAAGACGCCGGAGTTTCGCGATCACCCTTCGATCCGGCCGAATTTCCTGGCGGACGAGGCCGACCAGCGCGCCCAGGTCGCATCGCTGCGCTGGGCGCGGCGGATCATGCACAGCCCCGCTCTCGCGCCCTATTTCGGGCATGAACTGACTCCGGGAGCGGCGATCGACAGCGATGCGGCGCTGTTGGCCTTCGCGCAGTCCAGCGGATCGACCGGCTATCACCAGAGCTGCACCTGTGCGATGGGGCCCGGCGCGGATGCGGTCGTCTCGCCGGCGTTGCGGGTCAACGGCGTGGAAGCGCTGCGCGTGGTCGATGCGTCGGTGATGCCGAATATCGTTTCCGGCAACACCAATGCCGCCACCGTGATGATCGCCGAAAAGGCAGCGGACATGATCCTCGCCGCCGCACGCTGATCCGGGTTCAGGTCGCGCCGCCAAAGCGTTCGGCCTGGACCTGTTCGCCGAACAGCAGCAGCGACTGATCCGTCGGAAGCGCCGCCCAGATCTGTCGCGCGGCCGCATCGATATCGAGCACGCCCTCGCCGCGCTCGATCCGCCCGCGCAGCGCCGACGCGACCGGATAATCATGGTCGGCCAGCGCTGCGACCTGTCGCGTCAGGCCGGTGTCGACAAAGCCGGGCCGGACCGCCGTCACCCAGATATTGTGCCGTTCGCGCTGGATGAGTTCGCGCCGAACGACCCGCACCCACATCTCGAGCGCCGCCTTGCCCGCGCAATAGACCGACTGGCCTTCATAGGGCGACCGTGCGGACGCCGAGGACATCATCACCAGGCCCGCCTCGCCGTCGAACCCGCTGTCGATCACGGCGCGCACAAAGGCTTCGCCAAGGCGGATCGGTGCCGCCATGTTCGCGGTGACGTCGCGGGCATAGTCCTCGGCGGGCACTTCGCCGGCGAAGCCGGTCAGGCCCTTGAGGTGAGCATTCTGGATGAAGATCGCGCGCGCACCGCGAAAGTCGCGCAGCGTTGCGGCGAAATGGGTGCCGGCCGCGTCCCAGCTCGATGGTTCGGCAAGATCGAGATAGCGGCTTTCGATCGCGGGGTGGGCGCGGCGCGACAGGTTGATCACTCGCGCGGAGGGATAGGGGACATTGCGCGACAAGCCGAGGCCGATCCCCTCGGTCGCGCCCGAAATCCACACAAGGCTGTCCTTGTCCTGCATCAAGCCATTGCGTCGGTCGCGACGGATTCTGTCAAACCACAGGCGCGCTCCATCGCATTGATGATGGAGCTGGCCGCTCGCCTTGCGTGGCGATGGGGCCGGCGGCATGTGCAGGGATGCACATGTTCGCGTCCAAGCGCCGGAGTATTCGATGGAACTGCGTTACGATCCGCAACTGGAGGATTTCCGCAAGGAGGTCAGGGGGTTCATCGACGAGGTCCTGCCGCCGGAGATCAAGCAGCGCCAGCGCACCAAGATCCAGAACAACGCGACCATCGAGGACCAGCAGGAATGGATGCGCATCCTCAATGCCCATGGCCGCGCGGTGCCGCACTGGCCGGTCGAGTTCGGCGGATGCGGCTGGACGCCGCAGCAGCTGTTCATATTCAACGAGGAGCTCTACGCCGCGGATGCACCGGAGTTCGACTGGGGCGGCACCCACATGCTGGGACCGGTGATCTTCACCTATGGATCGCAATATCTGCGCGATCGCTTCCTGCCGATGATCCGCGAGGGCCAGACCTATTGGGCCCAGGGCTTCTCCGAGCCAGGTTCGGGTTCCGACCTCGCATCGCTGCGCACCTCGGCGGAACTCGTGGGCGACAAATATATCGTCAACGGGCAGAAAATCTGGACCAGCGGCGCCGCCCATGCGCGCTGGGGCTTCTTTCTGGTTCGCACCGACAAGACGGTGAAGCCGCAGCGCGGCATCTCCTTCCTGATCATCAGCATGGACAGTCCCGGCGTCACCGTGCGCCAGATCCCACAGATCAATGGTGAAGCGCATCTCTGCGAGGTGTTCCTGGACAATGTCGAGGTGCCGGCCGACCAGCTCGTCGGCGAGCCCGGCATGGGCTGGAGCTATGCCAAATTCCTGCTCGAACATGAACGGACCACATCGAGCTTCATCTACTGGAGCAAGCGCGAGCTCGATCGTGCGAAGCAGATTGCCCGGTCGGAAAGCACTGGCGGCCGCAGGGCCTGCGACGATCCCGCATTCCGCGCACGCTTCGCCAGGGTGCAGGCCGACCTGCTGGCCCTCGAATGGTCGGTGCTGCGCGTTCTCGCCCATGAGGATATCGGATTCCCCGAGGCCGCCGCCGCCTCGGTGCTGAAGATCCGCGGCTCGGAGTTGCAGCAGGAGATCACCATGCTGCAGGTCGATGCGCTCGGCGCCCAGTCGCTGCGCTATTTCGAGCCGACGCCGCAGGCCCCGGCGCCGAGCGAAATCTGGCCTGATTATGTCCCCGGCCGGACCACCGCAGCGCTGATCGCACGCGCCGCTACGATCTACGGGGGCTCGAAACAGGTGCAGAAGAATATTCTCGCCAAGCTGGCCTACGGGCTGTGAGGTCCGCTCGATGAATTTCGCCAAGTCCGACATCCAGACCATGCTGCTCGACAGCGCCGAACGGCTGCTCGCCGACAGCTCCGGCGTCGAATATTGGCGCGAGCAGCGCCATGGCCCGCTCGGCTTCGATGAGGCCCGCTGGGCACAGTTCGCCGAACTCGGCTGGCTCGCGCTGCCGCTGCCGGAGGCGGCGGGCGGGCTCGATGGCAGCATAGAGGACGTTGCCCTGCTCAACATCGCGCTCGGCAAGGCGCTGGCCACCGAGCCCTATGTCAGCGCGGCGGTGCTGGTCCCGCAGATCCTGCGGCATGCTGCCGACGAGGCGCGCGCGACCGAACTGATGAGCGAGATCGCGGCCGGCGGGTTGCGGATCGCCGTCGCCCATCTGGAGCCTGGCGCCGACCCGCTGTCGACCGGAGTGGCCGCAACCGTCGCGCATCGCGCGGCGGACGGTTTCGTCCTGTCGGGTACGAAGCTGATGGCCCTCGATTGGGCGGGCGCCGCTCAGCTCATCGTCTCGGCCAGCATCGATGGCGAGGATGGGACCGCGCTGTTTCTGGTTCCAGCCGACGCGCCCGGCCTCGAATCTGACGGCTATCCGCTGATCGACGGTACGCGCGCGGCGGATATCCGCCTTGCCGGGATCGCTGTTCCGGCGGATGCCCTGCTGGTCGGCGGCAACCGCGGCGAGGCGGTGCTCGACGAGGCGGTCCATCGCGCCAGCGTGGCGCTGATGGCGCAGGCGGTGGGCGCGATGGAGGCGTGCATCAAGATCTGCGGGGATTACGCCAAGGAGCGCAAGCAGTTCGGCGTCGCGATCGGCTCGTTTCAGGCGATCCAGCACATCCTGGCGGATATGTTCGTGGCGGCGCACCAGGCGCGCTCGATGCTCTATCACGCGATCGCCAACAGCGACCGGCCGAGCGCCGAGCGCGCCGCCGCCCTGTCGGCCGCCCGCATCGTCGTCGGCGAAGCCGGGCAGCTCGTGTCGCGCAACGGCATCCAAGTGCATGGCGGTTACGGACTGACCGACGAATATGCGGTCAGCCATTATTTTCGGCGGCTGATGAGCCTCGAGAAACACTATGGCGACCTGATCCGCCATGTCGAAAGGTTCGGCGACAGCCTCTTCGCGTGAAGATGGCGACGCGGCGAGGATCGCCGCGATGAAGGAATGCCCGTGATGCGAAGCAGATCACCCGGGAACAAGGCTGGCGCCGACGATGCTGGCGCTGCGATCGACATCGAGCGGCTTTTCCACAGCGCGCAGATCATCAGCGGCTCCTTCGACACGCTGGATGACGGATTACGCGGGCGCGTCGGCAAGCTCGTGTCCTGGCTCAACGAACAAGGCCCCCTCGACGAGGGGCGCAGGGAGGACGTCGAACTCCAGCTGCGCAAGCTGCTCGTTACCCGGCTCCGCCTCGCCTCCGACCGCAAGCGGCTGCCGGCCATAGCCGACGAGCGGGTCGAAAGGCCGATCTTCGTGATCGGCTTCGCCCGGACCGGAACCACGCTGATCCATTCGCTGCTGGCGGAGGACCCGAATGCGCGCGCGCCGCTCTGGTGGCACACCCACGATCCCTCGCCGCCGCCGGGCGAAGTGCCGGTCGTGGACGAGCGGATCGAATATACCGCCAGGGATCTCGATAAGCTGATCGCCCAGACGCCAGGCCTGCTGACCATGCATCCTTATTGGGACAAGCGCGGCCACTGCCTGATCGAGGACGAGGAAATCTTCACCCTCGATTTCCAGAACGCCTATCCGACCCTGCTCTATCGCGTGCCCGCCCTGGCGATGATCCTCGATGCGGGCAATATCGGCGGGGCCTATCGGTTCCACCGCGAGTTCCTCCAGCATCTCCAGTGGCAGCAGGAGCCCCGGCACTGGGTCGTAAAGGGCACCTACCATCAGTTCGTCCTGGAAGAGCTGTTCGAGGCCTATCCCGACGCCCTGTGCATCTGGCCGCATCGGGATCCGATGGAAGTGCATCCGTCGACGATGGCGATCACGGCGGTACTCTATGGCGGCATCACCAACTGGACCATGGATTTCAGGGAGCTCGGCCCTGCCTTCGTCCAGAGCATCGCCCAGTCGGTCGCCGCGGCGATCGAAAGCCCGTTGATCGATGACCCGCGCATCCTGCACGTCGATTTCCGGGCGCTGACGCGCGATCCGATCGCGATCGTCCGCAAGGCCTATGCCGAATGGGGGCTCGACTATGGCGAGACCTTCGAAGCGCGAATGAAGGCGTGGCTGGCCGATCCGGCCAACGCCCCGGACCGCTACGGCCGCTACCGCTATGCGATGGAACCCTATGGCCTGACGCCCGAGCTGATCGAGACGGCCTTCGAAGGCTATTCCCGGCGTTTCCGGCTGGGGAAGTTCGCGTGACATCGGCAGGCCCGGCCAATCCGATCGCCAATGCCGGGCAATTCGCCGCCGAGGAGGAGGTGCGGCAGATGTGGGCGTTGCCGCAGACGCGTGACGCGCGCGATGCCGCCGCCCGGCTCTGGCGCGTCGGCCATGGCACCGACATTCCCGAGGGCCTGCTCGGAAGCTTCGATGCCGCGATGGATGGCTGGATCAGCAACTATCTCTTCAAGGCGGCGGCGATGGACCCGATTGCGCCGCGCCTGGTCCGCAACTTCATGCCGGGCTATCGCTGGCAAGGCGGCGATGTGCCCGACGCGCGGATGGGCGGCGACAATCCCGACAATTGCTACCGGCTTGCCGGCATCGCCCATGGCGGACGCTATTGCATCATCGGCCGCGTGGTGGAGCGGCAGCCGGCCCATGCCTCCTTCACCCTGGTGGAGAACTGGGGAACATCGAGCACCCTGCAGACCCTCGAGCTGCCCGGGATCGACATCGACGAGGAAGGCCGTTTCACGATCACCATCGACGACCAGCCGGCCGGCGGCCGTCGCAACCACATGACCACCAGCCCCCGCGCCAAATTCCTCTTCATCCGCGACAGCATGATGGACTGGGCGCGCGAGACGCCGCTCGATCTCGCGATAGAGCGGCTGGACAGGCCGGTCGCACAGCCGATGTCGCTCGAACAGCGGCTCGACGAGGCGCTGCGGCGGATGCGCGAGGATGTGCCGCTCTATTACTGGTTCTTCCGCCTTTCAGCGGGCAAGCCGATCAACAGCATGGCGCAGCCCGCCGGCGTCGCGGGCTATGGCGGCCTCGTCACCCAGGCCAGCAGCCTGGGGCGGCTGCATCTGGAGGACGACCAGGCGGCGATCGTCCGGTTCGATCCGGCCGGCGCCTGCTACAGCAGCTTCCAGATGGCGACGTGGTGGTATCGTTCGATCGACGCGCACCGGCTCCAGACCGGGCTTTCCGCCGCCCAGGCGGAGCCGAACGCCGATGGCACGATCTCGCTGCTGGTGTCGGCCCGCGATCCGGGGGTTGCCAATTGGGTCGATACAGGCGGGTGCAAGGACCTGCTGCCGATGATCCGCTGGCAGGGCATTCCGGCGACGCCGCTGCGCGAAGGCCCCCGCCATTGGCTCGACATCGTCGCGTTCGGTGAGATCGATCGGCATTTTCCCGCTGCGGCAAGGCGGATCGACGCCACCGAGCGGGCGGCTCGGCTGGCGATGCGGCGGCGCGACTGGGATCGCCGGACCACCGTCTGACCGGCGCTACCGTTCAGTCAGCATCCGTGTCCAGAGGTGGAGCCGTGCCCACAGCATCGCGCGCGTCGAGGCGAAGTTGTGCATGTGCGCCATGCGCGGCACGATATAGACGCTAATGTCGGGCGAGGCCGCATACGCGGCAGGCTCGGCGCGCGGGTCGGGGCAGGTGTCGCGCTCGCCCAGCCCGATCAGCACCGGTACGGTGATGCGCGCTGCGTCTTCGGTAAAGCAGCCCGGCGTCATCATCTGCACCGCACAATGCGGAATGGTGAGGCTACCGAACACAGGCGCAGTGCGGCGGATCGGATAGCCGCCGACCATGTCGGCTTCCAATATATCGGCCGGCACATCCTCCCAGTGGAAGGGATAGACATAATCCACGCCCTCATGGCTGGTGGTCAGGTGGCTCTGCGTGCCGTCTCCAACCCGAATGGCCTCGAAGCGCGCCTTGCCGCGCTCGAACGCCTGGGTGTCCGGCTGCGGCAGGGCCGTGTGGATCGCGCTGACGCCGCAGGGCGCGATCGCGTCGAAGGTGGCGAAGCGTCCCTGCGCCAGGATCGTGACGCCGCCGCCCATCGACTGGCCCATGCCCATGCGGAACAGACTGGGACAGGCCGGGAAGCCCGAATCGAGGCTGCCCTGCTCTAGCATCGCCGCGATCTGCCTGACGCAGCTGTCATGGGTGGCGGCGAGGGTCTGGAAGCTGATGCTCGAGAGGTCGGGAATGCTGCTCTCGCCCACGCCGACATGATCAATCGCGACGTAGATCGTCCCGCGCGCGGCGTGCCAGGCGGCTTCGTCATAGCCGGCATGGCCGGGAAAGCTCAGATAGTAATAAGCGCGCGAATAGCCGCCGCCCGGTACCGCGAAGATCGCCACCGGACGCTTGGGCAGCGCCGCCGGATCGGGGAGGAAGATGGACACCGCCATCTCGATCGGCTCGCCCAGCCCGGCCGCCTCGCTTATGTCGATCCGCCGCTCGATCCGCTTCATGCTGTCTCTCCGGAAGAGTTGTCTACCCTATCTCCGGCTATAGACGTCGTCGATCCAGACAACCGTTGGACCTCGGTTTGGTTTTCTCATCAGTCTTGTGATGGCCGCGGCGCAGTGCTTGTTGCTCGCACGGCACCGTCTCAACCTTGCTGGAACGGAAGAGGAGTTGTCATGACAGCGGGCGCAGATCGGATGCCGACACTTGTGACGGGCGCGACCGGCACCCAGGGCGGCGCCGTGGCGCGCGCGCTTTTGGCGCACGGGTGGCCGGTGCGCGCGATGGTGCGCGACCCTCGCGGTTCTGCGGCCGCATCGCTGGCCCGGCTCGGTGCCGAACTGGCCATTGGTAGCTTCGAGGACAGCGCCGCACTCGATGCGGCAGTCGCGGGCTGCAGTGCCGTCTTCTCGGTCCAACTCGCGCCCTCGCCGGCGGATCCGGACCAGGAACGGAAGCAG
The DNA here is from genome assembly GCF_056401045.1 of Rhizorhabdus sp. P4_G6. Taxonomy (NCBI): domain Bacteria; kingdom Pseudomonadati; phylum Pseudomonadota; class Alphaproteobacteria; order Sphingomonadales; family Rhizorhabdaceae; genus Rhizorhabdus; species Rhizorhabdus sp. P4_G6. Next base: position 419,841 of record NZ_JBFUKC010000001.1, on the reverse strand, counting down.
GCGCGCGCGCTGATCGGTGCCGCTATTCGCGCGGATGTGCCGCAGATCGTGCACAGCTCGGTATCCAATACCGGCGCTTTCGAGACTATGGCCGGTTGGACCGAGGGGCGGTGGGAGCGCAATTACTGGCGGAGCAAGGGCGATGTCGAAGCTATGATCCTGGAGGCCGGCTTTCGCTTCCGAGCCATCCTGCGCCCTGCCTTCATGATGGAAAATTTCGCGGAGCCGAAAGCGACTTACATGTTTCCCGACCTGCGGCGCGGACGGATATCGACCGCTGCGGAGCCCGACACACGGATCGCGCTGATCGCAGCGGACGATATCGGAGCGATGGCCGCCGCTGCGTTAGCCGATCCGGCCCGCTTCCACGACGCCACCATCGAACTGGCGGGCGACCATTGCACGCTGGGTGAGGTGGCCGCCGCCATCAGTGCGGTGAAGGCCATCCCGGTTGCCGCAGAAACGCTGGACTATGACGTGCTTGTCGCCCGTGGGCAGAATGCCGGGTGGGTGCAGACGCAGCAGTGGTTCAACAGCGTCGGTTATCCTGCACGACCTGAACATATGACAGCCTATGGCCTGCGCCCGACGACGATGCACCAATGGGCGCAGAGCCACGCTGCCGACATCGTCGTCGTGCCCGACACCGCCGGCCCCGAAGACCCTCATGCTTCAACCTTGATTGGCGCCTGAGTCACGCTTTAGGCGGAAGCGCGTTGCACCTCCGCCGCACCGGCGAGGCCGAGGCATCAGTCGACCAGCCGCTTCACCGCGCGGTCGCGATCGAGCGTGGGATCGAGATAGCGGCCGACCTTGTAGTCGCCCATGATCGTCGTGCGCCGGGCGCGGCGCGCGCAGTGCAGCGGCACGCCATTGGCGCCATGGATCACCCGCCAATTATCCCAGACCACCATGTCGTCCTTCTGCCAGTCGTGGAAATAGGCATGGGTCGGATCGACCAGATGCGCGGCGACTTCCTTGAGCAGCGCATCGCTTTCGTCCGGCGCCATGCCCAGGATGTAGCGGGCGTGCATCGGCGACAGCTTCAGCACCTTCCGCCCCGTTTCCACCTGGCTAATCACCATCGGATGGACGACCGGCGGAAAATCATAGGACGGTTCCTTGGACGGCCGGTCGCGCGGCAGCGCCCGGATGTCCTCGGGAAATCCATATTGGCCCGACACGAAATCCGGGTTGAACTGATAGACGACCTCGAGCCCCTCGATCCGCTCGCGCAGTTCGGGCGACAGCCGTTGATAGGCGCCGATCGCATCGATGAAGCCGGTCTGGCCCATTTCGGGCGACGGCTGCTCCATCCGCAGCACCGCACCGCGCACGATGGTGGGCATGAACGACTGGTCCCAGTGCCAGCCCAGCCAGCCGGCCCGGTCGATCCCGCCGACATTGTAATGCTGCTGGAAACGGGGCGCGCCGTCATTCGGATCATAAGCCAGCGTCATCATGAACTTATTGTTCGGATCATTCATGTCGCCGGTGGCCGCGGGCTCCATCTCGCCGAAGATCCGGCTCAGCCGCATCTGTGCCTCGTCGTCCTGGTCTGCGCCGCGGAACAGCAGGATGCCGGCATCGATCCAGACATCCCGGATCGCCTGTTCCGTCTCCGCATCGATGGGACGGCTGAGGTCGACGCCCATGATCTCCGCGCCGAAGCCCGGCGCGAGCGGACGAGTCGACAATTTTTCCCGGGTAAGCATGCGACGGCCTCTCTCTCTTTTATCTCGAGCGAAGTATATCATCTGCGGTTTGGCGGTATAATCCCCTGTCTTACGAAGATACTTTTCACGGATGCTGAATAATTAGTCGCGCCCGGCGAGGATCGCCATGCCCTCGAGCATGAGGCCCGGCCCGAGATCGCGCGCCACCTGCTCGCGCAGCCTGGTGGTAAGGGCGATCCGCGCATAGCGCATCGCCAGTGCCGGCCGCGCCGCGATCGAGCGGGCATGTTCCCACGCCCGGTCGAGCAGGCGCTCGGGTGGGAGCACTTCGCCGACGATGCCGAGCGTCAGCGCTTCCTGCGCACCGATCTCCTGTCCCGTCAGCAGGAAATAGCGGCCGCGGTTCGGCCCGAGCAGCATCGGCCAGATCGTGTGGACGCCGTCGCCCGGCACAACGCCCGCGATGCCATGGGCCTTGTCGGCGAAGATCGCGGTGTCCGAGGCGAGTACGATATCCGCGAGCACCGCCAGCTCGGCATGAATGAAGGCCGGGCCGTTGACGGCCGCGATCACCGGTACCTCGATCGCCAGCAGATTGTTCAGCAGGCTGCGTCCTTCGCGATAGATCACGTCCCAGGTCGCCGCCGACATGGCAGGCGGCGTCTCCCCCTCCATGTCGAACTCGGCGCAGAAGGCGTCGCCGGTGCCGGTCAGGATCAGCGCCCGCAGGCTGGCATCGGCGGCAATATCCGCGAAGGCCAGGCCCAGTTCGCGATGCAGCCCGCCCCAATATCCCCAGCGCGCCGCTTCACCCTTGTGATGGATTCGCAATTCTAGGATGTCGTCGACCCGGCGCAGCGCGATTGTCCGGTAATTCTGGTCCATGGCGTCGTCTCCCCGGCCGTTCGGTCGCTGTACTATGTAGTAATTACTTGATAGTTGCGCGCAAAGGAAGACAAGCCAGAGGAGAGGATCGGATGGCCGTGACGAACGCCGTGACGAACAAAGTCAACGATGCCGTGCAGCGCACGCTCGATTCGCTGGTCGCCGATGGCAGGGAGATCGGCGTGCAGGTGGCGGCATGGCTCGGCGAGGAGCAGGTCGTCGATTGCTGGTCGGGGCTCGCCGACCGCGAGACCGGCCGCCCGGTCGACGGCGACACGCTGTTCAACGTCTTCTCGGTGTCCAAGGCGGTCACCGCCACCGCGCTCCACATCCAGGCGGAGCGTGGCCTGGTCGATTATGACGCGCCGGTCGCGAGCTACTGGCCCGACTTCGCCCAGGCCGGGAAGGCCGGCGTCACCGTCCGCCAGGTTCTCAGCCATGTCTCGGGCGTCCTGCGCATGCCGCAGGGCGTAACCCCCGAGCTGATGACCAATTGGGACTGGATGTGCGCGCGCATCGCGGAGATGCCCGGAGCCTATCCGGCCGGGAGCCGATCCTCCTACCAGTCGATGACCTTCGGCTGGCTGATCGGCGAGGTCGTCCGCCGCACCGATCCGAAGCGCCGGCCGTTCGGACAATTCATCCGCGAGGAGATCGCCAAGCCGCTGGGCGCCACCGACCTGTGGTTCGGTATCCCGGCCGAGGCCGAACCGCGCATTGCCAGACTCGATGATGTCGCGGTCTATGTCGCGCCCGACGGCAATGCGATGCGCGAGGCACAGCCGCTGATCGTCGATCTGATGCCCGATCCCTTCGAGCGCCCCTATGTGCGGCGCGCCTGCATCCCGGCGGTCGGCGGCATTTTCAACGCCCGCAGCGCGGCGCGCTTCTGGGCGATGCTCGCCAATGGCGGGCAATTGGGCGGTGTCCGCCTCCTGTCCGAGCAACGGGTTGCCAGCTTCACGGCGCCGCGTCCGCATTTCGAGGATCCCGATCCGGTCTTCTTCGGGATGAGGGTGCCGATCGGCTGGGCCGGCTACTGGCTGGGCGGCGCCGATGCTCCCCCGGTGTCGAGCCCGCGCAACATGCGTGCGCTGTGCCACCCCGGCATGGGCGGATCGATCGGCTGGGCCGATCCCGACCTGAAGCTGGCGGTCGCCTTCTGCCATAACCGCATGTTCGACACGGTCGAGATCGACCAGGACAGCCGAACGCTGATCGGCGACGTGATCCGGGGCATGTTGTGAGCTGGGATTATATCATCGTCGGGGCGGGTTCGGCCGGCTGCGTCCTTGCCGAGCGGCTGTCGGCGGATTCCCGCAACCGGGTCCTGCTGCTCGAAGCGGGGCCGGAGGACCGCAGTCCCTTCATCCACATGCCGCGCGGCGCGGCCAAGCTGTACGGCGATCCCCGGCATGTCTGGTATTTCCCGACGGAGGCGCATGGCGACATCCCCGCCGAAGTCTGGATCCGCGGCAAGATGCTCGGGGGTTCCTCCTCGGTGAACGGGATGATGTATTTTCGCGGGCAACCGCAGGATTATGATCATTGGGAGGCGCTCGGCGCCAAAGGCTGGGGCTGGGACGCGATGGGCCCGGCGTTTCGCGCGATCGAGCGCCACGAACTGGGCGGAGACGAGGTCCGCGGCGGCGAGGGCGCGCTCGGCATCAGCATCGAGCGCGAGCGTAACCCGCTGACCGAGGCATTCATCGCGGCGGGCGAGCAGATGGGGTTGCCCCGTGTCGAGGATCTCAACCGGCCCGAGCAGGAAGGTGTCGGCTATGCGCCGCGCACGATCTGGAAGGGTCGGCGGCAGAGCAGCTCGCAGACGTTCTTGAAGCAGGCGCGGCGCCGCCCGAACCTGCGCGTCGTCACCGATGCGACGGTCGATCGGATCCTGTTCGAGGGCCGTCGCGCTGTCGGGGTGGAGGCGATCGTCGGCGGCCGTGCGCAGGTCTTCGCTGCGGAAGGCGAGGTCATCCTGTCGGCAGGGGCGCTGATGTCGCCGCAATTGCTGCAGCGGTCCGGCGTGGGCGACGCCGGCATGCTGCGCGGTCTCGGCGTGACGCCGGTCGCCGACAGCCCGGGCGTGGGCGAGCATCTGCTCGAGCACCGGCTGATGATGATGCAATATGATATAGCCGTGCCCTACAGCCATAATCCGCGCCTGCGGGGCCTGCGTCTCGTCGGCAATGTGCTGCGCTATTATCTGAACCGCACCGGTGCGATGGCGGTCGGCTATGGCACCGTCGGCGCCTTTGCCCGGGTGCTGGCCGAATCCGACACGCCCGATATCGAGCTTCTGCTCTCGCCGGTGGTGGTGACGCCCGATGCCAAGGGCAATTTCGTCCCCGATCGCGGGCACAGCATCCAGCTGTTCGGTTATCCGTTGCGGTCGCGCAGCGAAGGCTGGGTGCGGATCGCCTCTGCCGATCGCGATCAGCCCGCGCGCATCCAGGCCGGATATCTGACCCACCCCTATGACTGCGCCGTCACCGTCGGGATGCACCGCTATATCCGGCGATGGATGGAGCAGCCCGCGATCAGGTCCATGGTGGTCGGCGAGCGCGAGCCGAGCCGGTCGCTGCAGACCGACGAGCAGATATTGTCCGCCTTCCGGCGCCAGGGCCAGGCCGGCTATCACGCCTGCGGCACCTGCCGGATGGGCGATTTCGACGATGCGGTGCTCGACCAGCGGCTGCGCGTCCGCAACACCGAAGGGCTGCGGGTGGTCGATGGCTCTATCATGCCGGCCATGGTGTCGGCGAACACCAACGGCCCGATCATGGCACTCGCCTGGCGCGCGGCCACGCTGATTCTCGAGGATGGCAAGCGGTAAGCTGCTGGACTTGGCCCGGCCGGAACTGTTTATGGCGACCATGACCGAGACCGCGACGATCGAGCCATCCGAACCCAGGCCCCGCCGCCGGCGGCGGACACGCGAGGCCGTGACCGAACGCATCCGCGATGCCGCGCGGCAGCTGTTCGCCGAACGCGGTTACGCCTTCGCCACGACAAAGGAGATCGCCCGCCTCGCCGACGTCAGCGAGACGCTGCTGTTCCGCTATTATGGCGACAAGGCGAGCCTGTTCGAGGATGTCGTGACGGCACCGTTCAACCGGCTGATGGAAGAGTTCGTCGCCCGTCACCCCGATCCGAAGGATCCGGGTCGCGACACCGATGCGCGACGCTTCGTCCGCGACGTCTATGCGCTGTTCGAAGAGAATCGGGAGATGTTCCGCGCGCTGCTGTTCCAGATGCCGGGGGACAATCGCGGACAGCCTGAGATGCTGTTCAGCGGCCTCGACGATTTTTTTGCGAAGTCCAGCGCCTATGCGGCCGAGGACGGCAGGCCGGGGATGGATTATCCGATTTCGGTCCGTCTCGGCTTTGGCATGATCGCGTCGGCGGTGCTCTTTCAGCCTGCGCTCTTTTCAACGGGAACCGACCGGTCGGAGCTGATCACGGCGCTGGAGCAGATGATCGCTCATATGATGTGGCAACGGCCTTCCGATTGACAGGCGCTCCGCGCTGGATTCATGTAGTGTTCACTCCATATGGATGTGTGAGCCATGGGAGTCGCGATCATCACCGGTGCCGACAACGCCCCTGGGGCGCGGCTTGGCCCCGGTCAGCTGGCGCTGCGCAGGCGCGATGAAAGCGCCAGAGCTGCGGCCTGAACGAAGGCAGGAGGAAAAGCATGCAAGACGTGATGGACAGCGGCCTCGCCCCCCGACCAGACCATGTCCCTGCCGAGCTTGTCCGCGATTTCAACTTATATGATATCCCCGGCGCCGGCGACGACGTGCAGGCGGCGTATCGCGCGGTGCAGCAGGCCTCGCCGGATATTTTCTGGACGCCGCGCAACGGCGGCCATTGGGTTGCTACAAGGGGCGAGGACATCGTCGCCATGCAGCGCGACTACGCCCGCTTTTCGCACAAGCACATCGTGCTGCCGCCGATGCCGGAGGGGACTCCGCGGCAGATCCCGCTTGAGATGGATCCCCCCGAACACGCCCGTTATCGTCGCCCGCTGATGCAGGCGCTGCTGCCGTCCATCGTGTCGGAACTGGAATCGACGGTGCAGCAGGTGGCGATCGACACCGTCGAGCGGCTGCGGCCGCTGGGCGGGTGCGAATTCGTCGAGGACTTCGCCAAGGTCCTGCCGATTCATGTCTTTCTTCAGCTTGTCGAGATACCGCTCGACGACAAGGCCTATCTGCTGGAGCTCGCCGAGGATTCGGTGCGCGGGCGCGAGGCCGAGACGCGCACCCGGTCCCAGCAGCTGATGGGCGCCTATCTGCTGCCATGGATCCGCGCGCGCCGCGACAATCCGGGCGAGGACCTGCTCAGCAAGCTGGTCAATGTCGACATCGGCGGCGGACGCATCTCCGAGGCGGAAGCGATATCCTATGCGTCGCTCGTCCTGTTCGGCGGGCTCGACACGGTCGCCGGCATGATCGCCTTCATCGCCCGCTTCCTGGCGCAGAACCCCGAGCAACGCCGCCAGCTCGTGGCGCGGCTGGACGACGAGGCCTTCGTCAAGGCCGCGATCGAGGAACTCATCCGCCGGCATGGCCTCGCCAACACGGCGCGTGTCATTGCCGGCGACTTCGACTATAAAGGGGTCCGGTTCCGCGCAGGCGACCGCATCCTGCCCGCCAACCTGCTGGTCGGCGTGGACGATCGACTCAACCCCGATCCGCTGACGGTCGATTTCACGCGCGAGAATCCTGTCCATGCCGCCTTCGGCAACGGCCCTCATGCATGCCCCGGCGCCGTGCTTGCCCGACGCGAGATTCGCATCTTTCTGCAGGCATGGCTGAGCCGGATACCCGAGTTCCGGATCAAGCCGGGTACCCGGCCGGTGCTGGCGACCGGGCTGGTCAACGGCGTATTGCGGCTCGACCTGGTCTGGCCCTGAGCCGGGCTGATATGCGCACCGGGGGGTGGCACAACCGGGTGCATGCCTAAGAAGCCGATCGATGAACTGGAGGCAGGGCGCGACTATTATGCGCGGCTTCTGCCGCAGCTCGATGTCGAATATTTCGCGACGATGTGGCACCTGTTCACCGTCGGCCATCTGGTCGCCACCGATCTCGACCAGATCGCGCGCACGCTGGGATACAGCATCGCCGACATTCTATTGCTGGGCTCGCTTGGCCGCGACCGGAGCCGGGCGCTGCGCGCAACCGACCTGACATCGATCCTCCACGTTTCGAACGCCGTGCTGTCGATCCGGCTGGTCCGCCTCGAGAAGGCCGGCCTCCTGACGCGCGACCGCAGCAACGCCGATCGCCGCGCCTTCGAGCTGCAGCTTACCGATAAAGGGCGCAAAGTCATCGCAGATGCGATATTGCTGATCGCCCGTGAAGCGAAGATCGTGCGTATCTTCCGCCGCCTCCGCCCGGCAGATAAGGCCGTTTTCAGCCGGATATTGGGCGACATGCATGAAAAGCTCGACCGCGACTTCATCGGCGTGCCGCATTCGGATGATTAGGTCCCTAAACAACATCCCGTTCAGTCGGCGCCCCTGACGGCGTAAAAATCTCGCCAGCTTCGAAGGATGACGAGATGACGGGAGTAGCGCAGATGACAGTACCGGAATCCGCAGAATCGCGGTTGAAGACGCGCGCGGATCTCGCTTTCGATCCGCTCGATCCGGAAACGGTGCGCGATCCGGGACCAGCTTACTCCAAGCTGGCCGAGAAATGCCCATTCTATCATTATCAGGGCGACGAATATCAGTTTTACATCACCAGCGACTATAAGGAGATCCGCGACAAGATCCTGTCCGACAATCCCTATTGGTCGTTCAAATGGGGTGATGGGCCGGTCGACTGGAGCGAGTTCAGCGATTTCGGCATCCTGACCGATCCGCCCTTTCACCTCGAATATGTCTCCGCCCTGCGCAAGGGCATGACGCCGTCGCGGATGAAATATTACCAGCCAGAAGTCGAGCAGATCGCCGAGGAGCTGGTCGCGGATCTCGAGCGCCGCGAGGACAAGAGCGGCAATTTCCACGACCTCTTCGCGCTCCCCCTGCCCGCGCGCACGATGTGCTTCATGCTGGGCGCGGATCAGGCGATGTACGCCAATTACAAGCGCTGGGCCGACGAGCTGCAGTCGCTGCTGTTCAACGACAAGAACCCGAACGCCGAACAATCGCTGATTGCCGAGATCATGCCGCACTTCACGGGGCTGATCGAGCAGCGCAAGCAGCTGCTGCGCGAGGCGGGCATCACCGATCCGACCCTTGAGCATTGGGGTACGGTGCTGCCGTTCGATTATATTTCGCTTGGCCTTGTCAGCAGGGTCGAAGGGCGGCGTTTCGACGATCAGGAACTGTTCCAGATCTGCACCGCTTTCCTGACCGGCGGTCAGGAGACCACCACCAGCCTGCTGACCAACGTCCTGTGGCGGCTGCTGGAGGTGCCCGAGCGCTGGGAGCAGCTGAAGGCAAATCCTGATCTGGTCGAGAACGCCATCGAGGAAAGCCTGCGCTTCGATCCGCCGATCAACGCGCACTTCCGGACCAGCCTGTGCCCGGTGACCATGCATGGCGCCGAGCTGCCGGAGCGCAGCAAGCTGATGTTTTCGATGATGGGCGCCAATCGCGATCCGGCCATCTTCGAGGATCCCGATATGTTCAAGATCGATCGCCCGCTCAACCAGGTCAAGCGGCATCTCTCTTTCGGCTATGGGGTGCATTTCTGCCTCGGGGCGCCGATCGCCCGGCTGGAAGCCCGGATCGGCCTGCGCAAGCTGATCGAGCGGCTGCCCAGGCTACGTCTGACCGGCGAGACCGAGCGGATCGATAGCTGGATGTACTGGGGGCGCCGCCAGCTCCCCGTCGCCTGGGGTTGAGCGGCGGACGTGACAGGAAAGAGAGCATGGCGATGAAAGCCCGCTTCCCCAAGATAGATTATTCCGGGATCCGCCCGCATTGGGCGCCGAACCGCGAGTTCGCGCATAATGTGAACGCCTCCTCGACGATCCCGGTCTTCGTCGAACCCTGGCTTATCAAGGTGATGATGAAAGCGAAGGCCGTGCTGCCGGCCAGCGAGACCCGGCTGCATCGCGAGATCGACATCTTCATCGCGCAGGAAGCGCAGCATTACCGCCAGCATGCCGGCTTCAACCGCAACATCCGCGAAGCCTATCCGGAGATCATCCCGCACGAACAGCGGATCGAGCGCGAATATGACGAGATGCTGGAGCATCGCTCGCTGAAATTTTGCGTCGCTTACTCCGAAGGCTTCGAGTCGCTGGGCGCGCCCGCCGCCAAGATGTGGTTCGAGAGATATGATCCCTATCTCGAAGGCGCCGACTATGAGGCCGTCGCGCTCTGGAAGTGGCACATGGCGGAGGAATATGAGCATCGCGAGGTCTGCTTCCGGCTGTTCCGGGCGCTCTATGCGCGCAGCTTGTGGGGACGTTTCTGGAATGGCTGGCTGTACCGATGCTATGGCTTCGTCCGCGTGGTCCGCCATCTCGGCGACTATAGCAGGCGCGTCTCGCAGGCGATGATCGACGCGGACCGCCGCGCCATGAGCGCCGAAGAGCTGGAGCGGTCGGAAGCGAGCCTGAAAGCCTTCCAGGCTTTCATGAAGCGCAACACCGGCCCCGAGCTGCTGAAGATTTTCTCGCCCTTCTACGATCCGGCGCACAAGCCCGAGCCGCGGGGCCTTCGCGACTATCTGAAACGATTCGAGAAAGGCGGCGACATGGGCCGGCAACAGGCGGCCTGATCGGTGGAACCCTTCCGCATCGATGTCCCCCAGGCGAAGCTCGACCGCATCGCCGCGAAGCTGGCGCTATGCGAGGTCGGCTATGCGCCAGCCGATGATGCCGATTGGCGTTACGGCACAGACGCGCGATGGCTGGCGGGGCTGCTCGACCATTGGCGCACCGGCTATGACTGGCGCCGCTGCGAGGCGGAGCTCAACAGCCTGCCGCATTTCCGGACCCGGATCGACGATGTCGATGTCCATTTCATCCATGTGCGCGGCACCGGGCCGGCCATGGCCTTCCCGATCCTGCTGACCCATGGCTGGCCTGGATCGGTGCTGGAGTTCATGGGCGTGATCGAGCCGCTCACTGCAATGGGCTTCGATCTCGTCATTCCGTCCCTACCCGGTTACGGTTTCTCCAGCCGCCCGCCTCGCCCGATCGGGCCGGCCGGCGTCGCGCGCATGTGGCGAGAGCTGATGATCGACAAGCTCGGCTATGCCCGCTTCGGCGCACAGGGCGGGGACTGGGGATCGGCGGTGACGGCCTCGCTGGGCGCCGATCATGGCGACGTGGTCGCCGCGATCCATCTCAACCTGTTCATGGCCCCCGCATCCACGGAGGGCGATGATGCCGAGACGACTGCCTATCGCCAGGCGATGTCCGCGGTACAGCTGCGCGAGTCCGCCTATATGATGGAGCACGCGACCAAGCCGCAGACGATCGGCCTCGCCCTGGCCGACACGCCGATCGGCTTCGCCGGCTGGGTGGCCGAGAAATTCCATGGCTGGGGCGACACGGGCGGCGCCATCGAGAGCCGTTTCTCCAAGGACTGGCTGCTCGACAACATCATGGTCTATCTGGTGAACGACGCCGTCCAGTCGGCAATCTGGATGTACCACAGCATCTTCACGGAGCAGCGGCCGCACCGGCGCATCGAGGTGCCGACCGGCCTGGCCCTCTATCCGCGCGAGTTCATGCCTTATCCTCCGCGCAGTGCTGCCGAACGCGCCTTCAACGTCGCCGACTGGCAACAGATGGCGTCGGGCGGCCATTTCGCGGCGCTGGAGGAGCCGGTGGCCTTTGCGGCGAATGTCGGAAGCTTTTTCGCGCAGTTATCACAGGGCTGAAGGCTGAACTGATGCGTTTGTGCGGTGGTCGAACAAAGAATAGTCTTGGCGCAAAGCGTGGCGGCCGCGGCGATGATCCGATGGGCCGCCTTGACATGAAGGAGCGGAACCATGCCTGATTTCGATATCGTCATTCGCGGCGGAACGCTGTTCGACGGCAGCGGTGGGGCACCCTTCATGGCCGATGTGGCGATCGCCGACGGGCGCATCGCGGCCATGGGCACGATCGATGGCCTGGGCGCCGAGGAGATCGACGCCCGCGGCAAGATCGTCACGCCAGGCTTCGTGGACATCCACACCCATTATGATGGACAGATCACCTGGGAGAACCGGCTCGCCCCCTCGTCCGACCATGGTGTGACCACGGTCGTCATGGGCAATTGCGGGGTCGGCTTCGCACCCGTGAAACCCGGCGACCATCAGCTTATGATCAAGCTGATGGAAGGGGTGGAAGACATTCCCGAGGTCGTCATGGCCGAAGGCGTGCCGTTCAACTGGGAAAGCTTCCCCGACTATCTCGACGCGCTGGAAAAGCGGCATGGCGACATCGACTTCGCTGCCCAGCTGCCGCACAGCCCGCTGCGCGTTTATGTGATGGGCGAGCGCGGCGCACAGCTCGAACCGCCGACCGATGAGGATCTTGCCGAGATGCGGCGGCTGACCCGCGAAGCGATCGAAGCGGGTGCGATCGGCGTCACGACATCGCGCAGCTATGCGCACCGTTTCCGCTCCGGGGAGCTGGCACCTTCGGTGCCGACGGAAGACCAGGAAGTGCTGGCGCTGGCCGCCGGCCTGCATGACGCGGGCAAGGGCGTGTTCCAGATGGTGCCCAGCTATGACATCACCGCGCGCCAGCGCTTCGACCTGCTGCGCGAGATCGCCACGACCTCGGGCCGCCCGGTCTCGTTCACCTTCATGCAGACGCCGCAGAACCCCGGCGACTGGCGCGAGATCCTCGACGATCTCGAACAGGCCAACAAGGAAGGGCTCGAAATCCGCGGCCAGGTGATCCCGCGCCCGACCGGCGGCTTGCTGGGCCTGGAATTGTCGCTCCATCCCTTCTCGCTCAACCCCAGTTTCCGCGAGATCGAGCATCTGCCGCTCGACCAGAAGGTGGTGCGGATGCGCGACCCAGAGTTCCGCCGGCGGTTGATCGCAGAATCGCCGGAAGATCCGCAGCCCTTCTTCAAATATATCGTGTCCGATCTCGACGCGCTGTTCGTTCTCGGCGATCCGCCCAACTATAACCCTCGTGCGCAGGACAGCATCGCCGCCCGCGCCCGCGCCCAGGGAGTCGATCCCAGGGAACTGATCTACGACGCGCTGCTCCAGCGCGACGGCCATGAAGTGCTCTATCGCCCGATGGGCAATGCCGAGGGCGAGAAATTCGAAAGCTCCGGCCGCCATCTGCTCAACACCCCGCATACCGTGCCGGCGCTCGGCGATGGTGGCGCGCATTACAGCATGATCTGCGACGCCGCCTATACCACCTATATGCTCACCTACTGGGTGCGCGACGCGGAGCCCGACCGCAAGATCGAGCTGCCCTACGCGATCCGCAAGCTCGCCTATGAGCCGGCGCAGACGGTAGGCCTCGGCGACCGCGGGCTGCTGAAGCCGGGCTACAAGGCCGATGTCAACGTGATCGATATGGAACGGCTGCACCTTCATGCACCGCACGCCACCTATAATCTGCCGGCCGGAGGGCGCCGGCTGTCGCAGCGCGCGGATGGTTATGAGGCGACGATCGTCAGCGGAGTCGTCACCTATCGCAACGGGGTGGCGACCGGTGCCCTGCCGGGGCGGCTCATCCGCGGCGCCCGCGCGGCGCCTGCCGCCGCCTGACTGTTGCTCCTACTGCCTCCCATCGAAGGAAACGCCATGTCCGATACGCAGCTGACGCCCGAACTCATTGCGTTCGTGCGCGAGCAAAAGGATCGTGCCGATATCCTGCAATGCCTGCACCGCTACACGCGCGGCGTGGACCGCCACGACCGCGAACTGATGCTGTCCGCATATTGGCCCGACGCGTTCGACGAGCATGGCGTGGCAGAGGGAGGCGCGGCCGAGTTCGTCGACTGGGCGCTTGGCTGGCATCGCGAATATCAGACCCTGCATCAGCATATCATCGCCAATCATGTGCTGGATCTCGATGGCGATACCGCCCATGGCGAGACTTATTATATCTTCTGGGGCGAGAATCGCATGGGGCCGCCCACCCTCGCTTTCGGCCGCTATGTCGACCGGTTCGAAAGACGCCACGGCGAATGGCGGATCGCGCACCGCGTCTGCGTGAACGAGAAGGCCGGTCTTTTCATGGAAAACCGGCTGCCCGAAGCTGCCGAGCAGCTGCTCCACAAATCCGGTCCCAGCCGCCGCGACAAGGGGGACATATCTTATGTCCGGCCGTTGACGCGCCAGCGCGGTGGCGAATAAGAGAGCGGCCATGGCACGATCAATCATAGTCACCGGCGGGTTCGGCACCTTGGGACGCGCGGTTGCGGCCGCGTTCGCGGCACAGGGCGATCAGGTCGCCCGGATCGATTTCGCGGCCTCCGCGCCGGAGCAGCTGGATGGGGCGCTGGACCTGGGCGGAATAGACCTGACCGATCGTGCGGCGGCCGAAAAGGCCGTGGCGGCGGTGGCCGATGCGTTCGGCGGGATCGACGTGCTCGTCAACATCGCCGGCGGCTTCGTCTGGCAGACGCTGGCGGATGGCGGCAGCGACACCTGGAACAGGATGTTCGCGATGAATGCGACCACCTGCGTCACCATGACCAAGGCCGCTCTTCCCGAATTATCCAAGTCCAAGCAGGGGCGCATCGTCAACATCGGCGCAGGCGCTGCGGTGGCCGCCGCCGCCGGCATGGGCGCATATGCCGCTTCGAAGGCGGCGGTCCACAAGCTGACGGAGAGCCTGGCCGCCGAACTGGATGGCAGCGATATCACCGTCAACGCGCTGCTGCCCAGCATCATCGACACGCCCGTCAATCGGGCCGACATGCCCGATGCGGATTTCGGCAAATGGGTTCAGCCTGCGGCGCTCGCCGACGTGATCCTGTTCCTTGCCTCTCCCGCTGCCCGGGCGATCAGCGGAGCGCTGATCCCCGTAACCCGCGGCGGCTGAGCCGACCGTTCAAAGGCGCCAGTCGACCCGCTCGGCCAGGAAGTCCATCACGGCGCGGACATAGGGCAGCGCATAGCGGTCCTTGGCACTCATCAGCACCACTGGCAGGGTCGGCCTGGTCCAACTTTCCAGCACCGGCTGCAGCCGGCCTGTCCGCAGCTCCTCATGCGCGAGCATCTCCAGATTCTGCGCGATCCCCAGCCCCGCGCAGGCGGTCGCCATGATCGCCGCGCCATCGTTGAAGGTGAAAGCGGCCGGCGGCCTTATCCGCAGGCGCTTTCCGTTCTGGATGAAGCTCCAGGGATCGCCGCCCGGCCCCTCGACGCTGGCATAGAGAATGCAACGATGATCGTTCAGATCCTCGGGCGCCGCGGGCGTGCCGTTGCGCTCCAGATAATCGGGCGCGGCCAGGCAGACGAGCCGGGTCGCGCCCAGCGGCACGCTGATCCAACCCGACAACGGGGCCTCGCCGACCCGCAGCAGGATATCGAAGCCGTCGGCGCGGAACACCGTGCCGCGATCGCCTAGGCTCAGGTCGATCACGATATCCGGGTATAGCCGGTGGAACAGCTCCAGCGCCGGAACCACGAAGCCGTGCCCGATCGAGGCCGGCGCGTCTATGCGCACCCGGCCCGTCAGTCCGCTGCCGGGCTTCAGCGCATTTTCCGCAAGGGTGAAGGCGTGGAGCGCGGCGCGGGCATGATCGAGCAGCTGTCGTCCATCCTCGGTCAGGTCGACACGGCGGGTGGTGCGGTTGAACAGGCGGACGCCGAGCTTCTCCTCGAGCCGCGCGACATGCAGCGTCATCATCGCTGCCGACATCCGCATCCTGGCCGCCGCGCGGGTGAAGGATCCAAGCTCCGCCACCGCCACAAAGGCTTCCATCGACGTCAGCCGGTCCACCGCTATGTTCCAATCCCAAATAATCGTTGCATGTGACCGCGACATTATCACGCTTTGTCGAACGATGGGAGGAAGCCGCCATCATGGATGCGTTGGTTCGTCCGGCGGCAGGCCGACGATATCGGGCAGCTGGCTTCATTGGAGCCGATCCGCCACCTTGAACGAAACTGACGGCAGGAGAGACGGGATGAGGAACTGGGCCGACTATGCGGAACTGTTGAAGCCCGCGGAAGAGCTCCTCGCCCGCACAGCCTTTCCCGCCAGCGAGGCGATGAAGGCCCAGCTCTGGCGCCAGTTCGCCATGAATCTGTCGCAGGGCTATTTCCTGCTGTTCCAGTCGACGCCGGATCATCCGGAATTTGCGCCGTTCGAGAATTCCGTGTTCCTGGCGCAGCCCAATCCCGACGCGGTCTATTATTATGCTCCCGTCGACGGGCACGGCGTCTATCGGGTGATCGGCGAGCGCGGCGATGCGCCGGTCGCAGGCTTCGCGCTGGGCAACCGGATCATCGGCATGGACGCCGCTCCGGGCCAGGGCCTCGGCAATTACGATCTCGATGATCTGGACATCGATCCCGATGGCCGTTTTGAGGTGATCTTCAGTACGGAACGGCCCGCGGGCCATGACGGCAACTGGCTGTCCCTGCCGCCCCAGGCCGACTTCATCCTGGTTCGGCAATTCTCCTATGACTGGGGCAAGGAGCGCGACCTGCGCCTCGCCATCGAGCGGCTCGACGCGCCGGCCATCCGCCCGCCGCTTACCCCGGAACAGACCGATGCCCGGCTATCGCATCTGTTCGGCGGCTATGTGCGCAACCTGTCGCAGATCTCGATCGGCGCGGTCGCCCGGTGCGCCGAGCGCGGCTTCGTCAACCGCTTCAATCTCACCAGCTTCCAGGAGCTCGGCAATGGCCAGGATTGGCCGCAGGCCTATTGGGAGACGGTGTTCGACATCGGCGAAGACGAGGCGCTTATCATCGAATCGGAGCTGCCCGAACAGCGGCCCTATTGGAACATCCAGGTGATCGACGGCCTCTGGAACCAGGTCGACTATGTCTACCGCCAGTCCAGCCTCAACGGCCTCCAGGCCCGGGTCGACGCCGATGGCAGGTTCCGTGCCGTGCTCGCGCATCGGGATCCCGGCGTCGCCAACTGGCTCGACAGCGGCGGCCATTGCTACGGCATGCTGATCGGCCGCTGGTATCGCTGCTCGAGCCATCCGACCCCGAGCATCACCCGGGTGAAATTCGCCGATCTCGCCGATCATCTGCCCGCGCCCTTCGCACGGATCGGTGAGGCGGAACGGCAGGAGGCGCTGCGCCGTCGCCGGATCGGCGCGCAGCTTCGCCGCAAATGGTGACGCCACGCCCATCGCCGCATTGATCGGCGATGGGACGATGCCGACGGCGGGGCGGTCAGGCCATCAGGATGATCTTGCCGCCCGCGCCGCCCGCATCGGTCAGGCGCTGCGCCTCCGCCGCCGCATCCAGCGGCAGCATCTTCGCGATCGGCACCTCGACGTCGCCATTGGCGACGGCCTCCAGCAATCGCGCGAGCCGCACGGCATCCGTCGTGACCCCGTGGAACTGCGGGATAGCAGCCAGGCCCTCCGGATCGATCGGCGTCGTGGCCGCCGTGGCGATCTTGCCGCCGGCGCGGAGGTGTCGGCACAAGGCGGCGACCGACGGGCCGCCGACGGTGTCCACGACATGATCGAACGGCTCGCCCGACCAGCCATGCTCGCCCAGCATGATCGCCTCGTCGGCACCGAGCGCCATCGCTTCGGCTTTCTGGGCGGCGCGCACGGCGGCAACGACGCTGACGCCACGCAGCCGCGCCGCATGCAGCGCGAACCGGCCCACCGCGCCCACCGCGCCGGTGAGCAGGATGCGCTGGCCCGCCCGCGCATCGACGGCATTTTCAACCAGCTGGCAGCCGGTGAGGCCGGCGGTGGGCACCGCGGCCGCACGTTCGAAGGAAAGGCCATCGGGCAGGACGGCCAGCCGATCATGGCGCACGGCGGCATATTCGGCATATCCGCCCTTGGTGAAGGGATCGAGCATGGCCGCAACCCGGGTGCCTTCCGGAAAATCGCTCGCACCCTCGATGACGCCGGCAATGTCGTAGCCCAGGACATGGGGAAAGCCGATCGGCGCGAAATCGGCGAACATCCCCGCCCGCCATTTGCCGTCCGCCGGATTGACCGCGGCTGCCCGGATCCGGACCAGCGCTTCGCCCGACTGCGGGTTCGGCCGTGGAATGTCGCCGAGTTCCAGCACATCCGGGCCGCCATATCGGTGCATCACGATGGCGCGCATGCTCAGCCGTGCGGTTGGAGGAAGGAGCAGGAGACGCTGGCGCTGTCGATCGAGTCGGTTAGCCGCATCGTCGGCGCCGCGGCAAACAACGCCTGCAGCAGCGCCGGTGGATCGTCGGTCTCCACCTCATATTGAGCCACGAAGACGCCGTCGGGCTGGCCATCCACGCCAAACTGCCGGTAGCGCTTGCACGACAGAAATCCGGGGAGCGCAAGCACCTCGCCGACATGGGTCTCCCCATACCAGCGATCATATTCGGCTTCGCGGCCGGGCAGTGCGCGTGAACTTATATGCAGGATCCAGCGCATCGCTCAGTCGATCCGCGCAAGGACGGTGCCAACGTCATAGGTCTCGCCGGGCTGCGCGACGATCTTCAGCGTGCCGGTCGCGGGGCTTTCGACCTCCTGGGTCGATTTCTCCGATTCCAGCGTGAAGAGCGGCCCGCCTTCGACCGCCTGTCCGCCGTCCTGAACCAGCCATTCGGCCAGGACGCCCTCGTTCATCGAAAATCCGATTTTCGGGAGCAGAACTTCAACAGTCACCTGCAAACTCCTTCAAATGTCCTCAATGCGTCAAGGCCATGATGGCGGCAACGATATCGACGGACGCGCCTTGTGAATGCTCTTTCCGCTAGGAAGCCAGCTCGAACAGGGCCGCGGCGCCCATGCCGCCGCCGATGCACATCGTCACCACCGCGTTGCGGGCGCCCAGCCGGCGGCCGGCCAGCAGGGCGTGGCCGGTCATCCGCGATCCCGTCATGCCGAACGGATGGCCGAGCGCGATCGCGCCGCCATCTACATTCAGGCGGTCCTGCGGGATGCCCAGGCGATCACGGCAATAGAGCGCCTGGCTCGCATAGGCCTCGTTGAGCTCCCAGAGGTCGATGTCCGAGACCGACAGCCCGGCCCGCGCCAGCAGCCGGGGCACGGCGAACACCGGCCCGATCCCCATCTCGTCGGGCTCACAGCCGGCCACCTGCATGCCCTTGTAAAGGCCGAGGATCGGGATGCCGCGGCGTGATGCCTCGTCCGCATCCATGAGTACGCACACGCTCGCGCCGTCGGACAGCTGGCTGCAATTGCCTGCGGTGACGGTGCCGCCCTCGAACAGCGGCTTGAGCTTTGCCAGCTGTTCCACGGCGGTGCCGGGACGATTGCATTCGTCGCGATCGAACAGGACCTGCTCCTGGCCGGTCACCGCCAGCGCCTTGTCGACGATGTTCCGCGTGGCGGCGATCGGCACGATCTCCGCGTCGAACAGCCCGTGCGCCTGCGCGGCGGCGGTGCGCGCCTGGCTGATCGCCGAGAATTCGTCCTGCGCCTCGCGGCTCACCCCATAGCGGCGCGCGACGATGTCGCCGGTGAGGTTCATCGCCATGTAGATTTCCGGCTTGTGCTCGATCAGCCATTCGTCCTTGTTGCGAAACAGGTTGCGATGGGGATCGACCAGCGAAACGGTCTCGACCCCACCGGCGACATGCACCCCGCCTTCCCCGCTTCTGATCCGCTGTGCGGCAAAGGCGATGGCCTGCAGGCCCGAGGCGCATTTCCGGTCGAGCGTCACGCCGCATACGCTGACCGGCAGGCCGGCCCTGAGTGCCGCCTGGCGCGCGATGTTCGAACCGACCGCGCCCTCGCACCGCGCAGAACCGAGCAGGACATCGTCGATCTCGCCGGGATCGATACCGGCGCGCGCGACGGCCGCGGCGATCACATGCCCGGCCAGGGTTGCGCCATGGACATTGTTGAGGGCGCCGCGATGGGCCTTGCCGATCGGGGTTCGCGCCGTGGCGACGATCGCCGCTTCCTTCATGACTGCCCTCCCTTGGGTCCGGATGCGGGGATAAAGGCGGCGTCCCGCGCTTTCCATGCGCCGCGGAGGTCATCATGCTTGCGATGTTTGCTGCGTCGCTTGACCGTCGGGTCTTCCGCCAACACACCGGGGGGACACCGGCTTGGAGCGCCTGATGAGCATAGATATCGAAAAGCATGGATCGGTCGCGACCGTGACGCTGAATCGTCCCGAAACGAAGAACGCGATTACGCATGAGATGCGCGGCCAGCTGTACCATGGATTCGAGGAGATCGCGCTCGACCCTGAGGTTCGCGCCGTCATCCTCACCGGCGCGAACGGCGCCTTCTGCTCGGGGATGGATGTCGGTGCCCTCGGGGTCGGCGGCGTGGTGGGGTCGATCGACCGCATGCATACGCTCAACCGCATCGCCCGGGCGATCTATGCGCTCAAGAAGCCGACCATCGCGGCGGTGCCGGGCGTGTGCGTCGGGGTCGGCTGGTCCTATGCGCTGGCCTGCGACATCGTCCTGGCCGGCGAAAAGGCGAAGTTCGCGGCGATCTTCCGCAACATCGCCCTCGCGCCCGACGGCGGGATCGTATGGCATCTGCGCCAGCAACTCGGCGCGCAGAAGGCCAAGGAACTGATCTATTCGGGTCGCATCATCGGGGCCGAGGAGGCGATGTCGCTCGGACTGGTGTATGAAAAGGTGGCCGACGACAGGCTGATGGAGCGGGCGATGGCGCTTGCCGAGAGCTTTGCCGCAGGCCCCACCGTGGCGATGGGCCTCGCCAAGCGCCAGTTCGACCTCGCCTGGAACAGCAGCTTCGAACAATATCTCGACATGGAGGCGACGATGCAGCCGATCGCGAGCCGCACCGACGACCATGAGGAAGGGCTTCGCGCCTTCCGCGAGAAGCGCAAGCCCGTGTTTGCCGGGCGATGACCACGATGATCCAGCCGGAAGCGGAGTGGCGCGCACACCTGGCCGAGGGGCGCTTCATGATCCAGCGCAGCCGATCTACCGGCGGGCATGTCTTCTACCCCCGCATCGTCGAACCCGGCACTGGCGCCGATGACCTGGAATGGGTGGAGGCGTCGGGCCGCGCTATTGTTCATGCCGTCACCGTCGTCCGCAAGAAGGACCCGGCCGACAGCTATAACGTCGTGCTGGTCGATCTGGCCGAAGGTCCGCGGCTGATGAGCAGGGTCGACGGCGTCGATGCCGACGCGGTTCGGATCGGCATGGATGTGCGCGCGCGCATCGTTCGCGACGGGGAGACGCCGTTGCTCGTCTTCGTGCCGGCATGAGCATCGCCCGCGGATTTCCCAGCAGAAGCACCGCCATCGTCGGCGCGGCCACCTATGGCATCGGCAGGTGCCCCGGCGTTTCGGCGGTCGACATGGCCGCGCGCGCGGGGATGCTGGCGCTTGCCGATGCCGGCCTGACGCTGTCCGACGTCGACGCGCTCTACACCTCGGCACCCTATGAGGCGCTCGGCGGCATGGAGCTGGCCGAATATCTCGGCCTCACGCCGAAGGTCGTCGATTGCAACCGCACCGGCGGCTCGGCTTTCGAGGTCTATGTCCAGCAGGCCGCGCTCGCACTGGAGGCGGGGCTGATCGACTGCGCGCTGATCGCCTATGGATCGAACCCGGCAAGCAACCCGCCGCTGTCCGTCGGGATGACGCGCCAGAGCCCCTGGGAAGCGCCCTACCGGCCACTCGCGCCGATCTCCTCCTATGCCTTGGCCGCGAGCCGGCACATGCATCTCTACGGCACCACCCGTTCGCAGTTGGCTGAGGTGGCGGTGGCGGCGCGGCGCTGGGCGCAGCTCAACCCCGAAGCCGCCATGCGCGATCCGCTGGGCATCGACGAGGTGCTCTCGGCACGCATGGTTTCGGATCCGCTGACGGTGCGCGATTGCTGCCTGTTCAACGATGGCGCTGCCGCCGTGGTGATGGTGCGCGCGGATCGGGCGAAGGACTGCGCCAGGCGTCCGGTCGAGGTGCTGGGCGCCGCGCACGCGGTCACCCATCGCGAGATCAGCTCGATGCCCGACCTGACGGTGACGGGCGCGGCGATCTCGGGCCCGCAGGCCTTCGCGCAGGCTGGCGTCGGCCCGGCCGACATCGATCTCGCGATGTTGTACGATGCCTTCACGATCACGCCGATCCTGTTCCTCGAGGATCTCGGCTTCTGCCCGAAGGGCGAGGGCGGGCGCTTCGTCGCCGACGGCGCGATCGGGCCGGGCGGCCGGCTCGCGGTGAACACCAATGGCGGCGGCCTCTCCTGCGTCCATCCCGGCATGTATGGCCTGTTCCTGCTGGTGGAAGCCGTCCGGCAGCTGCGCGGCGAAGCGGGCGAGCGACAAGTGCAGAATGCCGAACTCGCGGTGGCGCATGGCAATGGCGGCGTGCTGTCGAGCGAGGCGACCGTGGTTCTCGCGCGCGGCTGAACGGTTGCCGGCCAGCCCTCGGGGGTGCGCGCCCGCACGCTAGAGCGATATGAAGTCAGGTGGAATCACCTGACGACTCGCATATCGCGTAAAATCAAAGACCTAGAGCGGCCAATCCGATGTAATCGGATCACATACCGCTCTAGCCGGCTGCCGCCGAACGAGACGTAGCCTTGCCCGCCGCCGCGATCCTGGTGGCCGAACCGATCAGACTGGTGATGACCCGGCGCCCAACCCTGCTGCGGCATTGACGTGGACCGGCCGCCGCTGTCCCCTCCATCCACCTCGGGAGAGGGTGAAGCGATGGAGACGGCAGACATGGGCAAGCTGAGCGGCAAGACCGCGATCATCACTGGCGGTGGTCAGGGCGTCGGCTTCGGCATTGCATGCACCTATGCACGCGAGGGGGCGGCGGTCCTCATTACCGGCCGCGACGCTGGCAAGCTGGAAGCTGCCGTCGCCGAGATCGGGAAGCTCGGCGCCAGGGCGGCGTTCGTCACCGGCACCGCGGGTGTCCGCGCCGATGCCGACGCGGCCGTTGCGAAGGCCGTCGACCTGTTCGGCGGGCTGGATATCCTCGTCAACAATGCCCAGACGTCGAAGCCGGCGACGATGTTCGAGGATCTCGACGACGCGACGCTGGCGCTGACGATGGAGTCCGGTCTCTACGGCACCATCCACCACATGCAGGCTGCGGTCCCGCACATGAAGGCCAGGGGCGGCTCGATCATCAACCTCGGGTCGCGCGAAGGCATCTATGGCGGAGTGGGCTTCTCGTCCTATGCGGCAACCAAGGAGGCGATCCGGGGGCTTTCGCGCTCCACTGCGCGCGAACTCGGCAAGTACAAGATCCGCGTCAATGTGATCTGCCCGGCGGCGCTCAGCCCGGTTGCGGTGCAGTATCTGGCAGCGCATCCGGCCGAGGCCGAGGCGTATCGCAAGGATATCTCGCTGGGCTATTTCGGCGACTGCGAGGGGGACATCGGCCCCGTGGCGCTGTTCCTTGCCGGCGACGACAGCCGCTATGTCTCCGGCCAGACGATCAACGTCGACGGCGGACAGACGATGCTGTGATGGCGGACATCGGCTTTACCGGCCGAACGGCCATCGTCACGGGCGCGGCGAAAGGTCTCGGCCGTGCTTATGCCCACTGGCTCGCCGCGCGCGGCTGCGCGGTGGTCGTCAGCAACCGGCTATCGCCTGATGGCCGGTCGGCGGCGCAGGCGGTGGTCGACGAGATCATGGCGGCCGGCGGACGGGCGGTTGCCCATGATGGGCCGGTTGAATCCGAGCAGGCAGCGGCCGGGATGGCCGCGCTTGCCCTGCGGCACTTCGGCGGGATCGACATCTTCGTCAGCAATGCCGGCGTGGTGCGCTGGAGCAATTTCGGCACGGTCACGATCGACGCGATGCGCGAGGTGGTGGACATCAATCTGTGGGGCTGCATCTTCGGGCTGAAAGCGGTCTGGCCGGCGATGCTCGCCAGCGGCTACGGCCGCGTCGTCCTCACCGCTTCGAGCGCCGGCCTGTGGGGCCAGACGCAATCGGCCGCTTATGGCGCGTCCAAGGCGGCGATGATCGGGCTCGCGCGTTCGGTCGCGCTGGACGTTCCTTATGCGGCGGACATCCGCGTCAACGTGGTGGCGCCTGCCGCCTACACGCCGATGTCGGCGGCACATTTCGGCGAGCAATGGGCCGAATATGCCTCGGCCGACAAGGTGGCCCCCGTGGTCGGCTGGCTGAGCAGCGATCGCTGCCGGAGCTCGGGCGGCATCTATCACGCCGGCGCCGGCCATGTGCGCCGGGTGCAGATCCTCGAAGGACCGATCCACGACCTGGCGGATGGAACGCTCGACGAGGTGATGACCCGGCTCGAGCACCAGCCCGAATGGACGAGCTCCTTCGCATCGGCCGCGGAGATGATGCCCGAGTTCGCCAAGGCCGCGCGGTGACGATCGGCTTCCATGATCAGGTCGCGATCGTGACCGGCGCCGGCGGCGGCATGGGCCGCGCCTATGCCCTCGAGCTTGCGCGGCGCGGTGCCACTGTGCTGGTCAACGATTATGGCGGCAACGTGCTCGGCGAGGGGGCGGGAGAATCGGGCTCGGCCGTCGCCGTCGCCGCCGAGATCGTCGCGGGCGGCGGCCACGCCGTGGCGAATGGCGAGGCGGTAGGCTCGGCGGATGCCGCCCGTTCGATCGTGGAGGCGGCGATCAAGACGTTCGGCAGGGTCGACATCCTCGTGAATAACGCCGGGACTGCGATTCCCGGCCCGTTCACCGCCCACCGCGACGACCAGGTGGAGCGGCATTATGCCGTCAACCTGATCGGCGGCCATCATCTGATGCGGGCGGTGTGGCCGTCGATGGCCGCGCAATCCTATGGCCGCATCCTCAATGTCAGTTCGAACGGCGTGCTCGGCGTCGGCGGCAATGCGCCCTATGCCGCAGCGAAGGCGGGCATGCTCGGCCTTACCCTCGATGCCGCGATCGAGGGCAGGCCGCTCGGCATCCTGGTCAACGCCGTCATGCCGACCTCCTATTCCCGGATGATAGAGCAGATCCCGGACGGCGCCACCGTCGCATGGTTCCGCGACAATCTTGCGCCGGCGCAGGTGGCGGCGGCGATGAGCTGGTTCCTCAGCCGCGACTGCACCGAGACGGGGCGTATCCTGCTGACCGGCGGCGGACGGTTGTCGAGCCTCGTCATGGCCGAGACCGGCGAGATCTGCGACCCGGCGATCGATGCCGAGCGCGTTGCCGCCGCCCTGCCCGATATCTTCGACGAGAAGCGCCTGACGGTGGTCCACAGCCAGGCCGAGGCGGGCGCGCGCTATTTCGGGCATTTCCCCTGGACCGGCGGAACTGCCGCCGATTTCGGGCCCGACCTCGAACGCGGCTGACGGCGCGGCCGGAGGGCGTCAGTCCTCGTCCCGCTCCCGATGGATATTCTCGAGCGGGCGCATATTGGCGGCAAGCGCCATGATGGCCTTGCTTTCCGCGCTGGTGACCGGCCGGCCGCGCGCAATCGGCGCAGGCCGGAGCGCCGGATCGTGGTGCACATTCTCATCCGGCCGAACATCCGCCGCCGTCGTCATGATCCGGCGGCTTTCCTCGTCGCTGATATCCTTGGTCAAGCATCGCTCCTTTCCGGCCTTGCAGGCTCCCGCCGAGTGGTGGAGAGGACGGTCACCGGTCTCCGCTGCTGAGTCTTCGCAGCGGGAGGCAAGATATCACGCCGCGTCGGCGGCAGGAACTTATCATCAGCATGATCGCGTCGGCTGCGACGTTGGCCCCGTCTCGCCCCCCGTCTAGATTGTTGCCGCTATCGGGGAGAGACGGAATGACCGGAAGACTTGCAGGAAAGGTGGCGCTCGTCACAGGTGCGGGCCGCAACATCGGCCGGGCCGAGGCGAAGCTGCTCGCCGCGCAGGGGGCGAAGGTCGTGGTCAACGACCTCGGCGGCGGCCCCTATGGCACCGAGGCCGGCGATGCGACACTCGCCGAGGCAGTCGCCCGTGAGATATGCGCTTCCGGCGGCGAAGCCGTTGCGCAAAGCTCGAACGTGGCGACCCGCGAAGGCGCCGAGGCATCGGTGCGCAAGGCTGTCGATAGCTGGGGTCGGATCGATATCCTCGTCAACAACGCCGGCATCGTGCGCCCGGCCAGGATCGACCGGATGACCGATCAGGACTGGCATCTCTGCCTCGATGTCAGCCTGGCGGCGAGCTTCTACACCTGCCGGGCGGCCGCGCAGCATATGATCGCGCAGCGCTCCGGCGTCATCGTCAACACCGGCTCGCCGTCCGGTTTCGGCCATTGGGGGATGGGCAATTACTCTGCCGCCAAGGAAGGCGTGCTGGGGCTTACCCGTTCGATCGCCCGCGACCTGGGCGAGTTCGGGATACGCTGCAACATGATCCGGCCGGTGTCGCACGTGACCGCTACCCACACCCCGGAGATTAACGAGACGATCGCGGAATCGGCGCGGCTCGGCATCCCGCTGCTCTGGAACAAGCCGATGGCGAAGCCGCGCATGACCGCGCTGCCCGAGCATGTCGCGGCCCTGGTCGTCTGGCTCTGCACCGACGCGGCCGGCCATGTCAGCGGCCGCGACTTCTATATCCAGGGGGACGAGGTCGCGCTGATCCCCGAGCCCGAGGCGATCCGCACCAGCGTCCATCCCGGCGGCTGGACGCTCGACGCGTTCGACGACGAAGCCAACCGCGCCTATATCTTCGGGGACATCCCCAATCGCTTCGTCAAGCCTGGCTGACGTGCCGGCATCCGTGAAGAGGTGGCGGAAAGGCGCTACAGCGCCGCCACCGGCGGTGCCTGAAGGTCGACGGCTGCCCACCCGAATCGTGGCGCGACGGCGGCGTTGTTTTCCTCTGCCTGCCACTCTACTGGATTCACCATCCAGTAGAAGAGGCCGTAGACGATGTGCGCGCGGATCGCCGTCCACGCCGTCGCGTCGTCAGGTACCTCACCTGCGCCATGGCGCGACAGCGCCGAGAGATAGCCGGCGATGAGATCCCGCTCCCATGCGCGGCGATCGAGCGGATCGAGTGCCGACACATAGAAATAGGCTACGTCCTGCGCCCAATGACCGCGCCGCGCCGTCTGCCAGTCGAGGAAGCCCGGCCGTCCGTCGGCGGACAGATACATGTTGCCGAGATGGGCGTCGCCATGGATCACGCAGGTCGGTCCGGCGGGGGCGAAGCGGCGCAACTGCTGAAGCGCACCCTTTATAGTGTCGCGATCGCGGCAGACGGCGGGGATAGCGAGCGCCCGGGGGAGGCCCATATAATGGGCCCAGGTTTCGGGTTCGAGCTGGCCCCGCCCGAAATCGCCCCACGCCGCATCGGGCAGCGGGTCATGGCGCATCAGCCAGCCGAGTTCGCCATCGTCGTGGAGGGCGTCGCTGTTCCACCAGCGCGCATGCAGCGCTGCCAGATCGTCGAGGAAGGCCGTCGCCTCCTGCCGGGTCAACGTCTGCTGCACACGGCAGATGCGGGCACCCGCCGGGCGTAGGTCCTCCATGATCACCACGCCCTGATCGGCGTTGGCGGCGGCAAAGACGCAGCGTGGCAGTCCGATCGAGAGATGCGGTGCGATCTCCGCGAAGAAGCGTGCCTCGGTCTGGTAGCAGAATTTGACCAGTTCGCGATGTTCAGCAAGCCCGGCCTTGACGCATAGACGTTCGGGCAGGCCGGCAGCGCGGCCGACGGCGTTGTAACGGGCCGTTACCATCATCTTGGTTCCGGTGCCCCACAGGATGTCGGTCACGTCCAGGCTTTCGACTTCTATCCCTGGCCATTGCGCGGCAAGTGCCTTGCCCAGCCATTGCGGGGTGACGTCGTCCGGCACGAGCGGGAGCCACTGGTCGGTCAAGATCTCATCCTCCACAACGTCTCCATCGCGATCAGGATTCGGAAACGAAGGCGTGGCCCACCAGCGGGCCGATCCCCTCGACCCCGCCGTCGACCGCAAGATGGACACCGTTGATGAAGCGCGCCTCGTCGCTGGCGATGAACAGCACCGCCTGGGCGATGTCCCATGCGTCTCCTTCTATGCCGAGCGGGCCGACCTTGCGCCGCGCCTCGCGCATGCTGGCGGGCAGCTTGCTCATCGCATGCGGCGTCATGACATGGCCGGGCGCGACGGTGTTGACGCGAATACCCTGCCGGCCGTGGAGGACCCCGATCTCGCGCGACAGCTGCGCCATCGCCGCCTTGGACGGACCGTAGGCAAGCGCGCCCATCGCCCGCATGCCCGCCAAGGAGGAGATGTTGACGATCGATCCGCCGCCGCCCCGCGCCATGTGCGGCACGGCGAACTTGCACATCAGCATCACGCTGGTCAGATTGGTGGCGATCGTCCGGTTCCAGAGATCGAGGGTGATCGTCGCAAGGTCGGTCGGGGCCGAGATGCCGACATTGTTGACCAGGATGTCGAGCTTTCCAAAGGCCTGGCCTGCGGCCTCGACCAGCGCCTGGCAGTCCTCCGGGGTGCTGACGTCGGCTGCCACCGCGATCGCTTCGCCGCCCTCCGCCCGGATCCGGGCGGCCGTGGCCTCGGCGCGCGCGCCGTCGAGATCGGCGCAGGCCACGCGCGCGCCTTCCCGCGCCATGATGAAGGCGATGGCGCGGCCGATCCCGATCTCATCGGCCGCAGCGCCGGCGCCGGTGATGATCGCAACCTTGCCGGCGAGGCGCCGGAGATAGCGGGAGGGTTCGGGCATCGTGATACTCCGCGTGGCGTTATGGCATGGGGTATAGGGCGCGAGCCGGGACGGCGCTTGCCCCGGGCAGGATGTTATCTTGCATGATCCGGTTGTTTTCTGTCAGCACGGGTCATGTCCGATTTCGCCCTCGTCGCGCTCGACGGCGCCTATCATGCCAGTGTCGGAGCGCTGACCGACAGCTTCATTCTCGCCCGCGACCGGATCGAGCAGATCTTTGCCGGTACCGACCCGATGCGCATGGAAACCCGCCTGCGCATAGTGTCGCTGGACGGCGGCCCGATCCGGATGAGCGACGGCCGGCGCCTGGAGGTCGACGGCGCGATCAGCAGCAGCGACGAACATGCCTTCGTCTGGCTTCCAGCCTTCCGGGTCATGGGCGTCGCGCGCCTGGAGGAGCGGATAGCGCGCAGCGCCGAGCTGTTCCGCTGGCTGCAGCGCCAGGCCGACCGGGGCGCCATCATCGGCGCGAGCGGCGCATCGGCGCTGCTGCTGATGGCGGCGGGGCTGACCAAGGATATCGCGGTGCCGGTCGCGCGGGCGCTGCAGCCGGTCGCGCGGGCGATGTTCCCGCGGCACAGCGCCGAGGAACGGCTGGGCCTGGCCGATTACGGCTCGCTGTTGATCGCCAATGGCATGGCGAATGATCTGGCGCTGATCGTGCGGGTGATGGAGCGCACCTTGTCGCCCGATGTCGGACGCTGGCTGACCTCGGTCATGGGGCTCGCCCGCGAGGACGAGGAAGTGCTCGCGGGCGACCAACTCGTCGCCCGCGCCCAGATCTGGCTCGAGCAGCGCTTTACCGGCCCGATCGGCATGCAGGAGCTGGCCGAGGCGCTGTCGACCAGCCAGCCCACGCTGGTACGGCGTTTCCGCAAGGCGCTTGGCGCCACCCCCAAGGCCTATGTCCAGCAACTGCGCCTGCAGGCGGCCATCAAGATGCTCGAACGGTCGAATCGGTCGATCGACCGAATCGCGGAGCTGGTCGGCTTTTCCGACAGCCGCCTGTTCCGGACGATGTTCCGCCAGCACACCGGCATGACCGCGACGCAGTGGCGCGAGGCGGCGCAGGCGCGGCAGACGCCGCCGCGGCGCTGAGCCCGCGCAGGCCGGCGGCGCGACGCTCAATCGTTGCGCCCGGTGGCGTGATGCGCCGCGATCCAGGCGAATACGAACGACGCGGCGATGCTGGCACCCGCCGCCGGATAGCAGCGGCCCATCACCGATGCCGTCGAATTCCCAGTGGCGTAGAGGCCCTGGATCACCGAGCCGTCCGGGCGCAGCACCCGGGCATGCTCGTCGGTCAGTATCCCGCCGCTGGTGCCGACATCACCGGGAACCATTTCCATGACGTAGAAGGGGGGCTTGTCGATCTTGCCGAGGTTCGGGTTGGGCTTCACCGTGGGGTCGCCGAACCAGTTGTCATAGCCGCGGCCGCCGCGATTGAAGTCCAGATCCTTGCCGGTCTCGCAATAACGATTGAACTTCTCGACTTCAGCCTCGAGTCCGCCCGGGTCGATCCCCGCCTTGCGGGCCAGCTCCTCGATCGAATCCGCAGTCTTGACCATGCCGCTGTCGAACCATGACTGCGGCGTCTTGCCCGGTGGATAATAGCCCCAGGCATAGCGTTTGCGGTGACGGCTATCGAGGATGACATAGGCCGGCACGTCGTTCCGATAGAGCCGCTGGCCATTCTCCATATAGGAGCCGCTCTCGTTCAGGATCCGCCGGCCATGGCGGTTGACGATGATGCAATGCGGCTTCGAGATGTCGGTGTTGTGCATGTTGGCCGGTCCGCCTTCGGGCACCAACGTGCCGGGCACCCACCAGGCCTGGTCCATCAGGTCGAGCGCCGCGCCATGCCGCTCGGCGATCTGGATCATCTCGCCGGTGTCGCCGGGATTGGCGTTGGTCCATTCCACCGAACTCGGCTGCGGGCCGTATTTCCGGCGCATCTCGGCATTGTGGGAAAAGCCGCCGGCGTTGATGAGCACGCCGTCTCGCGCGCGGATGCGGATCTGCTCGCCGTCATGTTCGGCGATGACGCCGGTGATCCGGCCATTCTCCTCGATCAGTTCGACGACGCCATGGCCGGTGCGCATGTCGATGCCGGCCTTGTCGGCGAGCATCAGCATGCGGCCCTGCAGCGCGCCGCCGAAGCTGAGCAGCGGCTTGCCGCGCTTCTTCACCAGCCACATCCGGAACAGCAGCTTCATGCCTTCGAGCATACCGCGCGGCGTGCGCGTGGCGAGGCCGATAATGCCCGCCTTGTCGGTGGGCAGAGGCATGAGCATCGGGCCGAGGCGCAGCTTGTCGAACAGCGGCCCCATGTCGCGCGCGTCGAGCATCTGGGCGCCGACCGAGCGGCTGCGCGTACAGCCACCGGGCCGATCGTCATAATAATCGGCCCAGCCTTCGGTCCGCAGCCATTTCATCCCCTGTTCCTCGAGCCATCGGAGCAGGGGTGGACCGTTGCGGAGATAGGCTTCCTTGCGCTCGGGCGACGCCGCCGGGCCGGCATCGTTGCCGACCGTCGCATCCATATAGGTGCGGCCCGCCTCATGGCTGTCCTCCACGCCGTCGCGCGCGAGGAGGTGGTTGTTCGGAACCCACAGGACTCCGCCCGACATCGCGGTGGACCCGCCGAGCTTGTCGGTCTTTTCCAGGATCAGCGGCGTCTTGCCGATCGACTTGAGATAGAGGGCGGCGGCCATCGAGCCTCCACCCGAACCGCATATGATGAAATCGACCGTCTCGTCGCTAGCGCCTTCCGGCATCACCGGCCCTCGTGCAGATAGTCGAGCAGGGTCGCGTGGAAATTGCTGATCTCGATTTCCTGGACCGGGCTGGGCCGCGCGCCTTTGAAGGCGCGCGATTTCATGCCCTTCTGCACCGCTTCCATATTCTGGAAATCCTGCGCGAGGATAAGGCCCCAGTCGACGGCGCGCCAATCCTCGGCGATCTCGACCTCGACATTCTTCGGCTCGGCCCCCGGCGCGAAGCGCTCGAGCACGCTGATCTCGAAGACGCAGCTGTCCGGATCGTCGCCATTCGGTCGCGATCGGTAGAACAGCACGTTGGTCGGCTGCTGCAGGAAGACGAGATTGGGAAAGATGTTCCAGTCGGTGCCCGCGGCCATCTGCTGCTCTGGGGTGATCGCCGGCCAGGGCCGGCCCGCCTTCTCCGATTCCTCGCGGTGGAAGCGGGCGAAGGCGACATAGACCTCGAACGGGGTCGCCGTCTCCGGCAGCTCCATCAGCCGCCGTCCGGCCGCCAGCATTTCCTCGGTCGTCGTCGCCTTCAACGTGTCCCAGATCTCCTTGTTGAACTCGGCCAGGCCCTTGCGGACGTCGCCGCTCTGGTCGCTGATCCGAGGGCTGGGCAGGCCGAACAAGGCCGTCGGCGCATAGCCGAACATCGCGTGCCGGCCGAAGGCGCGCGAGAAAGTGTAATCCTCCTGATAGGGCAGCAGCTGGCGATGCGTGGTCTGGACATGATAGCCTTCCATGAAGGCCTCCTGCGCGGTCTTCCAGTTGCATGGCATCACGATGCGCTTGCGCCAGACATAGCGCATCCTGTCGATCTCGAACGGATCCAGCAGGGTCTTGGCCTCGCCGAGATGGGCCTCGAGGCTCTCGCTGTCGGGATCCATGTTGATGAACAGCCAGCCGCCCCAGCTGCCCACCTTCACCGGGTGCAGCGTTATCTCGCTGTCCTGGAGCAGCGGGCCCCAGTCATGGCGATCGACCACCTCGGCGGGCTTGCCGTCGAGGCTCCATTGCCAGCCATGATATTTGCAGTGGAACTTGCCCATGCGGCCGCAGCCGGCGGTCAGGCGCCGCCCGCGATGCGGGCAGACATTATGGTAGGCCACCACCACGCCGTCGGTGCCGCGCACCACGGTAATCGACTCGTCGGCGATGTCATAGGTGTAGAAATCGCCCGGATTGGGGATCTCCTCCTCGCGGCAGGCCATCTGCCAGATGCGCGGCCACAGCCTGTCCTTCTCCAGCCGGACGAATTCGGGCGAGATATAGCCATCGGCCGGCACATAGTCCTGGCGTACCGCGTTCGTGGACAGCTTGCTGATCTCGTTCATCTCTTCATCCTCTCCCCGTCATGCCTTCAGGACTTTGCCGGCCCTTGAGGAAACCGCATGTCGAACACGCCCTCGGCAATGCGATTTAGCAAGATCTCGATGGCGCCGCCGGCGATCATCCACCCGCGCGTCCTACGCAGGCAATATTCGACGAGGCTGTCCTGGCTGTAGCCCGCGCCTCCCATGACCTGCATCGCCTCATTGGCGCAGTCGAAGCCTGCCCGGTTGCAGGCGACCTTGGCTATGGCGGTCTCGTCGGGCGAGGGCAGGCCCTTGTCGGCGTTGGTCGCGGCCCGATAGAGCAGCAATTGCGCGGCATCGAGTTTGAGCTTCATTTCCGCGAACTTCCACTGCAGCCCCTGGAACTCGCACAGGGCGCGGCCGAACTGCTTGCGCGTCTTGGCATGTTCGACCGCCGCGTTGAAGGCATAGCGGCCCAGCGCCAGGCTGCGCGCGGTATTGCCGATCCGCTCGACGTTGAAGCCGGACATCTGCTGCTTGAACCCGCCCGGTCCGAGCAGGACCTTCTCCCGGGGGACGAAGACATTGTCGAAGAACAGCGGATTCCACTCCTCGCCCGACAGGAAGCGGACCGGCTTGCCGAAGCTGAACCCTTCCTGCCCGCGCTCGATCAGCACCGACCCGATATTGCCGGTGCCGGGGCCATAGCGGACATAGACCAGAAAAACGGTGGCGTGGGTGCCGTGCGTGGTGAAGATCTTTTGCCCGGTCACGCGGAAGCCGTCGCCGTCGGGGACCGCGGCGGTCGTCAGCTCGGTGACGGCCGAGCCGGCATTGGGTTCGGTCATCGCGACCGAGATCAGTCCGTCGCCCTTCAGCAGCGGCGCCAGATACTGCTCCTTCTGCGCGTCGCTGGCGAACTGGGCGAAGGTACGGATCGCACCGAAATTGCCGGCCTGCACGACGTCTGCCGAGCGCGGGCAGATCGACGCCACCGTCTCGATGGCGATGACGGCATCCATCAGCGAACCGCCAAGACCGCCCTTGTCCTCGGGGATGGTGATGCCGATCAGCCCCTGTTCGGACATCAGCCGGGCGATCTCCCAGGGATAGTCGTCGCCATGCGCCCGTTCGACCGCGCCGGAGGCGAGATGCCGCTGGGCGAAAGCGGCCACGGAATCCCGAAACATGGCTTGTTCTTCGGTCAGATCGAACTGCATCAAGAAGCTTCCCTTGTAGCGCGCAGCCACGCGCATCATCGCTCCATCCGCCTAAATCGCGAAGGACGCGATGCGAAGCCGGGTCCTCAAGGGTTCACATCCGCGATGCCTCCGGGCACGCCCTGCGCTTTGCTTGACAGTTCGGGCCCAGAATCGCTTGTGCAAGGCTGAAACAGCAGTAGCGGGGGCTCGACCGAGCGGTCATGACTCAGATTAACGAGAAGATCACAACGCGTGTCGAAGGCGATATCGGCTTCATCTGCAGCAACAATCCGCCAGTCAATGCGCTGGGGCAGCTCGTGCGCGCGGGGATCGTCGAGGCGGTCGATAGGCTGAACGCCGATCCCGCGGTCAAGGCGATCGTCCTCCACTGCGACGGACGCACCTTCTTCGCGGGCGCGGACATCACCGAGTTCAACAAGCCGCGCCTTTCCCCCGCGCTGCAGGACATGATCGCCAAGCTCGAACGCTCGTCCAAGCCTGTGATCGCCGCGATCCATGGCACGGCGCTGGGCGGCGGCCTCGAAACGGCGCTGGGCTGCCCCTTTCGCGTCGCCAATCCGGCCGCCAAGGTAGGCCTCCCGGAAATCAATCTCGGCCTCTTTCCCGGCGGCGGCGGCACCCAGCGCCTGCCGCGCATCATCGGCGCGGAAAAAGCGCTGGAGTTCGTGCTGTCGGGCAAGCCCGTCGCGGCGGCCGAAGCGCTGGCGCTCGGCATCCTCGACGCCGTCGAGGAGGGAGACCCCGCGACCATCGGCGCGGCCTTCGCGCGGCGCGTGATCGACGAGAAGCTCATGGTCGTCCCGGTCAGCGACCGGGAGGACAGGATCGCGCCGACCCGTGCCGATCCGGCCGCCTTCGACGCGCTCGCCGCGAAACTGACCGCGCGCGCCAAAGGCCAGGCCGCGCCGCTCGCCTGCGTCGCGTCGATCCGCCGCTCCTTCACGATGGATTTCGACGCGGCGATGGCGATCGACGGCACTGCCAATCGTGAACTCATGGCCGGCAGCCAGTCGCGCGCGCTGCGCCATCTGTTCTTCGCCGAGCGCGAGGCGGCCAAGATTCCCGCGCTGCCCGAGAGTGCCCGCGCCCGCGAAGTCGTTGGCGCGGCGATCATCGGGGCGGGGACGATGGGGGGCGGCATCGCGATGTGCTTCGCCGGCGCGGGCATCCCGGTCGCCCTCATCGATACGACGCAGGAGGCGCTCGACCGCGGCATGGACCGGGTTCGCGCCAATTACGCGACGTCGGTGAAGCGCGGGTCGATAACCCAGGCGCAGATGGACGAACGCCTGCGCCGCATCACCCCGGCCACCGATCGTGGCGCGGCCGCCGACGCCGACCTCATCATCGAGGCGGTGTTCGAGGACATGGCGGTGAAGAAGGAGATCTTCGCCGATCTCGAGCGGCGGGTGAAACCTGGGACGGTGCTCGCCTCGAATACCTCGGCGCTCGATGTCGATGAGATCGCGTCGGTGCTCGAGCGGCCGCAGGATTTCGTCGGCATGCACTTCTTCTCGCCGGCCAACGTCATGAAGCTGCTCGAGGTCGTGAAGGCGAAGGACAGCAGCGCGGACGCGATCCTCACCGCGATGGCGGTCGGCAAGAAGATCGGCAAGGTCTCGATCCTCGCCGGCAACTGCGACGGCTTCATCGGCAATCGCATGGTGGCGAAGCGGTCTGCCCAGGCCGAACGGCTGCTCCAGCAGGGCGCTTTCCCGAAGCAGGTGGACGCGGCGCTCACCAATATGGGGTTCCCGATGGGGCCGCTAACGACCAACGACATGTCCGGTCTCGATGTCGGCTATTCGATCCGCAAGCGGCGCGGCACACCTTTCCCGATCGCCGACGCCATCGTCGAGAGCGGGCGGCTGGGCCAGAAGACGGGTGCGGGCTATTATCTCTACGAAGCCGGCGACCGCACCCCGCGCGCCAACTCCGAGACCGAGGCGCTGATCGTCGCGACCTCCGAGAAGCTGGGCATCGTCCGGCGCGAGATCCCGGAGCAGGAGATCGTCGAAAGGCTGCTCTTTCCGCTCATCAACGAAGGCGCGCGGATCATCGCGGAGGGCATCGCGCTGCGCCCGTCGGATGTCGATCTGGTGTGGATCAACGGCTATGGCTGGCCGCGACACCTGGGCGGGCCGATGTTTTACGCCGACGAGATCGGCCTGTCGCATATCGTCGCCCGGCTGCGCACCTTCGCCGCGGATACGCCTGGCGATCCGTCGCTCGAGCCGGCGGCGCTGCTGGTGGGGCTCGCTGACAGGGGACAGAGCTTTGCCGACTGGCAAAAGAGCGGCGCCGCCGCCTGAAATATTCGCCGGGTGACCGGCGCATCGCGAATCTAGGAGTATATATATATGAGCGACAACGAGTTTTCCCGCCCGGCCGATTATAGCGACCTGGAATTCTTCAAGGTCGAGATCGGCGAGGATGGCGTTACCGTCGTCACCATGAACGATCCCGACAAGCTCAACGCCGTCGGCCCTCACAATCATTGGCAGCTCGAGGACATCTGGCTGAGGATCGCCCGGGACGAGCGGATCAAGGTGGTCGTGCTGACCGGCGCAGGACGCGCCTTCAGCGCGGGCGGCGACGTGAAGCTCATGTCGGAGCGCGCTCAGACCGAGTTCGGACTGAAATATGCGCTGCGGGTGCCGCAGAATACCCTGCGCCTTTGGGAACATTTCCTCCTCTGCCCGCAGCCGATCATCGCGGCGGTCAATGGCGATGCGCTGGGCCTCGGTACCTCGCTGCTGCTGTTTTGCGACATGAGCATTGTCGCCGACGATGCCAAGCTGGGCGACACCCATGTCCGTGTCGGCCTCGTCGCGGGCGATGGCGGCGCGGTGATGTGGCCGCTGCTGGTCGGCCCGCAGAAGGCCAAGGAATATCTGATGCGCGGCAAGATCCTGAACGGCAAGAAGGCGGAAGAGATCGGCCTCGTCAACTACGCCTTCCCGCGGGAGCAGGTGCTGGAAGAATCGATCAAGATCGCACGCGAGATCGCCGCGCAGCCGATGTGGGCGGTCCGCTGGTCCAAGGCGTCGGTCAACAAGCAGGTCAAGGCGCAGGTCAATGCTGTCCTCGAACTGTCGATCGCTTATGAATCGATGACAATGGTGACCAACGACTACAAGGCGGCGACCACCGCCTTCGCCAACAAGGAGAAGCCCGAGTTCAAGGGCTACTGAGCGTGATGACGGCGTACCGCGCCAAGGACGGCATCGCCACCGTCGCCGCAATCGGCGCCGGCGTGATCGGCAGCGGCTGGGCCGCCGCCTTCCTTGGCGCGGGCCGGGCGGTGCGGCTGTACGACCCTGCCACCGCCGCGGCCGCGCGGGTGCGCCATCATGTCGAGCAAGCCTGGCCGCAGATGACGGCACTCGGACTTGCCCGCGACGGTGACGATTGGTCCGGCCGACTCACGCTGCACGATCGGCTCGATGAGGCCGTGGACGGTGCCGATTTCATCCAGGAAAGCACGCCCGAACGGTCAGAGATCAAACAGGCGCTGTTTGCGGATCTCGACCGGCTGGTCCCGGCCGACGTGCTGATCGGCAGCAGCACGTCGAGCCTGCCGATCAGCGAACTGCAGGCGGGGCTCGGCACCGCCTCTCGCTTCGTGCTCGGTCATCCGTTCAATCCGGTCCACCTGATCCCGCTCGTCGAGGTCGGGGGGGGCGAGGCGACTGATTCGCTCGCCATCGACCTGGCGCTCGACTTCTACGCTGCTCTGGGCAAGGAGCCGGTGCGCCTCAACCGCGAGATCTTCGGCCATATCGGCAATCGGCTGACCAGCGCAATGTTTCGCGAGGCGGTGCGGCTGGTGGCCGAGGGCTATGCCAGCGTCGAGGATATCGACAAGGCGATCCGTTTCGGCCCGGCGCTCAAATGGGCGATCCAGGGCCAGTTCGCGACCTTTCATACATCGGGCGGCGCGGGCGGCCTGGCGGAATTCCTGCCCAAATTCACGCCCGGCATCGTCCAGCGCTGGAAAACCATGGCCGATCCGCCGCTGGGGGACCCCCGGCTTCAGGCCGAACTGGTGCGGCAGATGGCGGCCGCTGCGGCAGGCCGCAGCGTTGAAGACATCGCCCGGCGCCAGGATACGCTACTGATGCAGATGCTGGCGCTGCTGTCATCCGGCGAAGACGGCACGCGCTGACTATTTACATCCGGCCATTGCTCGAAAACATCCCTTACTTTCGGCGCCGGAAGGTATCTTGTCGGTGCTGACGCGCACAAGCGCGACTCTTGCATGAGAACGGAGAGGATGATGACTGTCGCCGCCCTTAGCCGGCCCGATGCCGAGGATCTCAAGGTCCTCGATGTTAAGCCCGATCGCGAACTCGAAAGTTGCAATCACCTGCTCGACGAACATGCCGCGCTCGAGCGTTTCTACGACGATAACGGTTATCTCCTGCTGCGCGGCGTGCTCGACCCGGGATCGGTGGCCGAGGCGCGCGATGCGATGCTCGCAGTCGCGGCTAGGCTCGGCCTGACCAGCCCGGGCGATCCGGAGGGCAAATGGACCGGCGGCTCCTTCGACGGCGGGATGGAAGAAAGCGACATCTATGCCGGGATCGCGGCGCGGCTGATCGAGCATCCCGCCAATCTCGCGGTGATGGAGAAGGTGTTGGGCGAGCCCGCCTGCGCCGTTCCGATCGTCCAGTATCGCACCTATCCGCCCAACGGTCCGATCACGACCGTCCATCAGGACGGTTTCTACAGCCCCGGTATCCAGGATTATAAGCCGGTGTGGATCTCCCTGACGCCCTGCACGCGCGCCATGGGCGGGCTGGCGCTGGCGGTAGGGCAGAACAAGCGCGGCTATTTCCATAATGTCGCCAAGCCGGCGCCCTATCCGATCCCGCGCGATGCCATTCCCGACGAGGCCTGGGCCACGACCGACTATCTGCCCGGCGACGTGCTGATCGTGCATCCCTATACGCCGCACTGCGGCATGCCGAACCATTCGGACCGGCTCCGCATCTCGTTCGATTCCCGCGTCCAGTCGGCGACCAATCCCAGCGCCATCGCCGCAACGGTGCGGGCGGTCACGCCGAACAGCATCACGGTCGACGCCGGTCAACGCGGCGAGATCACGCTGACCGTGGACGAGAATACGTTCATCCGTGTGCGCTATCCCGGTCGTCGTGAGCCGTTCGCGGAATTTGCGGATACGACCAAGCCCGGGATGCGGCTGGTGGTCGTTCGCGATGGCGACCACGCCGTGATGCTGCGCAAGGCCTCCGAAGGCTGACGCCCGCGCTTGTTGGCGCGGCGGGCTGCGTCAGCCGTCAGGCGACGGCCGGATAGACGCCGCCCAGTTCGACAAGCCGCGCCAGATGATGGTCGCGGTCGCCCAGCAGCGCGTCGATCGCGGTCAGCCGCTTGAACGCGTGGCCCACCTTATATTCGGCCGTGATGCCGATCGCGCCGTGCATCTGCACGGCCTCCTGCCCGACGATCCGGCCGGACTTGCCGATCTGCGCCTTCGCGGCGGCGACGTTGCGACGCCGCTGGGCCGGATCGCCGTCGAGCGACAGCGCCGCCAGCACCGCCATGCTGCGCGACAGTTCAACCTGCATCAGCATGTCGACCGCGCGGTGTTGCAGGGCCTGGAAGCTGCCGATCGGGACGCCGAACTGCTGGCGGGTCTTGAGATAGTCGACGGTGACGTCGAGCGTACCGGCCATTGCGCCGACCGCTTCGGCGACCAGCGCGGCCCGCGCCTCGTCGAACACCGCGTCGAGGATCGTCGCCCCGCCGCCGACCTGGCCGATCAGTGCATCGCCGCCGACAGCTGCGCCCGACAGCCGCACCGCGGCAACGGCAATGCCGTCATAGCCCCGCGCCGGTTCGATCGTGACGCCTGAGGCCTTCGCGTCGACCAGGAACAAGGCCGGGCCCTGCGCTGTCATCGCGCTGACGATCAGCGTGTCGGCGCTCTGGCCATGGATCACCGCGACCTTGTCGCCGTCCAGCACCCAGCCATCTGTGGACGGACGCGCGCTGGCGCGCATCTCGAGCGTGTGGCGCGGCATGCCGGGCTCGTCATGCGCGAGCGCCAGGATGCGTTCGCCCAGGATCAGGCCGGGTACGATCGCGGCGCGTTGCTCCGCCGAGGCGGCGTGCCGGAGCACCCCGCCGGCGAGCACCACGGTCGCGAAATAGGGTTCCACCATCAGGCCGCGGCCCATCGCTTCCATGATCAGCATCATTTCCACGCCGCCGCCGCCGAAGCCGCCGTCCTCTTCCGCGAAGGGCAAGGCCAGCAGCCCCATCTCGGCCAGGCCGGCATAGGCCGCGCGGCTCCAGCCGTCGCGGCTGCGCAGCGCATGTTCGCGCTTGTCGAAGGCATAGGTGTCCGCGACGAAACGGGTAACGCTGTCGTTGAGCATCTTCTGCTCGTCGGTGAGTTCAAAATCCATCGTCGGTCACAATCCCAGCATCGACTTGGCGATGATATTCTTCTGCACCTCGTTCGATCCGCCGAAGATCGAGACCTTGCGCATCGTGAAGTAGAAGGGCGCAGCCGCCGCGATCCAGTCATCGTCCGGATCTTCCTGGCCGCCATGGCCGGCGGTCGCGAGGCCGGCCGGTCCCGCCAGTTCGAGCACGAGCTCGGTCATGCGCTGCTGTATCTCGGTGCCCTTCACCTTGAGGATCGAGGCCGCGGCATTGGCGCCGCCGCCATGGGCATCGGCGGAGACGACCCTGAGCTGGGTCAGCTCCAGCGCGCGCAGTTCGACCTCGACGTCGGCGAGCCGATAGGCCAGCCGCGCCTGCTCCGGCGCCGTAAGCGTTCCGTCCTCAGCAAGGCGCCGCTCCAGGCTGCGGAGCTGCGACAGGCGTTCCTTGGACAATCCGATGCGCGCGATGCCGCTGCGCTCGCTACCCAGCAGATGCTTGGCCACGGTCCAGCCCTTGCCCTCCTCGCCGACCACATTGGCGACCGGAACGCGGACATCGTCGAAGAACACCTCATTGGCGTCATGTCCGCCGTCGATCGTTTCGATCGGCCGAATGGTGATGCCCGGCGTGCGCATGTCGAGCAGCAGGAAGGTTATGCCTTCCTGCTTCCTGCCGCTGTTGTCGGTACGGAACAGGCCGAACATCCAGTCGGCATGCTGCGCCTGGGTCGTCCAGATCTTCTGGCCGTTGAGCACAAAATCGTCGCCGTCGCGGACCGCGCTGGTCTTCAGACTGGCGAGATCCGATCCGGCGCCCGGTTCGGAAAAGCCCTGGCACCACCAGATGTCGAGATTGGCGGTAGCGGGCAGGAAGCGCGCCTTCTGTTCCTCGGTGCCGAACCGGCACAGCACCGGGCCGATCATGTTGACGTTGAACGGCGATCCTTCGGGCGCGTGCGCCAGTGCCATTTCCTCCTGGAAGATGTAGCGCTCGGCGGGCGTCCAGGCCTGACCGCCATATTGCGGCGGCCAATGCGGCACCGCCCATCCCCGGGCGTTGAGCAGGCGCTGCCAGCGGACCGTATCATCCTTGCCGAGATGTTCCCGATTGATCATCTTGCGGCGAAGATCCTCGGGCAGCGTCTCCCGAAAGAAGGTTCGCAGCGCATCGCGAAACGCGATCTCCTCGGCCGTGAAGTCAAGATTCATCGTGATTTTCCCGTTCGTCGAAGCCATCCCCATCAGGGTTTGCGCCCGACTGTCAACGCGATGGCCGCAGCGTTCACATGCCCGATATTGCCTCGACGTCGAGCAGCACCCGGCCGCGGCCCGGCGTGCGGGCCAGCGCGACCGCGCGATCGGCCTCCGCGAGCGGGATGACGGCGCGCGCCGGTGGGCCCACGCTTCCGCTCTGCGCCAGTGCCCAGAGCTCGGCGAACATCGCGGCGTGCGCCGCCGGGGTCATCCGCGCTTCGGCCGGCCGCAGGCTGAATCCCCGCACCGTCAGTTCGCGGCCGGTCAGCAATTGCGATCGGATGCGGGCCGGTTCTCCCGACAGGTGGCCGAAGGTGAGCACGATGCCGAGCGGGTCGACACAGGCGGCAAGGCGGCCGGTCGCATCGCCGGCGACGCAGTCGAGCGCCGCACCGAGCGGCCGATCGCCATGTGCGGCCCGCACCGCTGCTTCGAGCCGTTCGTCGTCGGATATGGCACCGGTTTCCGCGGCTTTCGAACCCGGGCGCGCGACATCGATCACGGTGATGCCACGGCTGGCCGCCAGCACCCGGACCCAATGCGCGACGGTCGACGAGCAGGCGTTCTGAACCAGGCAGCCGTCCCGCGCGACGCCGCTTGCCTCCAGCAGCAGCCAGGCCGTTGCCGGGTTTATCCGCATCACCGCAGCCTGGAGCGGCTCGATTCCCGGGGGAACGGCGATGACCCGGCTGCGCGCCAAGGTCCGATAGCGTGCCCAGTTTCCCCGATCCAGCGGGAGGACCATGTCGCCCCGGTGCAGATCGGAGACACCAGATCCCAGCTGCTCCACGACGCCGACGCCCTCCGCTCCCAGCGGCGCATTCGCGTCGATGGAGAAGGCATAGCTGCCGTCGATAGCGAGGATGTCCGCCGCGTTGATCGGCGCCAGCGCCATGCGGACGAGGATCTCGCCGGGTTCCGGCTGGCGGGGCGCAGGCAGCCGTTCTAGCCGGATGGCGCCGGCCTCACCGGCCAATATGGCGATATTGGCCGGTTCGGTCATTGCCGCGCGAGCGGGTCAGGCGAAGTAGCGGCGATAGCTCATGATCTTCACATTGTCGTTCAGGCGGGCGAGGTTGCTCTCGGCAATGTCGTTGACCGGATCGACGCGCTCGGCGGCATCGATCTCCTCGCGATGATCAAGCAACGCGGCGATGATCTCGCCTGAGCGCTGTTCGATCACCTCGCGTGGCGCAAGGACGCTGATGACGAGCCGGTCGGCGCCGCGCCGCGCGGGCAGCAGCGCCGCGATGCACCCGGAGCCGTCCGCCTCTTCGGTGATGATCCAGCCTCTTTCGCGCAGGGCGGCGATCTCTTCCATTATGTCGACGAGCCGCACGTAGCGCGACGTATCGACTTCCTCGGCGTTGAGGCGGTGGAGCGCCGCGCGGATATGGTCGTCCTTATAGCTCGACAGCAGCAGCTTGCCCTGTGGGCTGTGCAGCAACGACAGCGTGTCGCTGACATGCGCCTCGACGGCGTTCTCCGCGGGGCCGTGGACGACATGGAGATGCTGGACCACATAGTTGGCCGCGGTGGACAGGATCACCGTCTCGCCGATCAGTTCGGCCACGCGATCGACCGCCGACAGTACCGGCCCGCCGCGGAACAGCGACGGCTTCACCCAGGCGCCCAACAGCGCGACGCGCGCCGTCGGGCTGTAGGTGCGGCGGAAGCGGTTGTAATGAAGATAGCCCAGCCGGGTCAGGCAGCGCAGCAGCTCCGAGGTGCTCGACTGCGGGTAGGAGAGCGTGCGGGACATATCCATGACCGTGGCGTAGCGCCTGTCCTGATCGAAATATTCGAGAATTTCGAGCACGCGGTGCGCAGACTTAATGGTCCGGGAATCGCTGGTGGCCATCGACAAATCCTTCTCCTGAGACTCGCTGATTTTCACATGGGGTAGCATCACAAGCATGATCGGTAAAGTTTTTTCGAATTGTGTTCGAATATCCGAACGGATAAGAGATCGATCCGAGCACAGGGAAGATCAACGATGAAGACGTCAGGGGTGGGGGAGGCGCGCACCACCAAGGGTCCGAGGGCGATCGGGCGCGTGCTCGATCTGCTGCTGCTGCTCTCGCGGAATAGAGAGGGGCTGGGCTTGGCCGACATCAGCGCGGCGATGGCGGTGTCGAAGAGCACCTTTCTCGATACGCTGCGGGAACTCTGCGATCTGCGCTATCTGGTCCAGGAGGAAGGCCGCTACCGGCTGGGACCGGTGGCCTATCGCCTGGCCAGCCAGGTTCTCGCGACATGGTCTGCGCCGGATGTGGTGCGGCCGCCGGTGAAGATGCTGGCGAGGGATACCCGTGAGTCGGTTGGCTTCGCAATTGCGGACTGGGAGATCGGCCAGGCGATCTACATCGAAGCGATCAACAGTACCCAGGCCGTGCATTATGCGATGCATGTCGGCATCCGCGCGCCGCTCTACGCGAGCGCGGCCGGACGGGTGCTGCTGGCCCATGCGCAACCCGAGCGGCTGAAGGCCTATCTGAAGCGGGCCAAGCTCAGGGCGTTGACCGAGAATACGCGGACCACGGAAGCGGCGATCATGGCCCACCTCGATGAGATCCGGCAGACC
This sequence comes from Rhizorhabdus sp. P4_G6, assembly GCF_056401045.1. Taxonomy (NCBI): domain Bacteria; kingdom Pseudomonadati; phylum Pseudomonadota; class Alphaproteobacteria; order Sphingomonadales; family Rhizorhabdaceae; genus Rhizorhabdus; species Rhizorhabdus sp. P4_G6. The sequence continues at coordinate 376,038 of NZ_JBFUKC010000001.1, read as the reverse complement.
GGATATTGTGCGAGCTTCGGAGAGATGCTGAGCGACACGGCGGCGATCGCGGTGCCGGTATTCGGCCCGGACGACGACAATATCGGGGCGATGATGCTGGCTGCGCCACTCGATCGCATGCGCACCAATTTCGACGTCCTGCTGCGATTGCTGGTCGATGCGGGCCTGGCGGCGTCGGGCCGCCCCGTCACCGCCAGGCCCGGGCTGGCGGCGCTATCCCCGGAAAGCTGAAACCCGCGCCGCGCGGGGCTGAGGCGCGCGGGTTCCGATGCGGTCAGTAAGGCAGCCCCATGAAGCGCATGCCGTTTTCGTACATGATCTTGCGCGTGTCCTCGGCGGTGAGCCCGCGGCACGCTTCGTCGGCGAAGATCCGCGGCTCCTCGACGCCTTCGGCATGGGGATAGTCGGATCCCATCAGCAGCCAATCGGACGTGCCGACCTGGTCGACGATCGATTTGAGATCGTCCTCGGGATAGGCGACGACCGAAACATGCCGCGCGAAGACGCGGCTCGGCCGATCCTTCAGCTGGCCGCCGGGCCAGAAGCCGTTCTTGGCGATGCCGCGGCACTTGTCCATCTTGCTCAGCATTGCGGGTACCCATTCGGCGCCGTTTTCCGCCGAGAGCAGCTTTACATTCGGAAAGCGCTCGAAAAAGTTCCAGAAGATGAAGCTCGACAGCGTCTCGATGACCGGGCGCTCGGAATAGCCGTGCATCCAGACGAAAGCGGTCTGCTTGATCCGTGACTGCTGCACGGGCTCGCCCCACACCGCCATGTGGTGCTTCATGTAGATCGCTTCGGAAACGTGGAACACGACGCGAATGCCGGCTTCGTTGGCGATGGCCCAGAACGGGTCGTGATCGGGATGGGCGGGAGCCTTGTTGTTATAGGGTCCCATCGGCATCAGGATGAGCTTCGCACCCCTGGCGACCACGCCGCGAAGTTGCTTGCAGGCCTCGTCGACATCGTCGAGCGTCACGATCGGCGCGGTGTATATCCGGTCGTCATAATTATACTTCCACTGATCGTACATCCAGCTGTTGTAGGCGTTCAGCACCGGATAGGCGTGGCGTGGATCATCGAGGAAGCTGATCGCGGTGATCATGTTGCCGATGAACAGGATCGACGATCTGACATCCCAGCCGTCGAGCTTCTTCACGCGCGCCGCAGGCTCGATCATGTCCGCCGTCTTGGCGACATGGAGATCGATCTCGGCCTTGCCTTCCTTCATCGCGCGGAGCCACTCGTGGAGCTTGCCGGGCGCGGGCACGCGGCCATCCTCGAACAGATGATCGGCGCTGATCTCCACCTTGCGCGGGCCGACATACATGGCGAAGTCGCCGTCATCGCCCTTCTTGAAACTGACCCCGTATTTCTCGGCCGCGTCGCGGGGCAGATACCTTGTCCATGCGTCGTCGGTCTCCCAGAAATGGGTGTCGGCGTCGAAGATCGGGCCGGTGTAGAGTGGTGGACGATCCGTCGACTTCAGCGGCGCTTGAGAAGACATGGTAACTCCATTGATATGGCATGGCGCGCCGGATCGGACATGATGTTCCGCCCTGTTCCCGCCGCGCTCGGTTGCCTGGAAGATATTCGATCATCTGCAGCCACGATAGCGGCGCACCGTGCCCATCGGCCATCTGATGATCCTTGCGGCATATCATCAGATAACCGATGACTCCTACGCGCCGGCTTCGATTTGGCCATCGCTCGGTTGACGGCCCTTCCGCCGATCCTAATCTTCACCGTGAGCGCTGGACGATCGGCCAAAGGCCCGGTCGCCCGCCCGGTCGCGGATTTCGCCTCGACGCATCGCGGACGAAAGCGAGGAGCAGGATGAGCATGGAATTCGACATCGTGATTCGGGGCGGGACCGTCGTCGACGGCACCGGCGCCCCCGGCTTCCAGGCAGACGTCGCCATCAACGGCGGCATGATTGCCGCGATCGGCGCGGTGCCGGGCAAGGGCCGGGAGGAAATCGACGCGGCGGGCATGGTCGTGACGCCGGGCTTCGTCGACGTGCATACGCATTATGACGGGCAGGTGACCTGGGAAAACACGCTCGCTCCCTCGTCCAACCATGGCGTGACCACGGTGGTGATGGGCAATTGCGGCGTCGGCTTCGCGCCGTCGCGTCCCGAACATCGCCAGCTGATGATCAAGCTGATGGAGGGGGTCGAGGACATCCCGGAAGTGGTGATGGCCGAGGGCGTTCCCTGGAAATGGGAAAGCTTCCCGGAATATCTCGATTTCCTCGACACCCGGCGGACCGATGTCGATTTTGCCGCGCAGCTGCCGCACAGCCCGCTGCGCGTCTATGTGATGGGGGAGCGCGGCACCAATCTCGAGCCGCCGACCGAGGCCGATCTTGCCGAGATGCGCCGGATCACCAGGGAAGCCATCGAGGCCGGCGCGCTGGGCGTCACCACGTCCCGGCAGCTCGCCCACAGCTTTCGCGACGGCCGCCCCGCGCCATCGACGAAGACCGAAGTGGACGAACTCAAGGCGCTCGCCGCCGGGCTGAGGGACGCCGGCGCCGGCGTGTTCCAGATCATCCCCTCCACCGACCAGCCGACGACGCATGAATGGGGCGTGATCGAGACGCTCAGCGAGACATCGGGACGGCCGGTGAACTTCAGCCTGTTCACCGGCGAGCAGGTCAATGGCGGTCCCGGCCCCCTGCTCGACGGGCTGGCGCGGGCCAAGCAGGATGGCCGCCGCATCCACGGGCAATTCTTCCCTCGGCCGATCGGCATGTTGTTCGGCCTCGAGCTGAGCTATCATCCCTTCTCGCTCAATCCGAGCTACAAGCAGATCGAGCAGCTGCCGCTGGACGAGAAGGTCGCCCGGATGCGCGATCCGGCATTCCGCAGCCAGATCCTGTCCGAGCAGCCGGAGGATCCCAACCCCTTCTTCCTGTGGGTGGTGCAGCAGACGCACATCCTGTTCCCGCTCGGCGACCCGCCCAACTACAACCCGCACCCGTCGGACAGCATCAAGGCGCGCGCCGAGACGCTGGGCATCGACGAGCGTGAACTGATGTATGACGAGCTGCTGCGCCAGAACGGCAAGGCGATCATCTATTGTCCGATGGGCAACACCGCGAACAACCGCTTCGATGCGGCGGTCGACCTGTTCGGCAAGCCAGGCACGGTGCTCGGGCTGGGCGACGGCGGCGCGCATTACGGAATGATCTGCGACGCCGCATATCCGACGTACATGCTATCCGAATATGTACGCGACAGCGGCAAGATCGCCATCGAGCAGGCCGTCAGCATGCTGAGCCGGGAGACGGCCGAAACCGTCAACCTGTTCGATCGCGGCGTGTTGAAGCCCGGCTACAAGGCAGACATCAACATCATCGACCTCGACCGTCTGCGCCTCTACGCGCCCCGGGTGAAGCATGACCTTCCCGCCGGCGGCAAGCGCCTGGGCCAGCAGTCGGACGGCTATGAGGCCACGATCGTGTCGGGCGCGATCACCTATCGGCGGGGGCGCTCGACCGGCGCCCTGCCTGGCCGGCTGGTGCGGTTCGGCCGACCCGCTCCCGACGACGGCCTTCTCGCCGCCGAATAGCCGCGGCGGCGCCAACGAACATCGAAAGGGACATGCGTGGCCAAGCTCGACGACAAGCAGCAGATCGGCATCGACTTCATCTCCGGGATCATGGGGGAGGCGTTCGGCGCAGCCTTCCGGGAGTCGGCCAGCTCGGACCGCTTCGGCTCCGAGATCACGCGCATGGCCGCCGGCTCGGCCTTCCATGACGCCTGGCAGCATGCCGGCATCACCCGCAAGGAGAAGAGCATCACGATCATCTCCGCACTGATCGCGACGCGCCAGCCGCTCGAGCTCAAAAATCATGTCAAGATCGGCCTTGCCAACGGCCTGACCGTGGCCGAGCTGGAGGGAATCCTGATCCAGCTCACGCCCTATGTCGGCTTCCCGTGCATCGCCACCGCGACCACGGCGGTGATCGAGGCGATGCGCGAGGCCGGCGTATCGCCGGACGGCTTGCACACCTCGGAAGAGCGCGGCCTGCTCTGACCGTCATGGAAACGATCGCCGATCCTGCGAGCCCGCATTTCTCCGGGCTCGCCATCTCGCTCGGCCACACATTGCCCGAAATGATCCGCCATGTCGCGGATCGCTATGGCGAGACGCCGTTTGCCGTCGGCGAAGACGGTACCGTGACGAGCTTCGCCGGCTTTCGCATGCGGGTTGAAAATCTGGCCAGGGCCCTCGTCGCCCATGGTGTCGAACATGGCGATCGGGTGGCGATCTGGGCGCCTAACAGTCCGGAATGGATGATCGCGGCTTCGGCCATCGAGATCGTCGGCGGGATCATGGTGCCCATCAACACCCGCTACAAGGGCGGCGAGGCAGGCTATGCGCTAGCCAAGACCCGCGCGCGGATCCTGTTCACCGTCGGCGATTTCCTGGGCAATGACTATGCCGCCATGCTGCAGGAGGCCGGCGGCGATGCGGCCCCCGGCCAACCGGCGGCGTCGCTGCCGGAGCTGCGCGAGATCGTGCGGCTCGATCCATCGTCGCTCGCCGCCTTCGAAGCGCTGCAATGCGGGGAAGCGGAGCTGGAGCGCCGCATTGCGCGGGTGCGGCCAGACACGATCGCCGACATCCTCTTCACCAGCGGAACCACCGGCTATCCCAAGGGTGCCATGCACAATCATGGCCAGGCGCTGTGGGTGGTCGCGAACTGGAACCGCTCGAACGACCTGCGCGCAGGCGACCGGATGGTGATCATCAATCCCTTCTTCCACAGCTTCGGCTATCGATCCGGCTGGGTGTCGGCGCTCGCCGCGGGGATCACCGTCTATCCCGTCGCCAGCTTCGATCCCGGGGCCGTGCTGCAGCTGATCGAGCGCGAAGCGATCAGCGTGCTGATGGGGCCGCCGACGATCTTCCACGCGCTGATGGAGCATCCCCATTTCAGCGAGTACGACATCTCGTCGCTGCGCGTCGGTCATACCGGCGCGGCCAACGTGCCCATCGACCTGATCCGCGCGGGCCGCGAGGTCTTCGGCTTCGACCTCTTCCTGACCAGCTTCGGCCAGACCGAGTCCACGGCGCTCGTCACGGTGAACTATCCCGACAGCGATTTCGAAACCATCGCAAGGACGGTGGGCGTGCCATTGCCCGGCGTCGAGGTGAAGGTCGTCGACGAAGCGGGCGAAGCGCGGCCGCAGGGCGACAGCGGCGAACTGCTCGTGCGCGGGCCAAATGTCATGCAGGGCTATTTCGAGGATCCGGAGCAGACCGCGGCGACGATCGATCCCGACGGCTGGCTGCACACCGGAGACGTCGCCTCGATCGGAGCGGACGGCACCGTCCGCATTCTCGACAGGCTCAAGGACGTGGTCATCGTCGGCGGGTTCAACGCCTATCCTGCCGAAATCGAGACGATCCTTCGCGGTCATCCGGCCATCGCCGATATCTGCGTCATCGGCTGGCCCGACGATCGCATGGGCGAAGTCTGCGCCGCCTGCGCCGTGCTTCATCCGGGCATGGAACTGACATTTGCCGAGCTGGCGGCCTGGAGCCGCGAGCGCATGGCCAATTACAAGGTGCCGCGCCGCCTGTTCCTGGTCGACGATTTTCCGCGGACGCCGCTGGGCAAGGTCCAGAAGTTCATCCTGCGGGATCGGGTGAAGGATGCGGATCACGCCTGAAGGAGGCTGCGACGATGATATTCCAGGGAGATCTCTACCAGATCGGCGTCGTCGTCCGCGACATCGACCGGGGGATGGAGCAGTATCGGCAACTCCTGGGGCTCGGCCCGTTCTGGCGGCTCGATACCGACTATGAAGGCCGCTATCGCGACTGGCGCGGGCGGTTCGCCAACCGCAACGCCTTCACGCGCTGGGGCAATCTCTATCTCGAGATGATCGAGCCGGTGACCGGCGAGGGCAATGCCAGGGAATGGCTCGAAACCCGCGGCGAGGGCATTTTCCACATGGGCTATGCGGTCGATGATCTCGGCCAGCGGCCCGACGGCGTTGCGTGCGTGTTCGAAAGCTGGGGCGCCAAGATGCCAAACGGCGATGCCGCGGTGATCCACCTCGATACGGTCGACCGGCTGGGCTATTTCGTCGAACTGTCCGATCGCGCCCTGGTGGACGGGCTCAACGCACGGATCGACCGGTTCATCGCCGACGCGGGCCACGCGGGCGATGCGGAGCGGACATGACCCGCCGCTTCGAAGGCAAGGTCGCGATCGTCACCGGCGCGGCCGCAGGGATCGGCAAGGCCTGCATGGCGCGCCTCGCCGGCGAGGGCGCCACCGTGATCGGCACCGACATCGACGCCGCCAGGCTCGATGCCGCCGCGGCGGCGATCGAGGGCGTCGCCGTGCCGATGCTGTGCGACGTCGCGGACGAGGCGGCGATCGCCGGACTGGTCGCCGGGGTGATCGAACGCTTCGGTGCGATCCATGTCCTCGTCAACAATGCCGGGATCGGCAATCGCCAGCGCGCCAGGCTGCATGAGCAATCCCCGGAGGACTGGGACAGGGTGATGGCGGTCAACGTGCGCGGGGTCTATCTGATGCAGCGCGCGATCATTCCGCACATGCTGGCGCAGGGCGGCGGCGCGATCGTCAACATGGCGTCGACCGGCAGCTTCCGCGCCACTGCGCTCTCGAGTCCCTATATCACCTCGAAGGGCGCGGTGCTGATGATGACCCGCGCCGCCGCCGTCGACTATGCCAGGGACAATATCCGGATCAATGCGGTCTGCCCCGGCACGACGAATACCGATATTCTCGCCAGCAGTTCGCCCGAGATGATCGAGATGCTGGTATCCCGCTCGCCGCAGGGCCGGCTCGGCGAACCCGAGGAAGTCGCGGCGCTCGTGGCCTTCCTCGCTTCGGACGAAGCGCCGCATATCACCGGCGGTTCCTACATCATCGACGGCGGCCGCTGCGCGAGCTGATCGGACGCTCCGGGCGCTATGGCAACAGGGCCCGCAGGTCATGGTCGAGAGCGGCCTGGCCGAAGCGGGCGGCATAGGCGGTGTTGACCGCCTCGGTCTGGAAGCGGACCTCGTTGGTCAGGAAGATGAACAGCCCCCAGAGGAGCGAGCGGCGATAGTCGAGCCACGCCGCGTCGAAATCGGGCGCGGGTGCGCCGTGCGTGGTCAGCGCGGCGAGATATCGTTCGAGCAGCGGCTTCTCCCATCGTCCGCGATCCGCCAGGTCGGCGGCGCAGGTGACATGATAGGAGACTTCATGATGCCAGGCTGTCCGGGCGACCTGCGCGTCGAAGAAGCCTGGCGTCCCGTCTTCGCTTATATAGAGATTGCCGAGGTGGGTGTCGCCGTGGATCAGGCATTTCGGCTGGTCGCGCTGGATCTCGCCGATGCGGACGAGGGCGCGTTCCATCCATGCGCGGTCGTGGAACCGCGCCGACACCGCCGCGCCGCGCGGTGACGCCATATAATGCGCCCATGTGTCGGGCTCGAGGTAGCGGCGCATATAGACGAGCCCCCAGGTCTCGAACCGGCTGTGGATATCCGCCCAGCGGCCGCCCGGATCGAAGGCGGGGGATTCCCAGGTCGCGGCGTGATAGGCCGCCATCGCCTCCACGCGCCGGGCGATCTCTTCGAAAGCCTGGGGCTTGAGCGGATCGCAGAAGATCACGCCATCACGGCGCAGGTCCTCCATGATCACGATCGACTGGTGCGAACCGGGATCCGATCCGGCGAAGTAGCAGTGCGGGGACGCCATTGGCACGCGAGGCTGGATGTCGGCGTAGAAGCGCGCCTCATTGGCATACATCGACGCCATTTTCGGGCTATGCTTCTCGAAGCCGCCCTTGACGATCACCGTCTCGGGCAACGGCCTGCCGTCGGGCCGGCTGCCGCTGATGCGGACCCTGATCTTGGTCGAGGTCCCCCACAGGATTTCGATGATTTCGGCCGTCTCGATGGTCACGCCGGAGAGGGTCTGCCGCATAGCGCGGGTCAGCCAGCTGGCGTCGACATCCTCCGGCCGCAATGGCAGCGGCAGGGCGGGCTGATGGTAAGGACTCGTCATGCGCGCTTCCCCGTTCTCGATCCATTCCAGAACGAAAACAGGGGCGCACGACGGTGCACCCCTGCTTCGCTTCGCCCCGGAGGTGCGTCAGAACTTGTAGCCGAGCTCCACGCCGTACATCCGCGGCTCGCCATAGACGCTCGAGGAGAAGCCTAGGCCCTCGGCGACCAGACCCAGCACGCCGATGCGGTAAACCTCGTTGGTCGCGTTGTTGACGAACAGTGCGACCGATGCCCGCGAGCCGCCGATATCGTTCAGTTCCGCACGCAGGTTGACCAGCGCATAGGCCGGCTGGGCCGCACTCGTCTCGAAATCGTCGAGATAGTTGATGCTGCGCCAGGTGAGATTGCCGACCAGGTTCAGCTTGCCGAGATCTTCCGAGACCGGCGGCGAGACGGTGGCCGTAAAGCCTGCCTGATGCTTTGGCGTGCCGCGCTGCGCGATTTCCGGACCGAAGGCCGAGGTCGCCGCACCGCGCAGGATCTTCACCTTGGTATAGGAGTAGAATGCGGTGAGCGAGAAAGCCGGCACCGACAGGGTCGCCTCGAATTCTCCACCCGAGTTACGCTGCTTGGCGGTGTTGTCGACGATCGTGAAGACGTTGCCGTTCACGAAGGTGGCACGCTGCTTCTGCACGTCCGAGCCATCCTGGCGGAAGATCGCCGTGCTGGTGGTCAGGCGGCCGGTGCCGAAGATCCGCGAATTGGTCTTCAGGCCGACTTCATATTCGTTCACGAACTCCGGCAGGAACGGCTGCAGCGTCACGAAGCTCGTGGCGCGCGTGGAGAATCCGCCGGCACGGAAGCCGTGACGATAGGATGCATAGGTCGTCACCGCTGCCGAGGGCTCCCACTGGATGGTGCCGTCATAGGTCCATTCCTTGAAGGTCTTCTGGTTCGTGAACGAGCATTGCGCGAACGGGACGGTCTGGGTGCCCGCGGTGGCCGCGTCGGTGTCGAACGCGCAGACGCCGATGCCGCCGGCCGGGTTCGGACGGTTGGGCTGGCTCGGCGCGACGGTGATCTTCCGCTTGTCATAGTTATAGCGCAGGCCACCCGAGACGCTCAGCTGGTCGGTGGCATGGAAGGTGCCGGCGACGAAGCCTGCCATGGTGCGCGAATAACCGCGGCCCGGATTGGCGGTGACGAAGAGGCTGGCGTCGGTCGTCTGCGGGTTCAGGCGGGCGCCGGCGATGTTGAGTTCCGGCAGGGTATTGGCGAGCGAGCCATCGACGCCCTTTTCCTCAAAATAATAGGCGCCAACAATATATTCGAGCTTCTTGTCGAACGCCTTGCCCTGAAGCTGGAGCTCTTCGCTGATGTTGCGCGTCCGGGCGAACTGATAGGGTGTGATCAGGAAGGCTGGTATGCCGTCATAATCCTGCACCTGGTCGCGGCGGACTTTGCGGTAACCAAAGATGTTCTTCAGCTTCAGCGAGTCGCTGAGATCCCAGGTGGTCTTGTTGGTGATGCCCCAGTTCTTGATCTTCTCATAGGGCCGCCCGAAGACGTCGAGGTTGCCCCCCTCGCCCGCGCCGAGATCGAAGGTGAAGTGCTTGTTGTAGAACAGCTGGCGCGCTGCGGCATATTGCGCCGGGATGTTGGCGGTGATCAGGCCGCCGCGGCGCAGATTCTCATAATTCGAGATCACCGAAGGCAGGCGCAGGTCGGTGATGAATGCCGCGGTGCCCGTCTCGCTGGACTTGTACCAATCGCCGACCGTCAGCGTTTCGAGCCCGTCCAGCGGCGTCCACAGCGTGGAGACACGGAAGGTGTCGAAATTCTGGTTGTCGTAGCGGCGGCCGGTGGTCACTTCCCGGGCCCAGCCGTCGCGTTCGTGGGTCTTGCCGGCGATGCGGATCGCGAAATTCTCGCCCAACGCGAAGTTCACGACGCCGTACAGGTCCTTCAGGTCGTAATTGCCATATTGGCCGCGGACCTCGCCGCTGAACTCGCCAAGCACCGGATGATTAGGCTCGACCAGAACGGCGCCGCCGGTCATGTTCCGACCGAACAGCGTGCCCTGGACGCCCTTGAGGACCTGCACCGACTGGAGGTCGTAGAAGGTCTTGCCGAAGCCATAGGGGCGCGGCTGGACGACTTCGGCGAAATAGGTGCCGACCGGCGGATCGGTGAAGAGCTGGGTTTCCTGCGTGCGCTGGCCGCGCAGTGCGAAGGCCACGGTATTGCGCTGGCTCTGTGCGCTGGTGATCGACAGCGAAGGCGTGCGGTACTGCAGCGCCTGGACGTCGGTCACGCCCGAGCGCTGAAGCTGCTCGCCCGACAGGGCCGATACCGAGATCGGCACGTCCTGGATCGACTCTTCGCGACGGCGCGCGGTGACGACGATGGCGCCGGCGTCGAAGGCATCGCGCGCTTCAGCCGCCTGTGGCGCAGCCTCGCCCTGGGCGAACGCCGGAAGTGGGAACGCAGCGAACGCGCAACCTGTGAGAATGATGGTCCGAAATTGCATTTGGTCCTCCCCATAGAGCCATGGCGGGTCATGTGCGGAACCCTTACCACTGCGGTTACTAGTTATATGGTCGGAGCCTCTAACCCTAGACCGGAAGTCTCCTGGGGCTCGCCTGATCGTCTATCTGATATGTAGCTGGACGCAGCTCCCGTCACGGAAGCGCCGATCATCGCCCTTCGAAGCTGGGCGGTCGCTTCTCGGTGAAGGCGGCCGTCGCCTCGGCATAGTCGCGCGTCATCGCCGCCAGGATCTGGGTACGGTTTTCCGAGGCGATGGCCGCGGCGAAGCTGGCGTCGAGATTGTCCCACATCATCCGCTTGGTATGCGCGATCGAAAAGGGACTGTTGGCCAGCACGTTGCGGGCGTAGGCCATCGCCTGCGGGACGAGGTCGCCGGGCTCGGCCAGCCGCAGCACCAGGCCGATCCGCTCGGCTTCGGCAGCGTCGATCGGCCGGCCGGTGAGCAATATGTCGAAGGCGCGGGCCGCGCCGATCATCCGCGGCAGCAGATAGCTGAGGCCGCTTTCCCCGCCGGACAGGCCGATGCGGACCGCCGCGACCAGGAAAGCCGCCGACGGTGTCGCAATACGGACGTCGGCGCTGAGCGCGATCGCCATGCCGGCGCCGACGGCTGGCCCGTTGACGGCGGCGATCACCAGCTGCGGCATCGCCCGCAGCCGTGCGCCCATCCCGGCGAACTGATCCTGCCAGAACAGCTTCTCGACAACGCCGCTTGCGCCGGCCTGGTTGCGGCTGTTCGCGGCGGCGAGATCCTGGCCGGAGCAGAAGCCGCGGCCTGCGCCGGTCAGGATCACGGCGCGGCAACCGCTGTCGGGCGCCAGTTCATCGAGTGCGGCATTGAGCGCGGCCACCGTCTCGCGGGTCAGGGCATTGAGCCGCGCCGGCCGGTTCAGCGTCACCAGGGCGATGTCTTTCTCGGGACGTTCGACGATGATCGCGGGTCGCTCTGCTTCGTCTGTCATCCACTTTCTCCCCAAAGCGTGCGCGAACGCCGCAGCCATGTGCGCCTAGGATGGGATCCGGCGCGAACCGATGGCAACAGCCGGGCGCTTCCCTACGCATATGCGTAGGGCTGGATCGGCCGGGCACATCCGGTTTGCGCCATGCCCTGCGCAGGCGCAGGACGACACAAAGTGATCCGGGAGGGATTGTGCGGGCCGAACCGAAGCAGTTGGTCGATGCGCGCGACGGCATGTCGCATGGCGCCCTTGTCGTCCATGAATGGCGCCGTGCCTGGCGGCCGGGCGTTGCCGCGCTGGTCGGCGGCTCGATCAGCTATTCGCTCTACGCCGCCGTCTCCAGCCTGTTCGTCGAGCCGCTGCAGGCGCAGTTCGGCTGGTCGCGCGGCGATATCGCCTTCGTTCACAGCTTCGGTCTGGTCACCGCCTTTGCCGCCCCCGTCGTCGGCCGCCTGACCGACGGGTTCGGAGTGCGCCCCGTCCTGTCGATCGGTCTTGTCCTGACGGCGCTGGGCTATGCGCTGCTATCGCTGATGCACGGCTCGCTGCATTATTACTACGCCGTCTATTTCGTCTTTTCGCTATCCGGCATGGCAACGACCGGCATCACCTTCACCCGCATCCTGAGCGGCGCGTTCGAACGGACCCGCGGCACCGCGCTGGCGATCGGCCGGTCGGGGCTGGCCATTGCCGGCGCGCTGATGCCGATGCTGCTCTTTCCCGCGATCGATCGGTTCGGCACGGCCGGCGGCTACCTCATCCTGGCGGCTTTCCTGCTGTTCGTCGCGCTGCCGCTGGTCTGGTTCTGGGTGCCGTCAAAGGCCGCCGAACGCGTGGGTAGCGCTGCCGCGCACGCCGTCGCCGACGGCTGGCGCATCGTGATCGCCATGCCGAAGGTCAGGATCCTGACGGCGGCCGCCGTGCTCAACTATGTGCCGGTCGTGTCGCTGATGTCGCAGTTGAAGCCGCTGGCCGTCTCGAAGGGGCTGGACGCAACCATGGCGGTGGGCGCGCTCTCCATGCTGGGTCTCGCTGCAGCTGCCGGCGCGCTGCTGAGCGGCCTTCTCGTCGATCGGTTCTGGGCGCCGGCTGTCGCCTTCGTGCTCAACGCCGCGCCGGCGATCGGCTGCCTCTGCCTGCTGCAGGATCAGGTGTCGCCGATGCTGTTCTATGGTGCGATCCTGCTGATCGGCCTGGGCCAGGGCGCGGAGATCGACATCGTCGCCTTCATGATTGCGCGCTATTTCGGCCTGCGCAGCTATGCCACCATCTATGGGGTGTCGACGCTGGGCATCGCGCTTGGCGTTTCCCTCGGCGCGACGCTGATCGGCAAGTCGTTCGATGTCTTCGGCAATTATAACGCGGCGCTGGCAGCCGCGTCGGCGTCCTTCGCCGCGGCGGCCTTCTGTTATCTGGCAATGGGCCGTTATCCGGCGCGGCAACCCGACTGAGCGGTCAGGCCGGTTGTCGGCACAAGCCGGGCACCCCCTTCGTGCTGATGCGGCGGAGCAGTCGGCGCTTGCCGGGCTCGCTCGAATATTCGAGCGGCGCCGCTCTGTGGACGGTGCCGAAATTGTCCCAGAGGACGACGTCTCCGGCAGGATCTTGTAGCTGGTCCGATAGGCCGGCTTCACGATGTGCGCGCGCAGTTCGCGGATGAGCGCGAGCGCCTCTGTATCGTTCATCCCTTCGATCGCGTAAGCGGTGCCCGGGTCGCCGCCAAGATCGCGACGATCGGCATGGCGCTCGCCCAGTCGGGCGCGAGGCGCGCGCCGACACCCGCCGCCGATTGACCGCCCAATTGACCGCCCAATTGACCGCGGCGCGCGCCGACGCCACTGGAGGGCGATGCAAGACCTCATCTTCAAGATCCTCCGCACCGACGAGTGGGACGCACTCCGCTCCGCTGGCCGGTTCGACGGCAGCGCCGACGACCTGCGCGACGGCTATATGCACTTCTCCGCCCTCCCGCAGGTCCGCGAGACGGTGCGGAAATATTTCGCCGGCGAGCGGTGCATCGTCCTCGCCGCGGTGCCGGGCGATGCGCTCGCGGACGGCCTGCGCTGGGAGGCATCCCGCGGCGGCCAGCTGTTCCCGCATCTCTATGGCCGCCCGCTGGTGCCGGGCGATATCGCAGCGGACATCGCGCTCGATCCGCAGGCCGTCATCGCCATGACCGATGCCGATCTGGCGGCATTGTTCCCGCGCCCGGCGACCGCGGCGCACCGCCCCCTGTAAAAACCCCGCCAAATCGCCTATGTGGCCGGGCATGAACCACCCGCAGCCCATCTCCATGCCGATTCCCGGCCACATCGATCCTGTGCCGGTGCCGCGCACCCTGGCACTGCGGCAGGACGGCCGGATCGACCTGCTCGGCCTCACCAAGGCCGATCTGCGCATGGCGCTGGAGACGGCGCAGCTCGAGCCCAGGCAGGCCAAGCTGCGCGCCAAGCAGATCTTCCAGTGGATGTATAATCGCGGCGCCACCGATTTCGCGCTGATGACCGACATCGCCAAGGACATGCGCGCTTGGCTCGAGCAGCGCTTCGTCATCTCGCGGCCAGCGGTCGTCGAGGCGCAGGTGTCGTCGGACGGCACCCGCAAATGGCTGCTCCGCTCGGACGACGGCCAGGATTACGAGATGGTGTTCATTCCCGACGCCGATCGGGGAACGCTGTGCGTGTCGAGCCAGGTCGGCTGCACGCTCAATTGCCGCTTCTGCTACACCGGCACGATGCGGCTGGTGCGCAACCTGACGCCCGGCGAGATCGTCGGCCAGGTGATGCTGGCGCGCGACGCGCTCGGCGAATGGCCGTCGCAGCCCGAGGGGCGGATGCTCACCAACATCGTGATGATGGGCATGGGCGAGCCGCTCTATAATTTCGACAATGTCCGCGATGCCCTCAAGCTCGTGATGGACGGCGACGGCCTGGCGCTGTCGAAGCGGCGGATCACGCTGTCGACCTCGGGCGTGGTGCCGATGATGGCCCGCGCCGGCGAGGAGATCGGTGTCAATCTCGCGGTCTCGCTCCACGCGGTGACCAAGGAAGTGCGCGACGAGATCGTGCCGCTGAACCGCAAATATGGGCTGGAGGAGCTGCTCCAGGCCTGTGCCGACTATCCGGGCGCCAACAATGCCCGGCGTATCACCTTCGAATATGTGATGCTCAAGGACAAGAACGACAGCGACGACGATGCGCGCGAACTGGTCCGCCTGCTCAAGAAGTACAAGCTGCCCGCCAAGGTCAACCTGATCCCGTTCAATCCCTGGCCCGGCGCAGACTATCAATGCTCGGATCCGGACCGGATCGCGCGCTTCTCCGATATCATATTCAAGGGCGGCATCTCCGCTCCGGTGCGCACCCCGCGTGGCCGCGACATCATGGCGGCGTGCGGCCAGCTGAAATCCGCTTCGGAGAAGAAGAGCCGCGCCGAGCTCGACCGGCTGGCCGCGGAGAAGCAGGCCGCGCTGGGGTAGTTCTGTAGGTACATTGCTGTCGTCATCCCGGCGAAGGCCGGGATCTCGGTCGGCGGTTCACGACATCGGCTCCGTGCTGACGACTGAGGCCCCCCGCCTCCAGCGGAATGACGGATCAGCGGATGGTCGCTCATCAAATCTGCCGCCGCATAATCTATGTTTAGCCGTTAAATTTAGCCTTCGGCCCCCCTTGCGTCGGCGGCGTGGCGGCGGTTCTATGCCCACCCCCTGTGGAGCGCATGCATGTCGCTATTCGATAAGTTCGTAAACCGCCTGTTCAAGCGCGGAGAGTTCACGATCATCTTCGCCGATGGTAGCCGAAAGACCTACGGCACGCCCGATCCCAAGCTGAAGCCGGTCACCATCCGCTTCGCCGACAAGGGCGTGGTGCGTGCCATCGCGAGCAATCCGCATCTCGGCGCGGCCGAAGCCTATATGGACGGGCGGCTGGTCATCGAGCAGGGCGATATCCGCGACCTCGTCGACCTCGTCCGCTATAACGGCCGCTGGGAAGAGGGCCGGATCACCCTGCGCGGGACCTTCGCCAGCCTGGTGCGCGACCGGCTGCGCGCGCGGCTGCAGAGCTTCAACACAGCGCGCCTCGCCAAGCGCAACGTCGCCCATCATTACGACCTGAACGACCGGCTCTACGATCTCTTCCTCGACGCCGACCGCCAATATAGCTGCGCCTATTTCGCCGATCCCGGCAACAGCCTCGACCAGGCCCAGGCCGACAAGAAGGCACATATCGCCGCCAAGCTGCACCTCAAGCCGGGCCAGCGGGTGCTCGATATCGGCTGCGGCTGGGGCGGGATGGCGCTCTACCTGAACCGCGCCGCCGACGTTGACGTGCTCGGCATCACCCTGTCCGAGGAGCAGCTGAAGGTGGCCCGCGCGCGCGCCGAGGCGGCGGGCGTCTCGGATCGGGTGAAGTTCGAGCTGATCGACTACCGCCTGCTCGAAGGCAGGTTCGACCGAATCGTCTCGGTCGGCATGTTCGAGCATGTCGGCGTGCCGCAATATGAGACCTTCTTCCTCAAGTGCCGCGATCTTCTCGCCGAGGACGGGGTGATGCTGCTCCACACCATCGGGCGGCTCGGCGTGCCCGGCAAGACCGACGCCTTCACCCTGAAATATATTTTCCCCGGCGGCTACAACCCGGCCTTGTCGGAGATCGTCTCGGCCAGCGAACCGGCCCGGCTGATCGTCGCCGATGTCGAGACGCTGCGGCTCCATTACGGGATGACGCTCGATCACTGGTACGATCGGACCATGGCGGCCAGGGACGCGATCGTCGCGCTGTACGACGAGCGCTTCTTCCGGATGTGGACCTTCTACCTGGCCGGCGCGCGGGCCGCCTTCATCCACGGCAATCTGTGCAATTACCAGCTCCAATATATCCGCAACCGCCGCGCGTTGCCGATCACGCGCGACTATATGGCCGAGGTGGAACAGGCGCTGCCGCGATAGCCAGCCCGATCGCCGCGCGACGCTCAGGCGGCGAAGCCGCCATCGATGGTCTGCATCGATCCGGTGATCATCGCGGCGGCGGGGCTGGCCAGAAAGGCTGCGTAGCCGGCAATCTCGCTGGCGTGGACATGGCGGGGGATCGCCATGAACCCGTGCATCATCTCCGCCATCGGACCGTCGGCGGGGTTCATGTCGGTGTCGGTCGGCCCCGGCTGGATCGAATTGACGGTGATGCCGCGCGCGCCGAAATCGCGGGCGAGGCCGCGCACCATGCCCTGGAGCGCCGACTTCGTCATCGCATAGGCTGCGCCGCCGGCGAACGGGATGCGATCGCCATTGGTCGAGCCGATGATGAGGATGCGGCCTCCATCGGGCATGCTGCGCGCCGCCTCGACCGCCGCGAAATAGGGCGCGCGGACGTTGACGTCGATCATCCGGTCGACGGCCTCGGCATCGAGCGCCAGCGGGTCGCCCAGTACCAGCGCGCCGGCGTTGACCAGCAGGATGTCGATCGGACCTTCGGCGATGATCGCCGCGGTCAGCGCCGCCCGATCCGCGCTGTCCACGCGCAGCGGCCTCGCGCCGGTTTCGGCGGCCAGCGCGGCGGCGGCGTCCTGCGAGCCCGCATAGGTGAAGACGACCGCCGCGCCATCGGCGGCGAATTGGCGCACCAGGGCAGCGCCTATGCCGCGGCTACCGCCAAGGATGACCGTCTTGCGGCGCGAAACAGGGGGGGAAATGTCGGTCATGCCATGTCCTTTCAATTTCTATAGTTATCGCTATATTATTGGCTTGGGATGAAGGCAAGGATTTTTTTAGTGACCGATACAAAACTCCCGGGCCGGGGGCGCCCGCGCGGCTTCGATCCGGAGGAAGCGGTGGCGACGGCGCAGCGGCTGTTCCAGGAGCGCGGCTATGACGGCGTCGGCGTCGCCGAGATCGGCAAGGCGCTGGGGATCACGCCGCCCAGCTTCTACAACGCCTTCGGCAGCAAGGCGGCGTTGTTCGACAGGGTGCTCGACCGCTATGCGGGCAGCTTCGGCCGCTTCGTGCCCGATGCCCTCGAGGGCGGTGGCGACGCCTGCGCGGCAGTGGAACGCGTGCTCAAGGATGCCGCGCGGCTTTATGCCCGCCGGGACGGCATTGCCGGCTGTCTCGTGCTGGATGGCGCGCGCGGCAGCAATGATCCCGAGGTGGTGGCGCTGACGGCGCGCCGGATGGCGGACAGCAGCGAGGTCATCGCCGCGCGGATCGCCCGGGACCTTCCGGATCGGGCGCATGAACTCGCGTCGATCGTGACGATCGCTCTCAAGGGCCTGTCGGCGGCGGCGCGCGACGGCGCCAGCCGCGCCGAGCTGGACGGCTTCGCCCGAGCGGCGGCGGCCGGGTTCAGGGCGATCGTCGCCGCAGGATGACCGGTGGCCGGCGCGGGCCGACGCCGCGGCCTGTCACGCCGCCGGCGGCGTCTTGCGCGCAGCGAGCCTTTCCTCGCTGGTGATGATGCCGTCATGATCGGCGTCGACCCGATCGAACATCGCGACCGGGCCCCGTGCTGCTTCGGCGCGGGTGAGGATGCCGTTCGCGTCGGCATCGGCCTGCCGGAACCAGCGGCGGTTCGTCCCGATCCCCGGACCGTCCCCGCCCACCACCATGTGCCAGGCCTGGTTGCGGATCGCATCATCGCCATAGGGCCGGGCCGGCGCCTTGTAGGCCGGGATCTCGCCCTTCAGCTCGGCTTGCGACAGCGCACCGTCCTTGTCGGCGTCGAAGCGGGCCAGGAACCACTCGCGGAAATTGTCGCGCCCTTCGGCATATTCCTCGGCGATGCGCTCCTGGCGGCTACTGATTTCCCACCATTGTAGCGAGCCATTCTCATCCCAGTCGGACGCATCATAATATTCGGCCAGTTGCGCCTGCAGAGCCGCGCGCGTCCCTGGCGGCCCATCCGGCCCGCGCTGGCCGAAGGCGGCAAGCAGCACCGACCCGACCAGCAATGCAGCAGCCAGCGACAAACTCTTGCTCATATGGAACCCCCCGGTTCTATTGCTGGCCAACGGCCGGCAAAAGGGGGCCCCTGCCCCCGCCGGAACGATATAATCCTATCCTGACGACGATAGCTAGAGCGGCGCGCCGCGGCCAAGCTCAGCTGCGGGCAGCGCCCGTCCACTTGGCGCGCGCTGCATCCTGTTCGGCCGGGCTGATCGTCCCGTCATGGTCCAGATCGATGCTGTCGAACATCGCCAGCGCGCCGGCCGAAGCCTCGGCGAGGCTGAGGCTGCCATTCCCGTCGCGATCGGCCTGCATGAACCATTCGGCGCTTGTGCCGATCGCAGGCGCCTGGCCGGCAACGACGAGCCGCCATGCCTGGTTGGCGGCCGCATCGCTGCCAAAAGGGTGGCTTGGCCAGGCAGGCCCGCGTGCCACGCCGCTGAAATCCGCACGGGTCAGGGCACCGTCCCTGTCCGCGTCGAGCTTGTCCACCAGCCATATCCGGAAATTATTCTGGCCCATGCCGTACCGGTCGTCGATCGCATCCTGGGCATCCTGCAGCTCGGCCAAGGTCACGCCGCCGCTATCGTCGCCATCGGCGATGTCGAAATAGTCGGCCAGCCTGACGCCCAGCTCGGCACGGGTCCTTGGCGCCCGATCCGGCCCCGGCTGGGCGAATGCGCCGAGCAAAATGGCGGCGCCCAGCATGGCGATCGCGGCTGGCGAGATTCCGGTCATCGGGAAACTCAACCCGCGTCGCCGTCCCTCCATCGCGCGCGCATCGCGTCGCGGGCGGCATCATGCTCCTGCGGGCTGACCGTACCGTCATGGTCGGTGTCGACCCGATCGAACATCGCCAGCGCGCTGGCAGACGCCTCGGCGAGGCTGACCCTGCCGTCCTTGTCGGCATCGGTGCGGGCGAACCAGTCGCCGCCCATGCCGCCCATTCGGCCGTGCCGCAGCTTCATGTCGTCGCCATGCCCGTCCCTGCCGCGATCCATGTCATCGGCGCCTTCGGGCCCTCCGCGCCGCGGCGGCGGCGCCATGAACTCGTCCTTGGACAGCGATCCGCTATGGTCCTTGTCGAGCATTGCGAACATCTCCGCGCGCCGATCCTCGCGCCGCTCGGCGAATTTCGCGTGCATCGCCGCGCGGGCGACATCGAACTCGGCCGGGGTGATGAAGCCGTCGCCATTGGCGTCGGCCTTGCGAAAATGCTCGGCGACCCGGGCCTGCAGCTCGGCGCGGGTCCGCGGCGGCCCATCGGGCGTCGCCTGGGCATAAGCCGCCGCCGCGAGCGTTGCGGCGAGGGCGGCTCCGGCGATCCAGGGTGTCTTCGTCATCATGCTATCCTCGCGAATGGGTGGGCGGACCGGCTGCGACAGGGAAAACCGGCCCACCCTGTCATGTTGATGAAACGCAAAGCTTGCCCGGATAGTTCGATGGTGAAATACCTGTGTCGGCGGTGAAATATATCCGGCCCGCTCATCGCCCGCCCGACACCAGCGCCTTGAGCATGCCGAGCTGCTGCTTCGCCGCCTGCCGTTCCCGCTCGTCCAATATCCCGTCGCCGTCGCTATCCACCGCATCGAAGCGTTCGCGTCCCGCCGCCTGCACCTCGGCCAGCGACAGCGTGCCGCTGGCGTCCCGATCGGTGCGGCGGAACAGCATATCGAGCATGCCGCTCCGGCTGAGCGGGCCATTGTCGTTCAGCGTCAGCCGGGGGCGGCCATCGGGCCCGACGTCCATCAT
The DNA here is from genome assembly GCF_056401045.1 of Rhizorhabdus sp. P4_G6. Lineage (NCBI taxonomy): Bacteria > Pseudomonadati > Pseudomonadota > Alphaproteobacteria > Sphingomonadales > Rhizorhabdaceae > Rhizorhabdus > Rhizorhabdus sp. P4_G6. The sequence continues at coordinate 355,848 of NZ_JBFUKC010000001.1, read as the reverse complement.
GAATGGCTCCTCGTCGCGCCGGCCACTCAGCATCGAGCGCGCGACGCCCAGCGCAGCGGCGGCCTCGGCCCGGTCAAGGCTACCGTTCTGGTCGCGGTCGGCACCCGCGAAATATTGCGCGAGCGCACTGTCGAGCCCCTCTCGCGTCATCGGCAGTTCCTGTGCCGCAACGGGCAAGGTCAGGAGGGCACCCGCCAGGATGGGCCAGATACGCATCGCTACTCCTCCTCGCCTGCCGGCACCGCACCGCCACGAAGTGCCGCTAGCAACTTGAATGGCGGCCCCACGCATGGCAAGGGCCGCGCGCGCTGAGGTGGCGGGGCGGGAGATTGAGATGACGAATGACGTGAAGCGGGTGGTGCTGGCCTTTTCGGGCGGCCTCGACACGAGCGTGATTCTCAAATGGCTCCAGCAGACCTATGGTTGCGAGGTCGTCACCTTCACCGCCGATCTTGGCCAGGGCGAGGAACTCGAGCCCGCGCGCGCCAAGGCGCGGCTGATGGGCGTGCCCGACAAGCATATCTTCATCGACGATCTCCGCGAGGAGTTCGTCAAGGATTATGTCTATCCGATGATGCGCGCCAACGCGCTGTACGAAGGGCTGTACCTGCTCGGTACCTCGATCGCACGGCCGCTGATCGCCAAGCGCCAGATCGAGATCGCGCGCCAGGTCGGCGCTGATGCGGTCAGCCATGGCGCGACCGGCAAGGGCAACGACCAGGTCCGTTTCGAGCTCGGCTATTACGGCCTGGCCCCCGACATCCGCGTGATCGCTCCGTGGCGCGAGTGGGACCTGACCAGCCGCACCGCGCTGATCGCCTTCGCCGAGCAGCACCAGATCCCGGTGCCCAAGGATAAGCGCGGCGAATCGCCCTTCTCGACCGATGCGAACATCCTCCACACTTCGTCCGAGGGCAAAGTGCTCGAGGATCCGTGGGAGGAAGTGCCCGACTATGTCTTCTCGCGCACGGTCAATCCCGAGGATGCGCCCGATACCCCCGAGATCATCACCATCGACTTCGAGCGCGGCGACGCGGTCGCGATCAACGGCGAGGGGCTGAGCCCGGCGGCCCTGCTGGCGAAGCTCAACGATTATGGCCGCGTCCATGGCATCGGCCGGCTCGATCTCGTCGAGAACCGCTTCGTCGGCATGAAGTCGCGCGGCATGTACGAAACGCCGGGCGGCACCATCTATCACCTCGCCCATCGCGGCATCGAGCAGATCACGCTGGATCGCGGCGCCGCACACCTCAAGGACGAGCTGGCGCCGCGCTATGCCGAGCTGATCTACAACGGCTTCTGGTTCAGCCCCGAGCGCGAGATGCTCCAGGCGGCGATCGACCATAGCCAGGCCAAGGTGACCGGCACGGTGCGCCTGAAGCTGTACAAGGGCGGCGTCCATGTGATCGGCCGCAAGTCGCCCTACACGCTCTATTCGGAGAAGGTCGTCACCTTCGAGGACGACGCCGGCGCCTATGACCAGCGCGACGCCGCGGGCTTCATCAAGCTCCAGGCGCTGCGGCTAAGGCTGCTGGGGCGGCGCGACGGGCTCTGATCGCGTCCGTCTCGAGAGCAAATGCGATCAGATCAAACCGTTCATCCTGAGTAAGGGCTGAGCCGGGCGACGACCGCATCGAAGGACGTCCTTCGAGACGCCACTTCGCCAGGCTCAGTGGCTCCTCAGGATGAGCGGGGGCGTCAATCTGTTGGCCACTTTGGCTTTTGAGAGGGCACCCGTCGCAGCCCGACGATGTCGATCGCGCCATCCCTGTAGCGTCCGACCTCGACCCGCCCGCGCGACAGCTCTTCGAGGAACACGTCGCCCTTGTCATAGGCCCAGGGCCCGAGCCGCAGCAGCCAGATGGTCGGCACGGATCGTGTCGCGGGTGCCTGCGCGATGACGCGCAGATGCGGCCGGTCGAGCGAGGGGACGCCCCGCGAGCCGCTGACATAGATGCTCCCCGGCGGCGGGTTCAGGCTCGGGATCGCGGTCGGGATCGGCCGACTCGGCATCGCCAGCGCCATGTCGCGCACTGCCCGGTCGAAGGGCAGCGCGCCTTCGTTCGGATAGGCAAAGACGACATCGCCCGGCTGGAAGCGCGGCTTCAGCCACGCCAGCGTCCGATACCAGTCGCGCCGCGGATGCTCGCGCATGCGGATGTCGAACCCGATCTGCGAGACGCATAGCCATGCCAGCGCGCCGGTGCCGGCGAGCAGCCCGATGCGCCAGCGCCAGCCCAGCGCCAGCGCCATCAGCAATATCGCCGGGCAGGCCAGCGGCGTCATCGTCCGGATGATGAAGATCGGCGCGACCGTCGCCGACAGGATCAGCGACAGCGCCACAGGCAGAAGGCTGAGCAGCAGCAACGCGGCGAGCAGCCGCCGCGCCCGGCGCGCGCGCCACAGCAGCGCTGCGCCGAGCAGCGCCAGCATCGCCGCCGCCACCCGCATATCGTCGGTCGGCCCGCTGAACATCACCGTCGCCCGCCGCGCCAGATCGACGGTCGAGAAGCGCAGCCAGGTCGCCTTCACCCATTCGGGCGCCTGGTCCATCAGGATCAGCAGCGCCGGCAGCCAGACCAGCAGGACGATAAGATGGCCGCCGAACAGCCACAACCAGTCGCCGCGGCGCATGGTCCGGACGCGCACCACGCACAGCAGCGCCAGGCCCAGGGCGGCCGCATAGAGCGGCCCCAGATTGTGGAGCCACAGCATCAGCGCGGCACAGGCGAGATATCCCGCATAGGCGCACCCGGCGAGCGGCAACCCCTCGCCGCGCCGCGCCGCGATCGCCAGCAGGGCGAGCGTGGCGGCGGCATAGACCAGGATCATCACCGGATAGGGCCGCACCTCGCGCGTCATCTCGGCGAGGATCGGCGACACAGCCGCCAGCGCCAGCGCGGCCAGCGTCACGCGCCCCGCCGGTGCCCCGCATAACCGGGCCAGTCGATGCGCTGCCAGGGCGAGCACCGGCAGCGCCGCCAGGCCGCAGACCAGCCCGAGCGCGCGGTGCCCCGCCAGATCATCCCCCGCGACCAGCGTCCAGGCGCGCAGCAGCGAATAATAAAAGGGCGGATGGGTCTCATAGCGCGGCACGACATGCCAAAGGAAATGCCAGCCTTTCGATGCGGCATAGGCGCTATAGCCTTCGTCGAGCCACATCGGCTCGCCGGCTATCCCCCATGCGCGAGCCCAGAGCCCGACCGCAGCGACGAGCGCGGCGGCAAGGATGAGGCGGTGGCGGGGGCGCGGCAGAAACCTGATCACCCGTTCCGCTTAGAGTGATTTCGAGGCAGATGGAATCATCTGCCGGCTCGGAAATCACGGACAATCGAGTCTAGGCGAAATAGCCCGGGGCGGTGAACCCCTTTCGCATCGGCGATCGGCGCCTGCCTATTCGCTCGCCGCCGCCACCCCGTCGCACATCCACGCCGGCACCAGCGCATCGCCGAGCTTGTCGACCGAGCGCCGCTCGACGCTACCGTCCGGCAGCACCACCAGCCGCCGATTGACCTTGTTGCGCCAGTTCATCCGCGCGGTGTTTTCCTGGCCGACATAGCAGCCCTTGGTGAAGCTCACCCCGTGCAGCAGGTCGGCATTGCATTCGAGCCACAGCGTCTTGTCCGAGCCGAGTTCCGCCACCCCTTCGGGCACGCCGAGCGACAGCCGGTGCTCGTGCCAGCCGGTCGCCGCGCCATCGGGCGCCGCGATCCAGCGGCGGCCGAGCGCCGCGAGGCGGGGGTCGGGCACGCCCTGCCCGCCGTCGAGCGCCCAATGCACCGCCAGCGCGGGTTCGCGTGCGATGACGATCGGCTTGCGCAGCCGATAGAGCGACAGGCGGCGGACCAGCGCGTCGGCCTGCGACGCCTCGCAATCGATCAGCAGAGCGTCGCCATCCTCGTCCCTGGCGTCCCAGACGATGAAATCGAACAGCGCCTTGCCCTGCGGCGTCAACAGGCCGGCCCACACCGGCAGCGCCGCGCTCACATCATTGGTGACAAGCCCCTGCAGGAAGTCACGCACCTCCGGGCCGGAGAGGCGGATCAGCGCGCGATCGATGAGGGTGGTATCGGACATGGCACGAAGGTAGGAGCAACGCACCCGGAAGTTAACCCATGGTGGCTGGCATGACCTACGATCTCATCCTCAAGAACGGCACCGTGTGGACGGTAGGCGGCCCGGTGCAGACCAGCGTGGGCGTCAAGGACGGCAGGATCGCCGGAATCGGCGTCGCCGGTGACGCAGGCGAGACGATCGACTGCACCGGGCTCGACGTGCTGCCGGGCGTGATCGACAGCCAGGTGCATTTCCGCGAGCCGGGGCTCGAGGCCAAGGAGGATCTCGAATCGGGCAGCCGCGCCGCGGTGCTCGGAGGGGTGACCGCGGTCTTCGAGATGCCGAACACCAAGCCCAACACCGATTCGGCCGAGGCGATCGCCGACAAACTGGCGCGCGCGAAGGATCGGATGTGGTGCGACCATGCCTTCTATGTCGGCGCGACCGCGGCCAATGCCGAGCAGCTGGCCGAGTTGGAGATGATCCCCGGTACGGCCGGAGTGAAGATCTTCATGGGCGCATCGACCGGCGACCTGCTCGTCGCCGAGGACGAAAATCTGGCGCGGGTGCTGCGCTCGGGCAAGCGCCGCGTCGCCATCCACGCCGAGGACGAGGCGCGGATGATCGCGCGGCAGGGCGAGCGGATCGAGGGCGATCCATCGAGCCACCCGGTCTGGCGCGACGATGAAAGCGCGCTGCTCGCCACCCGCCGTATCCTGCGCATCGCGCGCGAGGCCGGGCGCAGGATCCACATCCTCCACATCACCACCCCGGCCGAACTCGCGCTGATCGCGCAGCACAAGGACATCGCGACCTGCGAGGTGACTCCGCAGCACCTGACGCTGGCCGGCGAGGAGGCTTATCCGCGGCTCGGCACCTACGCCCAGATGAACCCGCCGATCCGGTCCGCCGCGCACCGCGAGGGGCTGTGGGACTATCTGCGCCAGGGCGTGCCAGACGTGCTCGGCTCGGACCATGCACCGCATACCAGGGACGAGAAGGCGAAGACCTATCCGGCGTCGCCAAGCGGCATGCCCGGCGTCCAGACGCTGCTGCCGCTGATGCTCAACCATGTCGCCGAGGGCCGCCTGACGCTCCAGCAGCTGATCGAGCTGACTTCGGCCGGCCCGCAGCGCGTGTTCGGGCTGCGCACCAAGGGCCGCATCGCGCTCGGCTATGATGCCGACTTCTCGATCGTCGACCTGAAGGCGCGCTGGACGATCGACGAGGACTGGCTGGCATCGCGCTGCGGATGGTCGCCCTTCACCGGCATGGCGCTTACCGGACGGCCAATCGGCACGATCATACGCGGACATCGGGTGATGTGGGACGGCAATCTCGCCAACGCAGCGATCGGTACGCCGATTCGCTTCGACAGCGTCGCTCTCGTCTGACGCAGCGGCAGCCGCCGTTCGTTTCGTCTGTGGATAAGTTGCAACTCAACGCAGGATGAAACCCGCTCGCCGCGTTGCAGCAACTTGTTAACCATTTAGCCTTCCCTCGCGCCGATTTGGATGTCTATCAGACACCACGGGATCGGGTGGGGACTACCAGATGACGAAAACGATGCGCGCGATTGTCGGTTCCATGCTGCTTGCGTGCATGGCTGTCGCGCCCAGTGCCGCCAACGCCCAGATGCTCCAGTGCGCACCCTTCGCCCGCATGTTCTCCGGCATCCAGCTGTTCGGCGCGGCCGCCGCATGGTGGGATCAGGCCGCGGGCAAATATCTGCGCGGCAACAGCCCGGCGATCGGTTCGGTGATGGTGTTCAAGGCGATCGGCTCGATGCGCTCGGGCCATGTCGCGACCGTCACCCAGGTGGTCAGTGAGCGGGTCATCAAGATCACCCACGCCAACTGGTCGATCATCAACGGCCGCCGCGGTCAGGTCGAGCGCGACGTCACTGTCGTCGACGCCTCGCCGCGCAACGACTGGAGCCAGGTCAAGGTCTGGTTCGCGCCAATCGGCGCGGTCGGCAACAAGGCCTATCCGGTCAACGGCTTCATCTACAAGAATGGCAAGTCGACCGCCTCCACGGCCACCGAGGTGAACGGCCAGGAAGGCTGAGCCTCTCCGGGGCTCGCTTATCCGGGATCGTTCTTCAGTCCCAGTCGACGATCGTCCAGCCGCGCCGCTTTGCCTCTTCGCGCAGGCCCTGATGCGGGTTCGCGGCGATCGCCTCGTCCGCCCATTCGAGCACCGGCACGTCCGATACATGATCCGAATAGAAGCGGATCCGGCACTGGCTGCGCTCAAGGCCTTCCAGCCCCATCCACGCTTCGATCATCCGCAGCTTGGCCGGGCCGTAGCAATTCTCGCCGTCGACCTTGTGGCTGACATAGTCGTCGAGGCCCCTGATGCTGGTCGTGGCGACGATATCGTCCATGCCCAGCTTCGCGGCGATCGGCTCGACCCATAGCCGCGACGAAGCGGTGGCGAGCACCAGCCGCCGGCCCGCGGCCCGGTTCTCGGCAAGGCTGTCGAGCGCCTGCCGGCGGACATTGTGCCGCACCGTCTTTTCGGCGAAGCTCTCGGCAAGCGGCGCCAGCGCAGACAGGCGCACAGTGCGGCCGAGCAGCATCGCCTGGTTCAGCTCCTTGACGCGCTTGCGCTCGATCAGCCGGAGCACATAGGCGAGCATCACCAGCGCCGCCGCCGGCACGAAGATCAGCCGCCATGGCGCCAGCCGCAGCGCGGCATGGATCATGAAAGGCGTGAAGGTACCGGTCCGGGTGATCGTCCGGTCCATGTCGTAGATGGCGAGTTCGGTCATGCGACCGGCTTTAGGCGATTTGCCGCAGCAAAGAATATGGGAACATTCGCGTCCCGCCGGGATTTCATTTCGGATGCTTGCCGATCTCCTGCTTTTCGAGCACTGCTGAGTGTCATGAGCGCGCCGGCCGACTTCGAGTTCGACGACGGAACCCTGCGGTTCTCTGGAGAGCTGACCCTTGCCCGCATCGGCGACCTGCCGCAGCGGCTGGCGGCGATCGCGCAGGCACCGGCGCAGATCGATCTCGATGGCGTCGACCGCATCGACACGGTCGGCGCCTGGCTGGTCCACCGCATCGCCCGCGAGCATGACGCCCGGGTGATCGGCGCCGACGAGGACGTCTGCCACCTGCTCGAGCAGATTGCCGCTGCCGACAAGCCGCTGAAGATCCGCCCCGATCCGAGCCCGCCTTTCGTCCGCGTGCTGCGCGAGATGGGCGACGCCACCGCGGTCGCCGGCCATTCGCTGGTCGGGCTGCTGGGCTTCTTCGGCGCCACGGTGATCGGGCTGTGGGGCCTCGTCACCCACCCGCGCCGGTTCCGCTTCAACGCGATGGCCCGGCAGTTCGAGGTGGTGGGCGTCACGGCGCTCGGCATCATCGGGCTGATGAGCTTCCTGATCGGCATCGTCATCGCCCAGCAGGGCGCGGTCCAGCTCCGCCAGTTCGGCGCCGAGGTGTTCGCGATCAACCTGATCGGCCGGATCACGATCCGCGAGCTCGGCGTGCTGATGACGGCGATCATGGTCGCCGGCCGCTCCGGCAGCGCCTTCGCCGCCCAGCTCGGCTCGATGAAGCTGGCCGAGGAAATCGACGCGATGCGCACCATCGGCGTCTCGCCGATGGAGGCGTTGATCCTGCCGCGGGTGATCTCCACCGTGTTCCTGATGCCGCTGCTGGGCTTCTATGCGGCGGTGGTCGCCATCGTCGGCGGCGGCATATTCTGCTGGATCGATCTCGACATCCCGCCGATCACCTTCGTCCAGCGGCTGCAGGAGGTGGTGCCGCTCACCGATCTGTGGGTCGGCCTGATCAAGGCACCGGTGTTCGGCCTGATCATCGCGATGTCGGGCTGCTACCAGGGCATGCAGGTCGAGGGAAATGCCGAGGAGGTCGGGCTGCGCACCACCGCCTCGGTGGTGCAGGCGATCTTCCTGGTGATCGTGCTCGATTCGGTGTTCGCGGTGTTCTTCAGCTCGATCGGGTGGATCTGATGGCACGGCTCAACACCGCCGAAGGGGATACCGTCATCCACGTCTCCGGGCTCAGGAACAGCTTCGGCGATCAGGTGGTCCACGATGGGCTCGACCTCGACGTGCGGCGCGGCGAGATATTGGGCGTGGTCGGCGGCTCCGGCACGGGCAAATCGGTGCTGATGCGCTCGATCATCGGGCTGCAGACCCCGCTCGAAGGCGACGTCGAGGTGTTCGGCGAACCGATGATCGGCCGCGAGGAATATGAAGCGAAGCAGGTCCGCAGGCGCTGGGGCGTGCTGTTCCAGGGCGGGGCGCTGTTCTCGACCCTGACCGTGGCCGAAAACGTCCAGGTGCCGATCCGCGAATATTATCCGCAGATCGACGCACAGCTGCTCGACGAGATCGCCGCCTACAAGGTGGCGATGACCGGCCTGCCGCCCGAGGCCGGGCCGAAATATCCCTCCGAGCTGTCGGGCGGGATGCGCAAGCGCGCTGGCCTGGCCCGCGCGCTGTCGCTCGATCCGCAGCTCCTGTTCCTCGACGAACCGACCGCGGGGCTCGATCCGATCGGCGCCGCGGCATTCGACGCGCTGATCCACGCGCTCCAGCGCACGCTCGGCCTCACCGTCTTCCTGATCACCCACGACCTCGATACGCTCTATGCGATATGCGATCGCGTCGCGGTGCTCGCCGACCAGCGGGTGATCGCAGTTGGAACGATCCCGGAATTATTGGCGTTGGACCATCCGTGGATTCAGGAATATTTCAACGGCCCGCGGGGGCGGGTCGCATCGGACGCGGCCAGGCGCGAAGCGGCGAAGGACAGCAGGGCATGAGAGGCTGATGGAAACCCGGTCCAACCATGTGCTGGTGGGCGGCGTCGTGCTGGCGCTGCTTGTCGGGCTGCTCGCCTTCATCGTCTGGCTGGCGGGGTTCAACACCGCCACCGAGCAGCGCTACGACATCTTCTTCAAGACCTCCGTCGATGGCCTCGCCAAGGGCTCACCGGTGAACTTCTCCGGCGTTCCGGTCGGCAAGATCCAGGAGATCAAGCTGCTCCCGGACAGCCCGGAATTCGTTCGGGTGCGGATCTCGGTCGACCAGGAGACGCCGATCCTGCAGGGCACCACCGCGACCATCGCCGGCGTCGGCTTCACCGGCGTCAGCCAGATCAATCTCGACGGCGCGATCAAGGGCGCCCCGCCCATCGTCGAACCCGGACCCTATGGCGTGCCGGTGATCCCGACCAAGCCCGGTGCGCTCGGCGAGCTGCTCAACTCGGCGCCCGAGCTGCTGAACCGGATATCGGCGCTGACCGAACGGCTCACCGAGCTGCTCAACGACAAGAACCAGAAATCGATCAGCGGCATTCTTGCCCATGTCGACCGGCTGAGCGGCGACCTCGCCGACCGTGGACCCGAGATCGCCGCCTCGGTCGCGCAGCTCAAGGTCACGCTGCAGCAGGCGGGCGACACCGCCGCCAAGATCGGCGCGCTGGCCGAAACGACGAACGGCGTGATGTCCAGCGACGTCAAGCCGGCGATGGCCAGTCTCAACCGCGCCACGACCGCCGCCCAGCACACCATGGAGTCGCTGGACCAGGCGATCACCGACGCGCGGCCGGGGGTGAAGGCCTTCTCGACCCAGACGGTACCCCAGATCAACCAGCTGGTCCGCAACCTCGCGGAGATGTCCGAATCGCTCAACGCGATCTCCGCCAAGCTCGATCGCGGCGGCGCCGGCGCGGTGCTCGGCGGCGGCAAGCTGCCCGACTATAAGGGACAATGAGAGTGAAGATGATCCGCCCGCTCGTCGCCGTCATGCTGCTCGCCACGCTGTCGGGCTGCATCAGCCTCGGCGCCAAGCCGCCCAAGGCGCTGCTCAGCCTGACCTCGGACGCGCGCGTGCCCGCCGACCAGGCCAAGTCGACCCGCGACGCCCAGGCGATCGGAGTCTCGGTCCCGGTCCTGCCCGCGGCGCTGCGCAACCAGCGAATCGCGGTGCAGACCGGCGCGGCCTTCGCCTATCTGCCGAAAGCCGCCTGGGCCGATACCCCCGCCGCGCTGTTCCGCGCCGTCCTCGCCGAGACGATCGAGGCGAAGACCGGCCGCTTCGTCCCAGACCAGCGCAACGGGGCAATCACGCCAGACACGCGGCTGGCCGGCACGCTATCCGCCTTCCAGTTGCTCGGTGGCCAGGGCAAGGTGCTGGTGATCTTCGACGCGACGCTGGCGACGAGCGGCTCGGACATCTTGAAGACACGCCGCTTCGAGGCGACCGCGCCGGTCGCGGCGGAGGATGCCGCCAGCGTCAGCGCCGCGCTCAACCGCGCCGCCAATGCCGTCGCGGGCGATGTAGCGACCTGGGTGGCCGCCTGAGCCTCGCCGCGCGCCGGCAACAGGATGATCCTACAGCCTCTTGAGTTTGCTTTGGGCATTCCGTTCGTGTCGAGCGTAGTCGAGACACGCTGGCGCACGGTACGTCCCTCGACTTCGCTCGGGACGAACGGTTTAGACTGGAACGAAACGACCTCTACTTCTTCTCGACGAAAGCCGTCAGCCGCGCGAATTGTCCACCGATCACCTGGTCGACGATCGGCGCATAGCCCTGCCCGCCACCCGGCATATAGCCGCCGAGCGCATAGCTCAGGCTGATCGCGGTGCCGCTGCCCGAGGGCTTCAGCTCCCAGGTCATCGCGCCCGACACGCCCATCGATTGAAAGGGCCCGAGCGCACCCTGCAGGCGCAGCAGCCGATCCGGCATGATCTGCACGACGCGCATATGCTCCACCGCCCCCTTCGCCTGCGGCACGGTCTCGCAGAAGCAGCCGCCCGCGGTGGGATCGAGCGTCAGGTTGGCACCCTCCTGGGAATAGCTGTGGGTCATGTCCCACCAGCGGCCGGGCGCGATCAAGGCTGCCCAGACCGCGGATGGCGAGGCCGATACGGTTGCGGCGAACGCCACCACGAAGCCGCCGCTCTCGGCTGCCTTGACCTCGGCCGCGGCTGGCGAAGCCGCTGCCAGCGCCAGCCCGGCCAGACTCCCGACATATCTCATCCACCCACTCCCTGGTCGACCCGCTGCATTGCTGCCCAGCCCGCATCCGCGCTGCATAGCAAACCGCCCGTCTCTCCCGAAGGAGAAACGGGCGGCCTAGGCTGCGGACGATCGGGGGGAGTCCGCAGCAGCTAAAAGGGTCAGCGGGCGATCATCGCCACCGCTGTGACCTGGTTGGGATGGAAGCCGAACTCGACCAGCCGGTGCTTGAGGTCGGAGGCGTCGGCCCGGTCGCGCACCCGGCAGACGAAGCGGCGCAGGGTTTCGAGCCGCGGATCGGCGAGCGGCAGCTTGGGACGAACGCCGTTGCTGCCTTCGACCAGCCTTCCGAACCATCCGCGCCGGCGCGCCTCGCCCGCCTCGCGCATCGCCAGGCTGACGACCTTCCACTCGAGCGCCGACAAGGGTGGCGTCGAAGCGTCGGTTTCGGCCTGGAACGGCACCGCGATAGTCATGTCTTCCTCCGATTGTTACACATTGTTATCTGCTCAGGCGAAGAGCTTGGCTGTGATCTCCGCCACATGTTTTCCCTGAAATCTTGCGCCATCGAGTTCGGTCGCGCTCGGGTGGCGCGAGCCGTCGCTGCCGGCGATGGTCGTTGCGCCATAGGGAGCACCGCCCTTGACCTCGTCCACGCCGGTCTGGCCGGCAAAGCTGTAGGGCAGGCCGACGATCACCATGCCGAAATGGAGCAGGTTGGTGATGATCGAAAACAGCGTGGTCTCCTGCCCGCCATGCTGCGAGCCGGTCGAGGTGAAGGCGGCGCCGACCTTGCCGTTGAGCGCACCGCTCGCCCACAGGCCGCCCGCTCCGTCCAGGAAGGATGCCATTTGTCCCGATATGCGCCCAAAGCGGGTGCCGGTGCCGACGATGATCGCATCATAACCGGCCAGCTCGGCCACGGTCGCGACCGGCGCAGGCTGATCGAGCTTGAAGTGATTCTTCTGGGCGATGTCGAGCGGCACCGTCTCCGGCACGCGCTTGACGTCCACCTGGGCGCCCGCGCTGCGCGCGCCTTCGGCGACGGCGTGCGCCATCGTCTCGATATGGCCATAGGTCGAATAATAGAGAACGAGGATCTTCGGCATCTGCTTCACTCCGAACATGTTGACGGAAGCGACCGCCCCGAGCCTTGGTCCGGGGCGGTCGAAGGAGTCAGGCGACGTCGACCAGTACGATCTCGGCGTCGTCGATCGCCTTGATGCTGATCGTGTCGAGATCGGCGATGGCCACGCCATCGCGGGGGGAAACCGCGACGCCATTGACTTCGATGCTGCCGCGGGCCGGCACCAGATAGGCCTTGCGGTCCCTGCCGATCGCCTGCTCCACGGTCTCGCCGGCGGCGATCGTGGCGCCCAGGACCCGGGCATCGGCCCGGATCGGCAGCGCGTCCCCGTCGCCCTGAATGCCGCTCGCCAGCGTCACGAAGCGCCCGGTACGATCACCCTTGGGGAAGGGCCGCGCCCCCCAGCTGGGCTTTTCGCCCCGCTTGTCCGGGATGATCCAGATCTGGAACAGGGTGGTCTCGACATCCTCCTCGTTCTTTTCCGAATGGACGATCCCGGTGCCCGCCGACATCACCTGGACGTCGCCCGCCTCGGTGCGACCTTCATTGCCCAGGCTGTCGCGATGGGTGATCGCACCCGAACGGACATAGGTGATGATCTCCATGTCATTGTGCGGATGGGGAGCGAAGCCGGTGTGCGGGGCGATGGTGTCGTCGTTCCAGACTCGCAGCGCGCCCCAATTGACCCGCTTGGGATCGCGATAGTCGGCGAAGGAAAAATGATGCTTGCCGTCGAGCCAGCCATGGTTGCCGCCACCGAGCGAGGAAAAGGGCCGAACTTCGATCATGTCGTCTACTCCTATGCTGGCCGCCGCAGCGGCGCGTTGGGGACAATCTAGGCTTGCAGCCCTGCAAATAAATGGAGATGATCGAAACTCATCGTTTCCAAAACCAGGCAAGACCATATGGCGCATCTCCCCGATTTCGAGGCATGGGCGATCTTCGCCAAGGTTGCGGAACTGGGCAGCTTTTCGGGCGCGGCCGACGATCTGGGGCTGTCCAAGGCGACCGTCTCCAAGGCGGTGTCCCGCCTGGAGCTGCGGCTGGCGACCCTCCTGTTTCACCGCAGCTCGCGCAAATTGTCGCTCACCGACAGTGGCCATCTCGCCCAGGAGCGCGCCGCGCGGATGCTTGCCGACGGCGAGGCGATCGAGGAGGCGATTTCCGAGCGCGGCGCCGCGCCGCGCGGGCTGGTGCGGCTAGCGGCGCCGATGTCGTTCGGGATCGCGCATCTCGGGCCGATCCTGCCGCTATTCCACCAGGCCTATCCCCAGGTGACGGTCGAACTCCATCTCTCCGATGCGCGCACCGACCTGATCGAAGAGGGATTCGACGTCGCCCTGCGGATCGGCCAGCTCGAGGACTCGGCGCTGAAGGCGCGACGGCTGTTCCCGGTGCGGCTGCCGCTGGTCGGCGCCCCGGCGCTGTTCGACCGGCTCGGCCGCCCCGAGCATCCGCGCGACCTGGTCCGCTATCCGACCTTCGCCTACACGCATACCCGCACGCCGGGCCGCCTGCATTTCCGCCATCCCGAGCAGGGCGAATTCGCGATCGAGGTGAAGGGCCCGATCCGCACCAACAATGGCGACGTGCTGCTGGACGCGCTGCTCGCCGGCACCGGCATCGCTTCCCTGCCGGATTTTCTTGCCTGGAAATGCCTTGCCGACGGACGGCTCGAGGAGGTGCTGTCGGACTGGTCGGCGGGCCCGATCAGCGCGCTGCATGTCGTGACGCCGCCCACCGCGATGCGCCCCGCCCGGGTGAAGGTCCTGATCGACTTCCTCGCAGCCGCCTTCCTGAAGCCGCCGTGGATGACGTCCTAGCGCCGCGCGGTCGCTTGTGACGAGAGAGGTGGCGGATCGGCCCCGGCTTGGCTAAAGCGCCCGCAGCAGCTTTTCCCTTCGCACATCCGGACGACATCATGACCGACATCCTGCCCGACCGTCTCTCGATCAATCCCGCCAGCCCGCATTTCAATGGCGAGCTGCTCGAACGCGGCATCGGCATCAAGTTCAAGGGTGCCGAGAAGACCAATGTCGAGGAATATTGCGTGAGCGAGGGCTGGATCCGCGTCTCGGTCGGCAACACCCGCGATCGCAAGGGCAACCCGCTGACGATCAAGCTGAGCGGCCCTGTCGAGCCCTATCTCAAGGACGTGCCCCAGGACGCCGGCGACAGCGCGGAGGGCTGACCGGACGATGGCGATCCGTATCGCATCGGACCGCCTCGCCGCCGAGATATCGCAGGACGGCGCCGAGCTGCGGCGGCTGACCGATGCTGCCGGCCAAGAGTATCTATGGGACGGCGATCCCGCTTATTGGGCCGGGCGCGCGCCGATCCTGTTCCCGATCGTGGGCATGTTGAACGGTGATCGCTTCCGCTGGCGGGGCCGCGACTACAGCCTGCCGCGCCACGGCTTTGCCCGCCGCCGCGGCTTCGCCGTGGCCGAACAGGGCGGCGACGGCCTCGTCCTCCGCCTCGAGGCCGACGACGCCACCCGCGCGGCATGGCCGTTCGACTTCTGCCTCGACATGATCTTCGCGATCAACAGCGCGACCCTGACGATGACGGCGCGCGTCGCCAATCGCGGCGGCGATCCGATGCCGGTCTCCTTCGGCTTCCATCCGGCGCTGCGCTGGCCGCTGCCCGGCGCGTCATCGAAAACCGGCCATGTCCTGCAATTCGACAGGAGCGAACCGGCCCCGATCCGGCGGCTCGACACCGACGGCCTCCTCGATCCGCGGCCGCGGCCTACCCCGGTCGACGGCCGGCTGCTCGCGCTCGACGACAGTCTTTTCGCCGAAGACGCGCTGATCCTCGACCGGATCGAGAGCCGCTCGCTGGTCTATCGCGGGCCGGGCAGCTCGCCGGTCATCGTCGACTTCCAGGGCATGCCGCATCTCGGCCTGTGGATGAAGCCGGGCGCGGGATATCTGTGCATCGAGCCGTGGCAGGGCCACAGCGATCCCGCCGGATATGCCGGGACGATCGAGGACAAGCCGGGAATGGTGACGATCGCGCCAGGCGCGAGCCGCAGCTTCACCATGGCGATCACGATCGGCTGACAGGACCGGCCCAGTCGGGATCCTCCAAGGCGGCATGGCTCGGCCCGGCGATCCAACGGGACAGCCGGGCTCAACTCTCAAGCCACCTGAAGGTGGGGGGCGATTCCCCTGCGCCCCCATAAGCCAACGCAACCACTCGAACGCCATGCAACGTTGCAACGGGGATAGGATGGTTAACCCATGCCCGCAGTGATCCCGGTCACAGTCCGACGCTTGACCTGCATGCCCGGCAGACCCACATTCACCGCATGGAAAAGCTCGATCTCACCGACGCCGAATGGCGTGAACGGCTCACGCCGGAACAATATCATGTGCTGCGGCAGGCCGGGACCGAGCGGGCCTTCACCGGCAAATATTGGAACAACCACGACGACGGCACCTATCGCTGCGCGGGCTGCGGGGCCGAGCTGTTCGCGAGCGACAGCAAATATGATTCGGGTTGCGGCTGGCCCAGCTTCACCGCGCCGGCCGACGAGCAGATGGTGACCGAGCATCGCGACGCCAGCCACGGCATGGTTCGTATCGAAGTCCGCTGCGCGCGCTGCGA
The DNA here is from genome assembly GCF_056401045.1 of Rhizorhabdus sp. P4_G6. Classification (NCBI taxonomy): domain Bacteria; kingdom Pseudomonadati; phylum Pseudomonadota; class Alphaproteobacteria; order Sphingomonadales; family Rhizorhabdaceae; genus Rhizorhabdus; species Rhizorhabdus sp. P4_G6. The sequence continues at coordinate 340,090 of NZ_JBFUKC010000001.1, read as the reverse complement.
AGGCCATCTCGGCCATGTCTTCCCCGATGGCCCGGGGCCGGAAGGGCTGCGCTACTGCATCAACTCGGCGTCGATCGACTTCGACAATAAGACGTGAGGTCCTGACGCAGTCAGGCGTCACGCCCCAGCCAGTAGAGTTCGCGGCCATGGGCGCGCAGCCAGGCGCGTTCGGCACTGGGATCGCGCCCGAGCAGGCGGCGCACCGCCGCATGGAACGCCGGGCTATGGTCCATGTGCAGCCGGTGCGCCACTTCATGCGCGACGGTTGCCTCGAGCACGTCGGGTGGGGCGAGGATCAGGCGCCAGCTGTAGCGGATGTCGCCATTGGCCGAGCAGCTTCCCCAGCGTGCGCGTGGATCGCCGATCGACACCCGGCCGATATCGACCCCGGCCAGCGCTGCGAACCGCAGGGTCTCCACCTCCAGTCGTTCTAGCGCCTGGGTCCGCAGCCAGCGCGTGACGCGTGCGCCGAGCAGATCGGCCGGGCGGGGCACGATCAGGCTGTTTCCCACCCGGCGCACGATACGCCCGCGATCGGCCAGCTCGATGCGCAGCGGCTCGCCGGCGACCTCGATCGTCATGCCGTCCTCGATCGGCCGCGCCTCGGGCAAGGCCACCAGCGCCGCCTCGATCCAGTCGCGTTTGCTCTCTACCCATTTGAGCGCGGCGCGCAGCGAAGCCCGGCTGGGCATGATGAGGCGGACGCCGCCATCACGCGGATCAACGCTCAGCCGCATCCCATGTGCCTGTGCCATGCGCCGCACGACCAGCGGCCGGCTGCGCCCGCCGGCTTCGAATATCAGATTGGCCTCGGCCGTTTTCCGCGAGAAGATCATGAGGGGCGGGCTGCCCGGCTACAGGGCACGGTCGACCAGATGATGTTCGAGATCGCCGGCTTCATCCTCCGAGACGGTCCAGCCGCGAACCGACATTCCAGCACGGTGCACCGACTCGGGATCGCCGCTGACCAGCGGGTGCCAGTCGGCAAGCGGCTTGCCCTCGTCGATCAGCCGATAGGCACAGCTGGCCGGCAGCCAGTCGATTTCGGACAGGACCTTGGGCGTCAGCCGCACGCATTCGGGCACGAAGGTCCGGCGGTGCTTATAGTCCTTGCACAGGCCGCTGCGGCGATCGAGTAGCCGGCAGGCGACATTGGTCGCCATCAGCTCGCCGGTCTCTTCGTCCTCGAGCTTGTGGAGGCAACATTTGCCGCAGCCGTCGCACAGCGATTCCCATTCGGCGCGGCTCATCTGGTCGAGCCGCTTGGTCTCCCAGAACGGCCTTGCCTCAGCCATTATCTCGCCCAGCGTTCGATATCGGAAACCACTGTGTCGGCACCCTTGTCCTGCGTGATCAGGGCGATCGGCTCGCCTGCCGGGCCCATTAGATAGGCCGCGCGGACGTGATTTACGAGGTAGGAGCCATCTTTTTCCGCCGGCATCTTCTCGTAAAAAACCGCATATTCTTTGGCTACCCCGGCGATCTCGGACTCTGTTCCGGTCAGCCCGATCAGCTTGGGATGGAAAGCGCGAACGAACTGCTTGAGCTTGTCGGGCGTATCACGCACGGGATCGACCGTGATGAAGATCGGCTGGATCCTGCTCGCGAGAGACGGATTTGTCTTTTCGAGTTCCTTGTAGCCCTTCATCAGGTTCTGGACGTCGACCGGGCAGACATCGGGGCAGAAAGTATAACCGAAATAGATCAGCCGGTATTTGCCGGCGAAATCGCTGTCGCGGACCTTCCGCCCGTCCTGGTCGGTGAGCGCGAACGGCCCGCCGATCTTCGCGCCGGCCAGCGGTGGGGTCTCGGGCGCGCTGCCGCAGCCGGTCAGCAACAGCGTCGAGGCGGCGATCAGCAGCGCGGCCCAGGCAGCGAGGCGTGGATTGTTCATGGTGCGGCCAGCCATGCTTTGCTATTGGCCCTTGCGCAAGGGCGTTTCAGAACAGGGACATGACAGACAATATGGTCCGCCGTCACATCCGCATGATGCTGGCCGCCGCAGCGCTGGCGATCGCCTCGACGCCTGCCGCAGCGCAATTTTCCGACAGCTATATTTTCCTCAAGGCGGTGCGCGACGCCGATGGCGACAAAGCCACGAAGGCGCTCAGCGGCAATGGCGCGACGATCATCAACACGCGCGATTACCAGACCGGCGAGACCGCGCTGGCGATCACGATCAAGCGCCGCGACCTGACCTGGTCGAACTTCCTGCTGAGCAAGGGCGCCAATCCCAACGTCCGCGACAGCCAGGGCAACGCGCCGCTCCACGTCGCGACGCTGCTCGGCTTCAACGAGGGTGTCGAGCTGCTGCTCATCCGTGGCGCGCAGGTCAACATGGCCAACAACAGCGGCGAGACTCCGCTGATCATCGCCGTGCAGCAGCGCAATGTGGCGCTGGTCCGCCTGCTCCTGGCCAACGGCGCCAATCCCAAGCTGGCCGATCGCATCGCCGGCAAGTCGGCGCGCGACTATGCCAGCGACGATCCGCGCGGCGCGGCGGTGCTCAAGGTGATCGACGAATCCAAGGTCGATGTGAAACCGAAGCCGAAGATGTCGGGCCCAGGACTTTAACGCGTCGCGATACCCCTGCCGTCATCCTGAACTTGTTTCAGGATCCACCTCTTCCCATGGGAGCGCCCCCGAGCCGCAAAGTGGATGCTGAAATAAATTCAGCATGACGGCGGTAGGAGGGATCCCGCCGTCCTCAGACGCAGCTCTCCGGAAATGGATCGAGATCGCCCCACAGCCGCCGCGCCGCGCGGCGGGCGAAGCGCAGCGTTTCGGCCTTGCGGCGCGCGCCGGAGAGCGGGCGGTGCTGCGGTTCGCGGATCACCGCGGCGTCGTAGCGGTCGGCGACGATCAGGCCGCAGCAGCCCGGCCGAAATGGCTCGGTCTCGAACGGTGACAGGTCGAATCCACCCGGCACCGCCCAGAAGAAACGGTCGCAATAATCCAGATAGTCGGGCCATTTTCCGTCACCGAGCAGGTCGGCGCGCGACACCTTAATCTCGACGATGATGATGCAGCCGCGGGCGTCGATCGCCATGATGTCGGCGCGCCGGCCATTGCCGAGCGGCACTTCCGGCAACGGCGTCATTTCGGCACGCAGGAACAGCCGCGCGACCCCGCGCGCGACATCCGCGGCGATCAGGGGTTCGAGCGACTCGGGGAGAGAGGTCATCGGCGCAGCCTAGAACAGGACAGGAACGATTTCCATATCCCGCCCGGCGCCGGCCAGAGCGTCAGGTCGAGAGAAGCAGCTCGCTGGCGATCCGCTCGGCCTGCGGATGATCGAGTTCGACGACCCACAGGTCGGGATCGGATTTCCGCCGCCGCACGATATACTCGCCAGCTGCGGCCGGATCGGCCGGGCCGACCGTCTCGAGGCCGAAGCCACCCTCGAATCGCCAGGTCCGTTCGGCGATCCGGATGAGCATGCCGCGATCGTTCAGAAGAAGAAGCAGGGCGCCGGCGGTCGCGTCGCCCTTCGCGATCACCATCGCCGATCCGCCTTCGGCTTCGATCCGCCGGATCAGCGCCGAAACGAGCAGCCCCGATGCGGGCCGCGGCTCGATCATTTGCGCGCGTAGCCGGGTAGGGTGGCGAGCGGGATGCGCGAGCGCATGAAGGTGCCGGTGCCGCGCGCGATCTCCTCGCCATCGGCATCGATCAGCGCGGCTTCGGCGACGAGCACCCGGCGGCGGCCGTTGATCCAGCGGCCTTCGGCGATAACCGGGCCCGCGCCCATCGGCCGGGTCAGCAGCAGGTTGAACGCCGTCGTCAACAGGAAGAAGTCGTTGACCAGGCTGTTGGCCGCATAGAAGGCGGCATCGTCGAGCATCTTGAAATAGGTGGTGCCATGCGCCGCCCCGGCAGCATGGAAGTGGCCCGCCTCGACGGTGAAGTGAATCCGCGAATGTCCTTCGGCGGGAATCTCGAGCCGCGACCGGAACATGCTGTTGATCGGCGCGGCCGCATAGAGCGATTCCAGCGCGCGATAATGCGCTTCCGCACCCGATGGCGGCGCCGGCTCGGCTGGAGGGTTGCCGCTCACCGTGCTTCAGGCGGCGTGACGGGTCTCGCCGGTCGCGAACAGCGCATAGAGAGCGTCTTCCGAACCGGCACCGCGCAGCTTGGCGACGAAGCCCTTGTCGCGCAGCCGCCGGCTGACCCGGGCAAGCGCCTTGAGATGCTCGACGCCGGCATCGACCGGCGACAGCAGAAGAAATACCAGATCGACCGGAAGGTCGTCGATGGCGGCAAAGTCGATCGGGTTGGCGAGTCGCGCAAACAGGCCGACGACGCGATCCAACCCTTCGACCTTGCCATGCGGAATGGCAATGCCGCCGCCGAATCCCGTCGAGCCCAGCCGCTCGCGTTCCACCAGCCGGTCGACGATGACGCGCGCCTCGACGTTCACCTGCTTCGATGCAATCGCCGCAAGCTGCTGGAACAGAGCCTTTTTGTTGGGAACGATGATGGCGGCCTGCACCGCCTGAGGCGATAGCAGGTCGCTCAGGTCGTCCATCGATTTGCTGTCAGTCATTTCAACGGGATTCGCATTCCTTATCCGGCCACCCGGCTCGGCTCCACCCAGCCGATCGTGCCGTCGGTGCGCCGATACACCATATTGAATGCGCCGGTACCAGAATTCCGAAACAGAAGCGCAGTGGTATTTCTGAGGTCGAGCATCATCACCGCGTCCGATACGCTGGCGTCGGGCACGTCGACCCGCGTCTCGGCGATGATCACGGGGCTGTCGCCTTCGACCTCCTCCTCGCGCGACGCCTCGAACACGGTATAGTTCGCATTGTCGTCGATCGTTTCGAGCGGCGGGGTGACCGCGGCGCCGTTGCGCGACTTCAGCCGGCGCATGTAGCGGCGCAGCTGGGTTTCGATGCGATCCGCGGCCTGGTCGAAGCAGGGGTGGGCGTCCATCGCATTGCCGCTGCCCTTCAGAATCACGCCCTGCATCACATGCGCAACGATATCGCAGGAGAAGCCATTGCCGTGCTGCCCGCGGCCGAAGGTGACATGCGCGGACAGACTTCGGGAGAAATATTTGTCGGCAATCGCGTGGAGCCGCTCTTCGACATGGGTTCTGAGCGCGTCGCCCGTGTTCACCTGATGTCCCGAAACGCGAATTTCCATAACGAATCTCCACTCTTGGTCGGCGATGGTGAGGCGGTCGCAACCGCTGCGCCATCCGCACAAACACGGATCAGATAGTCAGCTCGCGGCACCCTCAAGCCAGAGCGGCGCATCGAGCTTCGCAACAAATGCCTTGTGTCTCTCCAGTTCCTCCTCGCTTGGGTGATGGGGTCGCATCGTCCTGACCGACCGGCGCATGGCGACCAGCGCTGGCGTCGCGACCAGGATCGCCTCCTCGACGATGACATCGCCGATCGACAGGCCGATCTGGCGACCGCCGGTCAGCTCGACATAAAGCTGGGCGAGCAACTGGGCGTCGAGCAGCGCGCCGTGCTTGACGCGGTGGCTGCGATCGATGCCGTAGCGGCTGCACAGCGCGTCCAGGCTGTGCTTGGCGCCCGGATGGGCCTTGCGGGCCAGCGCCAGCGTGTCGATCATCCGGCCGACATGAACCTCGGGATGGCCGCAAGCCTTCAGTTCCCAGTTGAGGAATGCGAAGTCGAAGCTGGCATTATGCGCGACCAGCGGGCTGTCGCCAATGAACTCGAGCAGTTCGATCGCGCGGGTGCCGAACAACGGCTTGTCGCTGAGGAAGCGATCGGACAGGCCGTGGACCTGTTCCGCCTCGAACGGCATCGGCCGGCCGGGATTGAAATAGGCGTGGAACGTCCGTCCGGTCTCGACCCGGTTGACCAGTTCGACACAGCCTATCTCGACCAGCCTGTCCCCAGTAGCTGGATTCAGACCGGTTGTTTCGGTGTCGAATATGATTTCGCGCATGGCTGGCAATATCGGACTCCATGCGCCTGCAAGCAAGTGATCAGATGACGAACCGCGGCGCGGGTACGTCCAGTCGTCCCGCCGTTGTCGATCACGAAGTCGGCCTGCGCCCGCTTGATGTGGTCGGGCAGCTGCAGCGAACGGATATGCCGTAATTTCAATGGGTTCATCCCCGGCCGCGCGAGCACCCGGCGCGCCTGCTTCCAGGGCGGGGCGGACACCACGGCGATCGCGTCGACCTGCCGCCATCCTTTTTTCTCGAACAGCAAGGGGATGTCGAGGACCACCAGGCGCCGCGCGCGATGGCGCCGGAGGAACAGCCGCCGCGACTCGGCAAGCACCGGGTGGACGATGCGTTCGAGACGGTGCAGCGCAACACGGTCGCCGAGCACCGCCTTGCCGAGCACCGCCCGGTCTATCCCGTGCGGGCCCGCGGTGCCCGGGAAGGCAGCCTCGATCGCGGCGACCAGGCGCCCGCCGCGGCCCTGCAGACGGTGCACCTCGGCGTCGGCATCATAGACCGGCACGCCCGCTTGGGCGAACATCGCCGCCACGGTCGACTTGCCCATGCCGATCGAGCCGGTCAGACCCAATATGATCATGCCAGCAGCTTCGCCCGCAGCGCGTCGTCGGCATCGCGTGGCGCCGGTACGCCGAAGAACAGCGCGAACGCCGCCGCGGCCTGGCCGATCAGCATGTGCAGCCCGTCGATGGTACGCAGGCCCCGCGCGCGCGCCTCTGCGAGCAGTGGCGTCTCCAGCGGGGCATAGACGATGTCATAGACCACCGACCCGGGCGGGACATGGCTGAAATCCAGCAGTAGCGGCGGCTGGCCCTTCATGCCGAGCGACGTGGTGTTGACGACGAGATCGAGCATCCCTTCGCGATCGTCCCACGGAAAGTCCGTCGGGGTGGCGAAATGATCGAGCGGCGCCGTCAGCCGCTCGTCGGGCTCGAAGCTCTCGCGCAGCTTGCGCACCTGATCGATGTTGCGGGCAGCGACGACGATGGTGAAGCCATGATCGTGAAGCGCGAGGCAGATCGCCTTGGCAGCGCCGCCGGCCCCGAAGATCCGCGCCATGCGGAACAGGTGGTTCTGCCGGAGCAATGGCTGCAGCGGCTCGAGGAATCCGGCATAGTCGGTATTATAGCCGACGAGCTTGCCGTCTTCGCGCCGCACGGTGTTGACCGCGCCGATCCGCTCGGCGGCGGGATCGAGCCGGTCGAGCAGCGCGATGATCGCCTGCTTGTGGGGAAGGGTGATGTTGCAGCCGCGCCAGAGCGGATCGCTCCGCCGCTGTTCGAAAAAGCTCTCAAGCTGTTCGGATCGAATATGAGAGGCGCGATATTCCGCAGCGATTCCAGCACGTTCGAGCCAGTGCTTATGGATGATCGGCGATTTGCTGTGGCTGATCGGATCGCCGATCACTTCGGCATAGGGCTTGGTGATCGCTGCGATCGGCAGGTCCAGCTGCTGGCTCATGACGATAATACCCCTCGAATGCGCAGATAATCGAGCAGTGGCAGCAGCGGCAAGCCTAGGATGGTGAACTGGCTGCCTTCGATCCGCGCGAACAGTTGCACGCCGGGCCCCTCGATCCGGTAGCCGCCGACGCATCCGCCGATCTCGGGCCATTCGCTGTCGAGATAGGATTCGATGAAAGCATCCCCCAGCGGCCGGACATGCATCGCGGCCCTGTCCACATGGCGCCACACCGGCGCGCCGCCCTCGCAGATCACCGCCGCGCTATAGAGCCGATGCCGCTGGCCGCTGAGTGCGCGCAACAACGCCCTCTGCTCCTCGCGGCTCTCCGCCTTGTCGATCATGGTGCCGTCGTCGAGGACCACCGTCGTGTCGCAGCCCAGCACCAGGTCGGCCGGATGGCGGCGCGACAATTTGGTCGCCTTCAGTTCCGCGAGCGCATCGGCGAGATCGCGTGCACCGACGCCTTCCGCGCGAAGCGATGCCTTCATCGAATCCTCGTCGACACCGGCCGCCATAGCCTGATGCGGGACACCGGCGGCATCGAGCATCGCCCGGCGGGATGCGGATTGCGACGCGAGGATCAGCATCAAGCGTCCTCCTGTGGCGAGCGTTCGTTGATCAGGTTGATGATCGCCGCGGCGGTCTCCTCGATCGACCGGCGGGTGACATCGATCACCGGCCAGCCCTGGTCCGAGAAGATGCGGCGCGCAAAGGTAAGCTCGGCGACCACGGCTTCCTGGTCGACATAGGCGGTCTCCGGCGACTGGTTGAGCGTGAGCAGCCGGTTGCGGCGGATCTGGATCAGCCGGTCGGGGCTGGTGGTCAGGCCGACGATCAGCGGGTGGACCAGCCGGTAGAGCGCCGGCGGGGGCGGCGACTCCACCACCAGCGGGACATTGGCGACCTTGTAGCCGCGGTTGGCGAGATAGATCGAGGTCGGCGTTTTCGACGACCGCGACACGCCGGTCAGGATGACATCGGCTTCCTCCCAATCTTCCCCGCCGATGCCGTCGTCATGGGCGATGGTGAACTGGATGGCCTCGACCCGCGCATAATAAGCGGCATCGAGGATATGCTGGCGGCCCGGCCGGGCGAGCGCTTCCTGGCCCAGCAGCTGCGACAGCGCGTCGATCACCGGATCGAGCGCAGACACGATCGGCAGGCCGAGCGCGTGGCAGCGGGTCTCGAGTCGCTTGCGGATATCGTTGTTGACCAGGGTGAAGATGACCAGGCCGGGACGCTGGGCGATTTCGAGCATTATCCGATCGAGATGGCCCTGGCTGCGCACCATCGGCCAGAAATGCTTGATGGTCTCGACGCCGTCGAACTGGGCGAGTCCCGCCTTGGCGATATTTTCAAGGGTTTCGCCGGTCGAGTCCGACAGGAGATGAAGGTGCAGCCTGATCATCGGCTACCGCACCGGCACGTCATTACGCATCCGGACTCTACGACGCACTTTGAGTTCGTTACAGGGACGAGTCTGTGGAAAACCATGGGGATGGGGCTAGCGGAAGCACGGGGGCGCTTTCAAGCAACGCTTTCGTCCCCATCGACCGGATTTCCTCCGACATATCGTCCACAGGGGATCGAATCGCCCGGCTGGCTGTGGATAATGGGCATAGACGCGGGGACTCGGTGCGCGCCTGTGCTTTCAGATGAGTCAAGCTGTTGGCAATCGGAGCAACTGTGAATAAACCCCGGCTCGCGCCCGCCTACTACCTCTTCAGACTCTCTCTTAATATTCTATATAAGGAAGAAGATGGCTGCTCCGCTTGCCGAACCGCGCCCCTTGCTAGCCGTGCTCAAGGGCAAAAGGCAGGAGCGGCCGCCGATCTGGCTGATGCGCCAGGCGGGTCGCTACCTGCCGGAATATCGCGCGCTGCGGGCCGAGAAGGGCGGCTTCCTCGAGCTGGCCTATGACAGCGATGCCGCGTCGGAGATCACGCTTCAGCCGATCCGCCGTTTCGGCTTCGACGGTGCGATTCTCTTCTCGGACATTCTCGTCATCCCCCATGCCCTGGGTCAGGACCTGCGGTTCGAGGCCGGCGAGGGGCCGCGCCTCTCCCCCACGCTGGTCGATCGCACGCTGGCAACGCTGGCGCCGGCACCCGAGCGGCTGCTGCCGATCTACGACACGGTGCGCAAGGTTCGCGCATCGCTGCCCACCGAGACGACCTTCCTGGGCTTCGCGGGCAGTCCCTGGACGGTGGCGACCTATATGGTGGCGGGACAGGGCAGCAAGGAACAGGCCGAGACGCGGCGCATGGCCTATCGCGATCCGGCAGCGTTCGGCGCCATCATCGATGCACTGGTCGGTGCCACAGCCGATTATCTCGGCAAGCAGATCGAAGCGGGCGTCGATGCGGTGCAGCTGTTCGACAGCTGGTCGGGAAGCCTGGCCCCGCGCGAGTTCGAACGCTGGGTGATCGCGCCGACGGTGGAGCTGGTGAAGCGGCTCCATGCGCGCCACCCGGGGGTTCCGGTGATCGGCTTCCCCAAGGGCGCGGGCGGCAAGCTTCCAGCCTATGCCCGCGAGACCGGGGTGGATGCGATCGGCCTCGATGAAACCGTCGATCCCGTCTGGGCCAACGCCAATCTTCCCGAGCGGCTTCCGGTCCAAGGCAATCTCGATCCGCTGTCGATGATTGCCGGCGGCGCTGCGCTCGACGAGGCGGTGGATACGATCTTGGGGGCTTTCCGGGAGCGTCCGCATGTGTTCAACCTTGGCCATGGAATCCTGCTCGACACCCCGATCGCCCATGTCGAACAGCTGGTCGCCCGTGTGCGGGGCTGATCGGTGAGCGGGCTCGCAGCAGGTTTCCTCGGCAACGCCTATCCCTGGGTGAAGGCTGCGCACCTGATCTTCGTGATCTTCTGGATGGCGGGGCTGTTCATGCTGCCGCGCTTCTTCATCTATCATCATGCCGCGGTGCCCGGATCGGCCGAAGACCGCGCCTGGATCGAACGCGAGCGGCGGCTGCGCTCGATCATCATCAATCCGGCGATGCTGCTGGTCTGGCTGTTCGGGCTGACTCTTGCCTTTGATCAGAATCTTTGGGGCGTGGGCTGGTTTCAGGCCAAATTTGTCGCGGTTTTCCTGCTGAGCGGCTATCATGGCTGGGCGGTCGGCTATGGCCGACGCATGGCGGCGGGATATCGTGCGTCCTCGGATGGTCCGCTACGGCTGATGAACGAGGTTCCGGGCATCGCCACGGCCGTCATCGTCATTCTCGTGATCGTGAGGCCGTTCTGATGGCTGCCCTCTCCCTGTCGCCGAAGTGGTTCGCTGCGGCGGCGTTGCTCGCGGGATCGGCCGCCCAGGCCGAGGAGCAGGAGCCAATCCTGCGTTGTCTCACCGCCACCTCGTCGCTGGCGTCGAGCAGCGACAAGGGCATTGCCCAGATCGGCGTGCTCAACAGCCTCTACTGGCTCGGTCGACTCGATCCCACGCTCAGCGAAGCGGTGATCGAGAAGCGCATCGCGGCGATTTCGGCGAGCATGACCAAGGAGTCCCTCCAGACCGAGGTCGGCCGCTGCGGCCGCGAGCTCGCCGAGCGTGGTGCGATGATGGAGCGGATCGGCAAGAAGCTGAAGGAGCGCGCGGCCCGGCGCGAAACGCGCTAGGCTTTCCCCAGCTGGAATAAACACTGTTCGGCGCCACTTGGGCGACGTTCATCCTCGGTTGCCTGCTTGACTTGATCGGCGCCGCCGCCTAATCCGCACCGTAGAACAGGCCTGCCGTTCGTGCTGGGTCCCTTTCTCCCTTTCCATTGTCAGATAGCGCGCGTCATGCCCGCTCCCGATTTTCCAAACCAGCCGTTCAAGCACCCAGGAACTCCGTAGATGCATTTGAAGGACCTCAAGAAGAAGAGCCCCGCCGATCTGGTCAGCATGGCCGAAGAGCTCGGGGTCGAGGGTGCATCGACGATGCGCAAGCAGGACCTGATGTTCGCGATCCTCAAGGTCGAGGCGGAAAATGGCGAGCAAATCATGGGCGAGGGCACGATCGAGGTGCTGTCTGACGGCTTCGGATTCCTGCGATCCCCCGAGGCCAATTATCTGGCAGGGCCCGACGACATCTATGTCTCGCCCAACCAGGTGCGCAAATTCGGCCTGCGCACTGGCGATACCGTCGAAGGCGAGATCCGCGGCCCCAAGGACGGCGAGCGCTATTTCGCGCTGACCCGGCTGATCTCGATCAATTTCGACGATCCCGACGTGGTTCGCCATCGGGTCAATTTCGACAATCTGACGCCGCTATACCCCGAGCAGAAGCTCAACCTCGATACGCTCGATCCGACCGTCAAGGACAAGTCCGCGCGGGTGATCGACATCATCTCGCCACAGGGCAAGGGCCAGCGCGCGCTGATCGTGGCGCCGCCGCGGGTCGGCAAGACCGTGCTTCTCCAGAACATGGCGAAGGCGATCACCGACAATCATCCCGAAGTCTTCCTGATCGTACTGCTGATCGACGAGCGGCCCGAGGAAGTCACCGACATGCAGCGCTCGGTGAAGGGCGAGGTGATCTCCTCCACCTTCGACGAGCCGGCCCAGCGCCACGTCCAGGTCGCCGAGATGGTGATCGAGAAGGCCAAGCGGCTGGTCGAGCACAAGAAGGATGTCGTCATCCTGCTCGATTCCATCACCCGGCTCGGCCGTGCCTACAACACGGTGGTTCCGTCGTCGGGCAAGGTGTTGACCGGCGGCGTCGACGCCAACGCGCTGCAGCGGCCGAAGCGCTTCTTCGGTGCTGCGCGCAACATCGAGGAAGGCGGATCGCTGTCGATCATCGCCACCGCGTTGATCGACACAGGCAGCCGTATGGACGAGGTGATCTTCGAGGAGTTCAAGGGCACCGGCAATTCGGAAATCATCCTCGACCGCAAGGTCGCCGACAAGCGGATCTTCCCGGCGATGGATGTCGGCAAGTCGGGCACCCGCAAGGAAGAGCTGCTGGTCGACAAGGGCAAGCTGTCGAAGATGTGGGTGCTGCGCCGTATCCTGATGCAGATGGGCACGATCGACGCGATGGAGTTCCTCCTCGACAAGATGAAGGACTCCAAGAGCAACGAGGATTTCTTCGACTCGATGAACCAGTAATCGCGGGGAGCGGGGTCGTTTGGGGGGGCTGACCGACTGGACCTATCGGCATTTCTGGGCGCATGAGGAACACCCTTATCGTCGCCTGCGCCGCCGGCTGGTCGAGATCGCCGCCCCCGGACTGACCATCCTCGATGCCGGCTGCGGCCATAGCGCCCCCAATTTGCAGGAGCTGCGCGGCAGCGGCGCAAGATTGATCGGCGTCGACCTGGTCCGGCTCGAGCCGCAGCCAGGCATGGAACTGATCGAAGGCGATCTCGGCGCTGTGCCACTGCCTGACGGGAGCGTCGACCTGATCTATTCGCGCTCGGTGATGGAGCATGTCGTCGATCCGGATGCGGTCTATGGCGAGGCCGCCCGGCTGTTGAAATCCGGCGGGCGCTGGATATTCCTGACCGCCAATCGCTGGGACTATGTCTCGCTGGTGTCGCGGCTGACGCCCAACCGCTATCATGCCCGCATCGTCCGGCGCTTCGAGGGGCGCGAGGAACATGATGTCTTCCCGACCGCCTATCGGACCAACGATCGCGGCCAGATTGCCCGCCATGCCGCCGCGCATGGCTTCGGAATCGACCGGTTCGAGCGGCATGGCCAATATCCTGCGATGTTCTACCGGTTCGGGCCGCTCTTCCTGGTCGCGACGCTGTACGAGAAGATGATCATGCGGTTCGCCGCGTTGGCGAAGCTGCGGGGCTGGCTCTATGTCGAGCTGGTGAAGCGCTGACGCCACGGTAACAGGCTCGACATGAGCGCTCCTTAGGCTAGGGATGCGCCATGCTGGACCTCTGGAATCACATCACCGCCGATTTCGCCAATATCGGCAGTCCTTCCGCGCTCTCGGCCTTTTTCCAGGTGCTGATGATCGACGTGATGCTGGCCGGGGACAACGCCATCGTCGTCGGCGCGCTGGCCGCGGGCCTGCCCGCCGAGCAGCGCCGCAAGGTCATCCTGATCGGCATCATCGCCGCGCTCGTCCTGCGGATCATCTTCGCGGTCAGCGTGAGCCTGTTGATGAACATCGTCGGGCTCGTCCTTGCCGGCGGCCTGCTGCTGCTGTGGGTGGCCTGGCGGATGTTTCGCGAACTGCGCCACGCCGGCGCGCTCGAGGGCGACGATCCGACCGAGCATGACGGTATTCCGCAGAGCAGGAGCTTCGTCTCGGCGGCCTGGGCTGTCGCGCTTGCCGACGTGTCGATGAGTCTCGACAATGTCCTTGCGGTGGCAGGTGCTGCCCGCGCGCATCCCGGCATATTGGTGATAGGCCTGCTGCTGTCGGTGGCGCTGATGGGCATCGCGGCCAACCTGATCGCGCGCTATATCGAGCGATATCGCTGGATCGCCTATGTCGGCCTGGCGGTGATTCTCTACGTCGCCGTGAAGATGATCTGGGAAGGCGCCGTCCCGCTGGTCTCGATGGTTGGCTGAGCGCGAAGCGCGGTTTTCACAAGATCAGGGCGTGGAGACGCGGGCAGAGAGCGCCGATCTTCTACTTGGCCGTGATCGAATATCGTCGAGCGCCGGCCATTGCCGTAGAATAACTACACGACTGTCGGTTTTCTTTACAGAGCCGAGGTGGCTGCGTTGCCTAGATATCTTTTGTTTACTTTGTTTCTGGAGAATATCGGTTAGAGCTGTTAAGGGCCGATGCCTGACAGGCGGGGTCGTGCGCGTCGTGATGGCGGGAATAGCGTGACGGTGGGGTAGTGTGATGCGTGCGTTTCGAGCAGTTTCCATATTTGCTGCCGGCCTGGTGGCCCTGGCGGGAAGCGGTGGGGCGTCGGCTGCGCTCGTCGGCACTTCGATCAGCACCGGCATCGCCGCGCTGAAGGAATGGAACCTCGTCGCCTTCAACAATTTCAGTTCGCAGAACCATGTCGACGGGCGCGTCCTGGTCGGCAACAACTTCACCGCCGGGCAGAATTTCGCGGTCCTCAACAATAATGTCCCGTCGAGCAGCTATGGGACCTCGGCGCTGACCGTCGGCAACGCGGCCCAGATGGCGGGCAGCATCAACGCCCCGGGTGTGCAGGTCGGCGGCAATCTGTCGGGCAGCTTCAACAATAACGGCAATGGCGCGGTGCAGGTCGGTGGAACCGCCCAGAGCCAGCAGAATTTCACGGTTCAATCAGGGCTGGGGCAGAATTTCACCAATACCCTGCTCAGCCAGAGTGCGGATATAAAGCAGTCGCTAACCAGCCTCAGCGCCAATCTGGCGGCACTGGCCAACAGCGGCACTGTCGCGCTGGGCGGCGACAGCAACAACCAGACGCTGACCGTCACCGGGACCGGCCTCAGCGTCTTCAACATGACCGAGGCGCAGTTTGAGGGCAATTCGAACCAGCAGCTGCTGGTGACCGTGCCGAGCGGCGCGACGCTGGTCGTGAACGTCGCGGGCACCGACATCGACTTCAACCGCACCCTCAATCGCTTTACCAATGATTCCAACGTGATATGGAATTTCTACCAGGCGACGACGGTCGATATCGCCCGCCAGTTCAGCGGCTCGGTGCTGGGCGTGTTTGCCGATATCACCGGCGGCAACAGCGGCAACATCGATGGCTCGGTGGTTGGCAACAACGTCTTCCAGAACGCCAATGGCGAGATTCACAACAATTATTTCCAGGGCGATCTGTCGAGCGTCGGCGGCGGGTCTGTCGTCTCGACCGCGCCCGAGCCCTCGACCTGGGCGATGCTGCTGCTCGGCTTCGGCTTGGTCGGTGCCGTCCTGCGCCGACGCGGGACCGGGATGCCGGTGACACACGCGGCCTGAAGTGCTGCTCCTCCGCCCGTCGGACAGGAGGGATATGATCAGGGTATCAGGATAATCGACGCGGTCGTGCGCCGCGCTTCGAGCGCCCGCTGCGCTTCGGCAGCATCGCGCAGGGGCAGGCGAAGGCCGATCTCGATGTCGAGCTTTCGTGCGGCGATCATTGCGAACAGCGCGCCTGCCGCGGCATCGAGCTCCGCCTTGTCGGCGACATAGTCGAACAGCCTCGGCCTGGTGAGAAACAGCGACCCGCGCCGGGCCAGTTCGAGCGGGCTTGCCGGCGGCACCGGGCCCGAGGCATTGCCGAAGCTCACCATCATCCCGCGCGGCTTCAACGAGTCGAGCGACGCCTCCCAACTGGCGGCGCCGACCCCGTCGAACACCGCGTCGACGCCGCGGCCATCGAGCGTCTCGCGCACCTTTGCCGCCAGGACATCGAACCCACCGTGCAGCCCCTGCTCGGCGCCGAGCTGTCTGGCCAGCGCAGCCTTCTCAGCAGTGCCGGCATGGGCGATGACCTTCACCCCGATGGCGTTCAGCCACTGCACGAGCAGCCGCCCGACGCCGCCGGCGGCGGCCAGCACGAGCGCGGTCTGACCGGCCTTCATCTTCGCGCAGCCCGCTATCAGCGCATGCGCGGTCAGTCCTTTAAGGATAGCCGCCGCCGCCACTTCGTCGCCGATGCCGTCGGGAAGGGCGATCAGACGGCCGGCTGGCACGTCCTGCCACGTTGCATAGCTGCCCGGCATCGACAGGGCATAGCCGACGCGCGCGCCGACCGGCAGCGCAGTCACGCCGTCACCGACGGCCTCGATCACTCCGACGGCCTCGACGCCGAGCGCCGCCGGCAGCGGCTGCGGATAGAGGCCGGTGCGATGATATATGTCGATGAAATTTACGCCGATCGCGCGATGGCGCACCCGCGCGTGGCCGGGTGGCACCGGCCCGTCGTCGATCGGCAGGGCGGCGATGACCTCCGGGCCGCCAAATGCCTGCGCGACGAGCCGGTAACCAGTCATGCGAGATGTTGTGCGAAGAACGCCTCGGTTCGGCCGTCTGCGAGCTGCGCGCCCGCTTCGTTGCGGCGATTGCCCATCTGGGTCGCAAAGCCATGATCGAGGCCGGGATAGTCGTACAGCGTCACCTTGGGGTGCCCGTCGAGCCCCTCATGCATCTTCTGCTGGGCCTCCGGTGGGACGAAGCCATCCGCCTGGGGAATGTGCAGCAGCAGCGGGTGGGCGATGGCATGCGCCTCGCCCAGCAATCCGTCTATCCCGACACCATAATAGCCCACCGTCGCGTTGATGTCGGTGCGGGTGGCGGTCATGAAGGCAAGCCGACCGCCCAGGCAATAGCCGACCGCGCCGACCTTGCCGCCGCCGACCATCTTGCGGGCTTCGCGGATCGTCGCCTCGATGTCCCTGATCCCGGCTTCCTGGTCGAACGCCCCGAATAGGCCAAAGGCTTCCTGCAGGTCATCGGGGACGTCCGCATCGAGTTCGATGCCGGGCCGGATCCGCCAGAACAGGTCGGGCGCGATTGCCAGATAGCCCTTTGACGCCCATTCATCGCATTTCGCCCGGATCCCGACATTCACGCCGAAGATCTCCTGGATGACGATGATCGCCGCCTTTGGCGCGGAAACCGGCTGCGACGTATAGGCAAGAAACTCCTCATCTCCACCTAAGGTGTTGATTTCAGTGTAGCTTTTCATAAAAGGCCTCCTCTTCGCTCATGGTCCAGCAGCCATGTCTTGGTGACGATTCCGCGTCCCGCGGAATAATGCCCTATCGCACCGCCACTGCCTACCACGCGGTGGCACGGTATCACGATGGGTAAGGGGTTGCGCGCGCAGGCCTGGCCGATGGCGCGAGGGCTCGACCCTACGGCCTTCGCGACGGCCCCATAGCTGAGCGTGTCGCCCGGCGGGATGGCGGCGATCGCCGCGCGCAGCGCCTCGCCCCGCGGGCTGGCCATCGGCGCGAGCGGCAGATCGAATGCGGTGAATCCTGCCGTGAAATAAGCGTCCAGCTGGCGCGCAGCCTCGGCCACCGGAGATCCCCGCGGTGCTGCATCCGCCGGATGAACGGCCGGCATCGATTCGCCGGCGTCGAGGATATGAATCGACCGCAGCTGGCGATCGTCCCCATTGATCAGGATGGGCCCGATGGCCGAGAGGAGGATCGCTTTTGCCATGGACGTGTGCTCCGCGAGACTCTAGCCATAGCGTATGGCGTTTCAATGATCTTGGAGGCGTGCGTGAAGGTCACGGTAGATGTCGATTGCACGCCTGAAGAGGCGCGCCGGTTCATGGGGTTGCCCGACATGTCGGGCGTCCATGAGATCTATACCGACAAGATGCGGAAGTTCGTCGAGGAAGGTGTTACGCCCGATGCGCTGCAGGACATGATGCGCAATTGGATGCCGATGGGCGAAGCCGGCATGAATTTATGGCGCACCATGTTCGATCAGATGAGTCGTGGCGGCGGCAGCGGACAATAAGGCGAGCGCCACCGCGACGATCTTTGCCCTGTCGAGCGGTGCGCCGCCGGCTGGGGTTGCCGTGGTCCGGATCAGTGGACCTCATGCCGGCAGCGCCATCGATCTCCTGACCGGACGCCCGCGGCCTGCGCCGCGCCGCGCCGTGCTGCGCACATTGCGAGATCCCGAAAATGGCACGCCGCTCGATCGGGCGCTGTTGCTCTGGCTACCGGGGCCGGGCAGTGCGACCGGCGAGGATATGGCGGAGCTCCACCTCCATGGCGGGCGCGCGGTGACTGCGGCGGTGCTGGCCGCACTTGCGAGACAGTTCGGGTTGCGCCCCGCGGAAGCGGGGGAGTTCACGCGCCGCGCTTTCGAACATCGCCGGATCGATCTCAACGAGGCTGAAGCGCTCGGGGATCTGCTGGCGGCGGAGACCGAAGCCCAGCGGCGCAACGCGATGCTGCTCGCGAGCGGCACGCTGAGCCGCGCCATTGACGATTGGCAGGACCGGATCCTGGCGCTGTCGGCGCGGCTCGAGGCCGAGCTCGACTTCTCGGACGAGGATGATGTCGCGCCGCTCGGTCCTGGCTTTGCCGACGAGGTGGCGGGGCTCGGCGCGGAGGTGATGCATTGGCAAGGCCGCGCGCCGGTCGAGCGGCTGCGCGACGGCATAAGGGTGGTGCTCGCGGGCCCGCCCAATAGCGGCAAGTCGACCTTGCTCAATGCCTTGGCGGGCCGGGAGGCGGCGATCGTCACCGCCGTTGCCGGTACCACAAGGGACCTGATCGAAGCACCGATCGCGATCGGCGGCCTTCCCTTTCTGCTGGTCGACACCGCCGGGCTCCACACGGGCAGCGGCGATATCGTCGAGGCGATCGGCATGGATCGCGCCGTCCAGGCCATGGCCGCCGCCGATATCCTGCTTTGGCTGGGTGAACCCGAAGAGGCGCCCTTGGGTGCGATCCGGATCGGAGCACAGGCAGACCGGATGCCGCACGATGGCGATCGCTTCGACCTCCTGCTGTCGGCGCGGTCGGGGCAGGGGATGGATGCGCTGACCGAGCTGCTCATGCGCCGAGCGGCGCAGCTTCTGCCGGCCGAGGGGGAGGCGGCGCTGTCCGCCCGGCAACGCGACGCCCTGGCGCGGCTCGGCGAGGCCTTGGCCCTTGCAGGCGGCGAACATGATCTCCTGCTGATCGCCGAAGCATTGCGGCTGGCGCGGCGCGCCATCGATGCGCTCACCGGTCGGTCGGGAACCGAGGATATGCTTGATGGCCTGTTCGGACGCTTCTGCATCGGCAAATAGACTGTTCCACGTGGAACAGTTTTGACTCGGCGGCGCGCGTGAGATAGCCGCGCCCCATGGCAGACAGCTATGACGTGATTGTGGTCGGTGGCGGCCATGCCGGATGCGAGGCGGCCGCCGCCGCGGCGCGGATGGGTGCGCGGGTCGCGCTCGTCAGCATGCGCCGTGACATGATTGGCGCCATGTCGTGCAATCCCGCCATCGGCGGTCTCGGCAAGGGACATCTGGTTCGCGAAGTCGACGCCTGCGACGGCCTGATGGCGCGCGCGGCGGATCGGGCGGCGCTACATTATCGCATGCTCAACAGCAGCAAGGGTGCGGCGGTCCAGGGGCCGCGCATACAGGCCGACCGCCGCCTCTACATGACGGCGATCCATGATCTGCTTGCCGCTACTCCCGGGCTGGTCATAGTTGAAGGATCGGCGGAGCGGCTCCTCGGCGATGTTCCACATGGGGCAGAAGGGCTGCTATTGGCTGATGGCCGGCAACTGCTGGCGCCGGCCATCGTCCTGGCGACGGGAACGTTCCTGAACGCGCGCCTCCATTTCGGCCTGGATTGCCGCAGCGGCGGGCGGGTCGGAGAGGCAGCGACCATCGGCTTGGCCGATCAACTGCGCGGCCTGGATCTGCCGATGGGGCGGCTGAAGACGGGCACGCCGCCCCGACTCGACGGCCGCACGATCGACTGGGCAGGGCTTGCCCGACAGCCTTCGGATGAGAAGCCATGGACCTTCTCGGCCATGAGCCCGCGCCGGGTAGTGCCCCAACTCGCCTGTGCGATCACGCGGACCAACCGCAGCACGCATGATATCATCCGCGCCGGCCTCGACCGGTCGCCGCTCTTCTCCGGCGTCATCGAGGGCGTCGGCCCACGTTATTGTCCGTCGATCGAGGACAAGGTGCACCGCTTCGGTGATCGCGATGGGCATCAGATCTTTCTTGAGCCGGAAGGCCTCGACGACTCCACCATCTACCCCAACGGGGTGTCGACCTCGCTCCCCGCGGATGTGCAGCTCGCGATGCTGCGGACCGTCGACGGGCTCGAGCGGGTCGAGATCGTCCAGCCGGGTTATGCCGTGGAATATGACTATATCGATCCGCGCGCGCTGACGGCTGGACTGGCCCTGCGCGCACTGCCTGGCCTGTTCTGCGCAGGGCAGATCAATGGCACCACAGGCTATGAGGAAGCCGCGGCACAGGGTCTTGCCGCCGGGATGAATGCGGCTGCCTATGCCGCCGGGCGCGACGCAATCCTGTTCGATCGAGCGACCAGCTATATCGGCGTGATGCTCGACGACCTGACATTGCAGGGCGTTTCCGAACCCTATCGGATGCTCACCGCGCGCGCCGAATATCGGCTGCGGTTGCGGGCTGACAATGCGGGCACGCGCTTGACCGACTGGGCCGATCGCCATGGTGTGATTGGCCCCGACCGGCGTGCGCTGCATCGATCCCGTACCCACGCGCGGACGGCGCTCCGGTCGACGCTCGACAGCCGCGTCATCAGCGCGGCCGCCATGGCGTCGGCAGGCGCATCGGTTACCGCGGATCATGCAAAGCGCAGCCTGTCGGATTGGTTGCGTTTTGCCGAGGTCGGCACTGAGCAGCTTTTGGCTTTCGACACCAGGCTCGACGGTGTCGCGTCGGACATCGTCGATGAAGTGATCCAGGACTGCCGCTATGCGCCCTATCTTATTCGGCAGGACCTCGAAATCGCGCGGCTTCGCGCCGACGAGCGGATCACGCTGGCCGACATTGCCGACTATCGTTCGATTGCTGGCCTCTCGAACGAGATGGTCGAGCGACTCAACGCGGCCAGGCCTGCCGACCTGGGAGCCGCAGGGCGCATCCGCGGGATCACGCCGGCGGCACTGGCCGCGATCATGGTGCATGCCCGGCGAAACGCCGCGTGAACGAAGAGGAAGCTCGCGCCTGGATCGCATCCCATGTTCCACGTGAAACAGTCGCGGGGCTGGAAGCCTTCGCCGGGTTGATCCTGCAGGAGATGCCGCGGCAGAATCTGATCGCGGCCTCGACCGCCGAGCATATCTGGACGCGCCATTTCCTCGACTCCGCCCAGTTGCTTCCCCTCGCGCCAGATGGTGCGAGCAGCTGGATCGACCTCGGTGCAGGCGCCGGTTTCCCCGGCATCGTGATCGCGCTGATGGCGCCGCGGCTCCGCGTCACACTTGTCGAATCCCGCCGCAAGCGCGTCGATTTCCTGACATCGGTGGTCGAGACATTAGGCCTGGCGGCGCAGGTCACTATCGCCGGCAAGCGGCTCGAGATGCTCGACGCCGCGCGATTCGACGTAATCAGCGCGCGCGCCTTCGCGCCGCTCGATCGGCTGTTGCCGCTTGCCCACCGATTTTCCCATGCCGAGACATGCTGGCTGCTTCCGAAGGGCCGCAGCGCCGCATCCGAACTGGAAGCTGTCATGACTTCGTGGCAGGGTGATTTCCGGATCGTACCCAGCATGACCGATCCCGAGGCGGCGATCATCGCCGCCGCGAAGGTGCAGCCAAAGGCCAGGGGCCAAAAGGGACGCCGATGATCCGGATCGCGATCGCCAACCAGAAGGGCGGGGTGGGCAAGACCACCACCGCGATCAATCTTGCCACGGCGTTGGCGGCCACCGGCTGGCGGGTGCTGCTCATCGATTTCGACCCGCAGGGCAATGCCTCCACCGGGCTGGGCATCGACCAGGCGCAACGCAACAACTCCAGCTACGAACTGCTGCGGGACGACTGCTCGCTCGCCGAGGCGGTGATCCCGACCAAGGTGCCGCGGCTGGATATCGTGCCGGCGACCGTCGACTTGTCGGGCGCGGAGATCGAGCTGATCGAGGTCGAACGGCGGACCCACCGGCTGCACGCGGCCATCGCGCAGGAAGAATCGCGCTGGGATGTCTGCCTGATCGACTGCCCGCCCTCGCTCGGGCTTCTCACCGTCAACGCGCTGGTCGCGGCGAATATGATGCTGGTGCCACTGCAATGCGAGTTCTTCGCGCTCGAGGGGTTGAGCCAGCTTCTCCAGACGATCGAGCGGGTGCGCGCGCGGTTCAATCCGCAGCTGTCGATCCTCGGCGTCGCGCTCACCATGTATGACCGGCGCAACCGGCTGTCGGAACAGGTCGCGAGCGATGTGCGCGCAGTGTTGGGGGATGTGGTGTTCGAAACGGTGATTCCGCGCAATGTCCGCTTGTCCGAGGCGCCGAGCCATGGCGTCCCGGCGCTGATCTACGATCATCGCTGCCCCGGTTCCGAGGCCTATATCGCGCTCGCCCGGGAATGCATCACCCGGCTCACCAAGACGGCGCAGGCGGCATGAGCGCCGAGACCCCGCGCCGCGGCCTCGGCCGCGGCCTGTCGGCGCTGATGGGCGAGGCAGCCATTGAGCAGCCGACCGCGCCCGGCGCGGCGCGGCCGGCCGGCGTCCAGACGGTTTCGATCTCATTGCTAGAACCCAATCCCGATCAGCCGCGCCGGCATTTCGACGAGGATGCGCTCGATGAGCTGGCGGGGTCGATCGCGGCGCGCGGGATGATCCAGCCCATTCTGGTCCGGCCGCATCCGACGATGGGCGGCTATCAGATCGTGGCCGGTGAACGACGCTGGCGAGCGGCCCAGCGCGCACGTTTGCACGACGTTCCTGTGATCGTGCGCGAACTTTCGGACACCGATACGCTCGAGCTCGCAATCGTTGAGAACATCCAGAGACAGGATCTTAACGCGATAGAAGAAGCCGAGGCTTATCAGCGGCTTACCAATGATTTCGGCCACACGCAGGAAGCCCTCGGCAAGCTTGTCGCCAAATCGCGCAGCCATGTCGCCAATCTGCTGCGGCTGCTCGAGCTGCCCAAGCCGGTCCGCGACATGGTGGCCGATGGCCGGCTGTCGATGGGCCATGCGCGCGCGCTGATCACGGCGCCGGACGCCGAGGCGCTGGCCGGGGAGGTGCTTCGCCGCGACCTGTCGGTGCGCGATACCGAGAAACTGGCGCGGGCCGGCAAGGCCGGCGGCGGCAGCGGCGGCGCGAAGCCGGCCAAGGCGGCCGGCGCGCTCGATGCCGATGTCGGCGCGCTCGAGCGTCAGCTCGGCGATATCCTCGGCCTGAAGGTGACGATCGAGCATGGCGACAAGGGCGGGCAATTGACGGTCGGCTATTCGACGCTCGATCAGCTCGACCTGATTTGCCAGCGGTTGAGCGGCGAGCCGATCTGAGCCGCTGCTAGCGTTCCCCGCCCCGCGCCCCGCGGGGAAGGGAGATCAGCGCCGGCCGGCCGCCGCTGCCCGCGCGATGGTCAATATCTCCTCGCCGATCAACACCATGCCGGCGGTTCCCGAGCGCTTATAGGCGCGTTCGAGTGCGGCAAGGCGGGTTGTGGCGGTGGCGATGCGCTCCGGAGACCAGCGCTGCAGAAGTCCGGATACGACCTTCTGATCCTTCCAGAAAATGCCGCGGCCGGAGCTTGTCATCACCGCGTCGATGCTCTGCCCGGCCGCAACTTCTGCGCGCAGCGGCGCGATCTGGGCGAGGCGGCGGAGCAGGGCGCGGACCAGGCTGATTCCCTCGGTCGCCCCGATCAGCGCCAGCTCGGCAGCGGCGCGCTCGGGCCGGCCGCCGAGCACCGCATCGACGATCGCGCTGAGATCGCTTTCGTCATTGGCGGCGCCGATATCCGCCAGCGCGGCGGCGTCGGCCGGTTTCGGATCGTCGGGGGAGGCGTCGAGGTACAGCGCCAGCTTCTCGATCTCGCGGCTCATCAAGGCGCGGTCGGCATTGGTCGCGGAGACCAGCGCCTGGGCGGCGCGCGGCTCGAGCCGCAGGCCATGTTCGCGGGCGATGTCGATCGCGACCTTGTCGGCCTGGGCGCCCTCGGGAACATAGCTCGCATAGGCGAGCGCCGCCGGCGCGGCGAGGGCGAGCTTCACCAGCTTGGCATCCTTGCGCAGATTGCCCGCGACCAGCACCACCGGGTTGCCGGCCGACGGCGCCTCCATCAGCGCCGCCACGGCATCGAACATGTCGTCGGTAGCGGGATCGACGCGGATATGGCGAGCGCCGCCGAACAGCGATATCGATGCCGCCTCGTCGGCGAGCAGCGCCGGATCGGACCTGAGCTGGCCGGAGGCGAGATCGATCCGCTCGGCATCCGCGCCGAACGCCTTGTCGATCCGCGACGCCAACATCCGCGAACCCGATTCGTCGGGCCCGTAGAGCAGGAACAGGCGGACGGCAGGGTCGGGCTTGTCGAGCGCGCGCGCGATCTGGCCGGCATCAGCCTTCACTTGCCCGCGCTGCGCCCCGCATAGGTTGCGATCCGCGCGACGATCTGATCGGCGAGGGTCTCGGTCAGCCGTTCGAGCGCGGTCTGCTCGGCGGCGGCGGTGGCATATTCCGATCCGGCGACGTCGATGCCGGCATCGGCGGAGGCGCTCTGGTCCAGCAGGACGCTGCCGGTGGTGGCGTCGAGCAGCCGATAGCGGGCCCGTAGGGTCCGCCGTTCGCGGCTTATCGCATTGTCCTGGCGCACGCCGAAGCCGGTGATCTCGTCGTCCAGCTCGACTTCGAGGCGGAAGCGCGGACTGGCCTCACCCTGGCGGTGAAGCCGGTCGTTGAGCGCATTGCGGACCAGCCAGCCGCGCTGGCCGCCGATCGGCCTGACCTCGATGGCGCTCAGCGTCGTCGCAACCGGCCCGGCGCCGCCATCGGCATAGAGCGGATGCAGCCCGCAGCCGGGCAGCAGGACCGCCAGTGCCAGCGGCGCGAGAAGGCGGATGGCCAGCTTCATGCGACGATGTTGACGAGACGGTCGGGCACCACGATCACCTTCTTCGGGGCAACGCCTTCGAGCAATTTGCCGATCTTGTCGGACTGCAGCGCCATCGCCTCGAGCGCGTCCCTGCTGGCGCCTTTGGGCGCCGTTAGCGTGTCGCGCAGCTTGCCGTTGATCTGAACGGCGATGGTGACCTCGTCGTCTATCAGCAGGGCCGGATCATGCGCCGGCCAGGCCGCATCCGCAACCAGCCCGCTTTCGCCGAGGCGAGCCCAGGCTTCCTCGGCCAGGTGCGGCACCATCGGTGCGATCAGGCGCACCAGGGTCTGCGCCGCGGCGGTGCGGCTTGCCGATGGAGCGGCTTTCTCGATCGCATTGGCGAGCTCGTGGACCTTGGCTATGGCGCGGTTGAAGCCCAGCGTATCGATATCGGCCGCGATGCCGGCAATAGCTCGATGCAGCTTGCGATCGAGATCCTTGTCGCCACCTTCGCCGGGCTCGGACGCGTCGGTGATCCGCCACAGGCGGTTGACGAAGCGCCAGCATCCCTCGATGCCGCTCTCGGTCCATTCCAGGTCGCGCTCGGGGGGGCTGTCGGACAGCATGAACCAGCGCACCGCGTCCGCGCCATATTGATCGACGATCGGCCCCGGATCGACGACGTTCTTCTTGGACTTGGACATCTTCTCGATGCGGCCCAGCGTCGCCGGCTCGCCGGTCGCGATGACGATGCCATTCGAGACTTCTTCGGGGCTCAGCCACTGGCCGTCCGGCGCCCGGTAGGTCTCGTGGGTCACCATGCCCTGGGTGAACAGGCCGGTGAACGGCTCCTTGACCCCGATCTTGCCGATCCGCTCGAGCGCACGCGTCCAGAAGCGGGCGTAGAGCAAATGGAGGATCGCATGTTCGACACCGCCGATATACTGGCCGACCGGCAGCCAGCTTTCCGCGACGTCACGGTCGAACGGCTTGTCGCCGGGCTGGCTGGCGAAGCGGATGAAATACCAGCTCGAATCCGCGAAGGTGTCGAGCGTGTCGGTTTCGCGCCGGGCCGGCGCGCCGCAGCCGGGGCAATCGACATGCTTCCAGGTCGGGTGGCGGTCGAGTGGATTGCCGGGGATGTCGAAGCTGACATCCTCGGGCAGGATCACCGGCAACTGTTCCCTCGGCACGGCGACGGGCCCGCAGCTGTCGCAATGGATGATCGGGATCGGGGTGCCCCAATAGCGCTGGCGCGAGACGCCCCAGTCGCGCAGGCGCCAGACCGTGGTGCCGGTGCCCCAGCCCTCGGCTTCGCCGCGCGCGATCACCGCGGCCTTGGCGTCCTCGACCGACAGGCCGTCGAGGAAGCTCGAATTGACGATCCTGCCGGGTCCGACATAGGCTTCGTCGTGGATCGGAGCAGTTGCCTCGGCGGGCGACGGGGCGACGACGCGCTTGACCGGCAGCGCATATTTCCGCGCGAAGTCGAGATCGCGCTGATCGTGCGCCGGGCAGCCGAACACCGCGCCGGTGCCATAGTCCATCAGCACGAAATTGGCCACGAACAGCGGCAGTTTCCAGGTCGGATCGAGCGGATGGATCACCGACAATCCGGTGTCATAGCCCTTTTTCTCGGCCGTCTCGATCTCTGCCGCGGCGGTGCCGGTGCGCTTGCACTCGGCGATGAAGGCCTCGAGCGCCGGATTGCCGGCCGCCAGCGCCTGGGCGATCGGATGATCGGCGGCGATCGCCGCGAAGCTCGCCCCGAACAGCGTGTCGGGCCGCGTCGTGAACACCTCGAAATCGGTGATGCTGCCGGCGGGCGCGTCGAGCTGGAAGGTGAAGCGCATGCCCTGCGACTTTCCGATCCAGTTCTCCTGCATCGTGCGGACCTTTTCGGGCCACTGGTCGAGCGTCGACAGGCCTTCGAGCAGTTCCTCGGCAAAGTCGGTGATCTTGAGAAACCACTGGCTGAGCTTGCGCCGTTCCACCAGCGCGCCGGAACGCCAGCCGCGGCCGTCGATCACCTGCTCATTGGCGAGCACGGTCATGTCGACCGGATCCCAGTTGACCGCGGATTCCTTGCGATAGACCAGCCCGGCGGCGTAGAGATCGAGGAACAGCGCCTGTTCCTGTCCGTAATAATCGGGCTCGCAGGTCGCCAGCTCGCGGCTCCAGTCGAGCGCGAAGCCCAGCCGCTTCAGCTGCTGGCGCATCGCCGCGATATTGGCGCGGGTCCAGTCGCCGGGGTGAACCTTCTTTTCCATCGCCGCATTTTCGGCGGGCATGCCGAAGGCATCCCAACCCATCGGGTGGAGCACCTCATGGCCCTGCATGCGCCGGAAGCGGGCGAGCACGTCGCCCATCGTATAGTTGCGGACATGGCCCATGTGGATGCGTCCCGACGGATAGGGAAACATCTCGAGCACATAGCTTTTGGGCTTGGGGCTGTCGTCGCGCGCATGGAAGGTGCCCTGGCTTTCCCAGATCCCCTGCCAGTGCGCGTCCGCCTTCACATGGTTGAAACGCGCGTTCACGTGGTCATTGGCCTTTTAACCGGCGATCAGCCGGCGATGGTCGCACGGCGCAGGTCCCGCGCCTTGGTCAGGATGATGTCTTCCAGCTTCTGGGCGGTCGCGGCCTGCACCGTGGCATCGACCCAAGTGCCATTGGCCAGCACTTGGCGCTGCGGCGCCACGCGCACCGCATCGGCGCGCAGGTCGGCGTCGAGGATGGTGACGGTCAGCTTCATCCGCTCGGCCGGCTGGTTGGGGTTGGTGTACCAGTCGGTGACGATCACGCCGCCGTTCGAATCGGTCTGAAGCAGCGGCATGAAGGAGAGCGTCTCGAGCGAGGCCTTCCAGAGATAGGCGTTGACGCCAATCGCCGTGGTCTTGGCGGCCGCGAGGTCGGATGCGAACTGAGCCTTGTTCTTGCCGCCGCCGCAGCCCGCCAGCGAGGCGACAAGGGCGAGGGCGATCGCGGTGCGAAGGGTAGGGCTGGTCATCTGGGGGCGGTCCTTGGGGCTCAATCTGCGGGGCGTTTTGCGCGATGCGTCGTTATAGACGTACCGACCGGCCCCGCAAGGCCGAACGGGCTTGCGGCTTGGGGGCCGAAGTAAAGCGGAACTGGCGCCGCTGCCGGTGCTCTGAAGGGGGCGGAAAGAGCAGATTGTGGAGTCTGTGCAACAGACTTCGGATTTCGCCAAAAGGCATATGGCAACGACTCACCTGGGATGTTAGGGCATCCTATATATATAAAAGAATGAGTTACGCAGGATGACATATAAGGGGGCCTACGGAAAGCTGGTTGGCGCTGTCGTTACGACGGCGCTGCTGCTGTGCGCCCCTGCCATATCCGCGAAACCGGCCCCCACGCCCCAGGTGAAGATCGATCGCAAGAAGGCGAGGGGCATCGGCTTTTTCGCGCCGCTCGCCGCCGATCCGCGCCAGTCCGCGTTGTTCGATCGTGTCGGCGGCAGCTTCGCTGAACCCAGCTTCCGCTTCACGCCTTCGGGCGGCAGCAGCAAGCGCGCGGTCACCGTTGCGATTCGCGCGCGCAACAACCGTCCCAATTCGCTGACGACGGTGGCGGTCAACAGCGCTGCGATCAGTGCCGGCCTTGCGCCCTCGGCCTATAGCCTGGGCGCTTCGCTCGGCTGGAAGCATTTCGCGCTGTCGGGCGACTTCGCCCGGATCGATGGCGGCGCAGTGCCCGACGACCGCCAGCTTGCCGACATCGGCGTGAGCTATTCCGGCTCGAAGTGGAGCACGCGCCTGCTGTTCGGTGCGGAGCGCGCCACCGGCGAGAACAAGCTCGGCGGTCCCGACGAAGCCCTGTCCGTCGACCTCGGCGGCTCCTACTCGCTCACACGCAACCTCGAACTGTCCGGCGGACTGCGCTACAAGACGCAGCGTGAGCGTCTCGACATGACGAGCGACCTGCGCCGCGACAGCCAGGCAATCTATATCGGGACGGCGTTCCGCTTCTAAGACTGTCGTTCAGCTGGTCCCGCTCCTCCTGAACTTGAACGAAACAAAGCCTGGCTACGAAGCCCAGGCGTCGATCGCCGCCCATCCGTAAGCGCCGCAGCGCACGGCCAGTTTTCCCCTGATCCGGTCCATGCCGCCCAAGGCGATCACCGGCCGCCGCGTCGCCCGGGCCAGTGCGGCGAAGCGCATCCGGCCCAGCGGCGTGGCACCCGTATGCGACCGCGTGGCGTGTAGCGGCGACAGGAAGATCGCGCCCGCGCCGGAACGCTCCGCCCGCCTGATCTCGCGCACATCATGCGCTGGAGAGGTACCATAGCGGGGCGGGTGGGCGATGGCGTGATGCGCGCCATCGGCCCGCCAGCGGAGCGCCTCGCGATCTCCGCCGGCGAGCAGCAGAACAAGTCCCCGTTTCCGGGCCATCCGCCGCACCCGCTCGAACAGCTGCCGCCGTTCGGTCGTGCCGCTGGCCTTGTGACGGAACACGATGCCCGATCCGGCCGGCAGGCGCGCGATCGCGGCCCATAAGCCGTCGCCCTGGCGCTCGTCGGTCATCATCCACAGCTGTGGAAGCTCGGGGTGGCGGGGCCTCATCGCGCCACCTATAGCGAAGCGCATGGCTGATATCGACACCACCGCCGCCCGACGCCTTGCCGACATCCGCAAGCGCATCGCCCATGCCGCCGAACTTGCCGGACGCGATCCCACGGGCGTCGAACTGATCGCGATCTCCAAGACGCGCGAGGCGCCCGACATCATCCCCCTGCTCGCGTCAGGCCAGGCGAGCTTCGGCGAAAATCGCGTCCAGGAAGCCGAAGCGAAGTGGCCGGCGCTGCGGGAGGGCCGCGCCCTGCGCATCCATCTCGTCGGGCAGCTCCAGTCCAACAAGGCACGCGAAGCGGTCGCGCTGTTCGACGCGATCCACTCGATCGACCGTCCTTCGCTGATCGAGGCGCTGGCGCGCGCGATCGGCGCGAGCGAGCGCCGGCCAGATTGCTTCATCCAGGTCAACATCGGCGAGGAGCCACAGAAGGGCGGCTGCGCGATCGATGATCTGCCGACCATCCTGCAGCAGGCGCGCGACGCAGGACTGCCGGTGGCCGGCCTGATGGCGGTGCCGCCGGCCGAGGTCGAGGCCGCGCCCTATTTCGCGCTGCTGGCCAAGCTCGCCCGCCGGCATGGCCTGGCGGGGCTCAGCATGGGCATGTCGTCGGATTTCGAAACGGCGGTGATGCTGGGCGCGACCCAGGTGCGCGTCGGCACGGCATTGTTCGGCGGGCGCGGATGACGCGATCGGTGGCCCTCAGCTCCTGAACCAGCGTGCCGCGGTGAAATAGGCCGCGACGCCCAGCCCGACCAGCAGGCTGAACCCGGTCACCGCCCAGAAGGACAAGGGGTGGTGCGCATAGGGGATGCCGTCGACGTTCATCCCGAACAGGCCGGTGACAAAGGTGAGCGGCAGGAAGATCAGCGCGACGATCGCGATGATCAGCGAGCGGCGGTCGATCTTCTCCGCGCGCAGATCGGTGATCTGCTCGTGGAGCAGCGCCGATCGCTCGCGCACCGCCTCGAGCTCCTCGGCCATGCGCGCGAAGCGGTCGGCGGCCTCGCGCAGGTGGATCCGGTCCTCATCCTCTATCCACCCATATTCGAGCTGCGACATCGCCTCGAGAGCCTGCCGCTGCGGCACGATGAAGCGTCGATAGCTGATCGCGGTCGAGCGCGCCTTGGCGATGTTCCGGCGCAGCGCGAAGCCGTCGGCCGACAACGCCAGCTCGCAGTCGTCGACCTGATCGCCGAGATCGGCGACAACCGGATCGAGCTGGTGGCTGATCTGGACCGCAAGCGCCGCGATGAAGTCGCCGGGATCGAGGAACTCGCCGTGCTCCATCCGCTCGCGGAGATTCTCGAGCCCGGCCATATGGCGATAGGTGACGGACACGACCCGGCCGCGTTCGGCCCAGATGCGGATCGAAACCAGTTCGTCGCCCTCGTCCTCGGCGCTCAGGCGCGGTCCGCGAAGATTGATGATCACGCCCTCGTGCAGCGGCTGGCAGCGCGGCCGGGTTTCGGCGGTGGTCAGGTTGAAGCGGGCGGTCGGCGGCAGCGCGTGGGCTTCGTCGTCGAGCCAGCGCATCGCCTCCTCGTCCCGTCCGTCGAGATGGGCCCAGCAGAAATGCCCATTGTGGCGCTCGCCGATCGTCCAGCTCGTCGTCGTCATGCGATCTCCAGGTCGATCGAGAGGCCCGGGCCAGGCTTGGCCGGCGCAGTCGCGCAACACGCGCGCAGCGCATCGGCGCGGGCACGGTCGAGGATCGCGGATGGCACGTCGGCGCGGTGGAAGATCCGGTCGGCCTGGCCGAGCAGCCTTGCCTGGCCGAGGGTGAGATCGTCGGGATCGGTCGAGTGCAGGCGGATGATAACGAGCCGATCCTGCGCCGGGTCCCGCTCGCCGCCTGCCCAGGCATCCACTGCGCTTTCGCTACTGTCGCGCAAGGGATCGAGCGGGCCGCCCTCGACGAGGCCGGCATCGATCGCGCGGCGCCGCGCGTCGGCATCGGGCCAGCGCGCGCGGATCCGGCTGCGGGCGGCGAACAGCCGGTCGGCGAGCGCTCCGAGCCTGGCGGGCAGCATGGTTTCAAGCCGCTGGCGCAGCGCCTTGGCGAGTCCCGCCGATCGGCCGCCGGTGCCGATCGCGACGAGCACCGGATCGCGGTCTATGATCGCGGGGAGGGTGAAGTCGCACAAGGCCGGCCGATCCGCGACGTTGACCAGCAGCCCGCGCGCCCGTAGCCGGGCCGCTGCCGCGGCGGCTTCATCATCATCATCGAGCGCGACGAAAGCGATCCGGGCATCGCCGTCGTCCTCGGCCACCGGAACGGCGCCCGCCCGCTCGATGATCCGGCGCTTGGCCGCCGCCATGTCGCCATCGCCGATCAGAATCACCGGTCGCTCGGCCATGTTCAGAAAGATCGGCAGGCTGTGCATCGACCGTCTTGTCGCGCGCGCCGTGGCTTTTGCCAAGCCGGATCGCATGTGCGACATGCCTGCCCGAAGCGAGGAGAAAGCCGTGATTTCGAAACGCAAGCTGGGCCCGTTCCTGGTCAATCCGATCGGCCTTGGCTGCATGGTGCTGAGCCACGGCTATGGCGACATTCCGGCGGCCGACTATGCCGAGCGCTTGCTCAACCGGGCTATCGATCTCGGCTACGACTTTCTCGACACGGCCTCGATCTATGGCAATGGCCATAATGAGGCGCTGATCGGCCGTGCGCTCGGCCGGCGGCGCGGGGAATTCACGCTTGCTTCCAAATGTGGGTTCAGCCTGGAGCCTGGCGCGCGGGCGGTCGACGGATCGCCGCAAGCCATCGCGCGCACGCTCGAGCGGAGTCTGGAGCTGCTCGGCTGCGAGCATATCGATCTCTATTATCTTCACCGTCCGGATCCCAAGGTGCCGATCGAAGAGTCGGTGGGGGCGCTGGTCCGCGCCGTCGAGGCCGGGAAAATCGGCGCGATCGGCCTGTCGGAGGTTTCGGCGGACCAGCTGCGGCGCGCGCACGCCGTCCATCCCATCGCCGCCCTCCAGACAGAATATTCGCTGTGGACCCGCAATCCCGAGATCGCCGTACTCGACGCATGCCGGGAACTGGGGACCGCCTTCGTCGCCTTCTCGCCGGTGGGCCGTGGCTTCCTGGGTGGCGCGCTCGGGGCAGGCCATGTCTTCGGCGCGAATGACATGCGCCCGGCGATGCCGCGGTTCCAGGAGCCGCATTATGATCGCAACCTGGCCTTGCTGGAGCGATTCCGCACCGCCGCCAGGACGATCGGCTGCACCCCGGCCCAGCTCGCCATCGCCTGGCTGCTGCATCGCGACCCCGACCTGATCACGATCCCGGGCACCAAGAACATCGCCTATATGGAAGAGAATCTGGGCGCGGCCGATGTCCGCCTCACATCCGCTCAGATGGCCGACCTCGACACCATGATCAATCAGCGAACGGTATCGGGCGGTCGCTACGGAGCTATGATGCAGGCGACCGTAACAACCGAGGAGTTCGCCTGAACTGGCGCAGGCGAACTCCGGCGCCCGGGTTAATCAAGGTTCTTGATGAACGCGCGGATCGCGTCCGCGATCTCGGGCCGTTCCAGCGCGAGTGCGATGTTCGCCTGTATGAAGCCGGCATTGTCGCCGCAATCATGGCGATCGCCATCGAAGGTCAGCGCGTGGAAGGGCTGGACGCCGATCAGCTTGGCCATGGCGTCGGTCAGCTGGATCTCTCCGCCCGCGCCGCGTTCGCCCTTGTCGAGCAGATCGAAGATCTCGGGCTGGAGGATATAGCGGCCGACGCAGGCCAGGCGCGACGGGGCAGTCCCCGCCGCCGGCTTCTCGATCATGCGCTTCACCTCGGTGACGGGGCCCTCGGTCGTGCCGGGATCGACGATGCCATAGCGATGGGTATGGTCTTCGGGCACTTCGACGACGGCGATGACATTGCCGCCCTTGGCCTCATAGGTCTGCGCCATCTGTCGCAGGCAGGGCGATCCCGGATTCCATAGCAGCTCGTCCGGCAGCAGCACGGCGAACGGTTCGTCGCCGACCAGGTCGCGCGCGCAGCCGACCGCATGGCCGAGGCCGAGCATCTGCTGTTGACGCACGAATGCCGCCTTGCCGGGAGCCAGGCGGGTCTTCTGCATCATCTCGAAAATGGCGGTCTTGTTCTTGATGCTGAGATCATGCTCGACCTCGAAGACGCTGTCGAAATAATCCTCGATCGCATATTTGTTGCGGCCGGTGACGAAGATCATCTGCTCGATGCCGGCCGCGCGCGCCTCGTCGACGGCATATTGGATCAGCGGCCGGTCAACGACCGGCAGCATCTCCTTGGGAACGGCCTTGGTAGCGGGAAGGAAACGGGTGCCGAAACCGGCGACGGGAAAAATGGCCTTACGGACGGGCTTCATGCGGTCTCCCTTTAGCGACTTCGATGCAGGCGGCGCTGCCGGAGCAAAAATCGCCTGGAGCGATTCAGATCCATGGCGGCAGCTTGTCGCCTGCTATCAGCACCTCGATCGGCTGCCTCTCCCTGACCACCGCCCACTGGTCGCCATGGACCAGGACTTCGGGGGTCAGCGCCCTCGAATTATAGGTGTTGGCCATCGTCGCGCCATAGGCACCCGCCGTCATGAAGGTGACGAGGTCGCCCGGTTCGACATGGTTCATAACCCGCTTCTTGGCGAATGTATCGCCGCTTTCACAGATGGGGCCGACGATGTTGGCCGTCATAGTGCCACCATTGGGCGTAACCCCGCGGATGTCGTGCCAGGCGTCGTACAGGCTGGGCCGCATCAGGTCATTCATCGCGGCATCGACGATGACGAAGGGATCGGTGACGCCCTGCTTGACGCGAATCACGCGGCTGAGCAGCACGCCCGCATTGCCGACGATGACACGGCCGGGCTCGAACAGCAGCCGTACCTTCCAGCCGCGCGTCACCTCGCCCACCATCGCACCATAGGCTGCGGGCAGCGGCGGGATCGGCTTGGCGGGATCATAGGGCACGCCCAGCCCGCCGCCCAGATCGGCGGTGGCGATGGCATGGCCGGCGGCGCGCAGCTCGGCGATCAGCGCGCCGATCTTCTCGAAGGCGGCACGCGATGGGCCGAGATCGGTCAGCTGGCTGCCGATATGGACGGCCACGCCACGAATCTCCAGGCCCGGCAACTCGGCCGCGCGGGCATAGGCTCGGAGCGCGCGATCATAGGCGACGCCGAATTTGTCCTCCGAGCCGCCGGTCGAGATCTTGGCATGGGTGCCGGCGACGACATTTGGGTTGATGCGGAAGGCGATCGGCGCCTTCACCCCCATCGCCGTCGCGACCTCGGACAGCATCTCGGCTTCGGGTTCGGACTCGATGTTGAACTGGAAGATGCCTTCGCCAAGCGCGAGCCGCATCTCTTCGGCGGTCTTGCCGACGCCCGAGAACACGATCCTGCCTGCCGGCACGCCGGCGGCGCGGGCGCGCAGCAGTTCCCCGCTGGACACGACATCGGCGCCGAGCCCGGCGCGCGCCATCGTCGCGAGCACCGCGCGGTTGGGATTGGCCTTGACCGCAAAGGCGATGAGCGGCCCCTCGGGGCCGGACTCCACCTCGGCCAGCGCGGCCTTGAAGACCGCGACATGGCGCTCGATCGTCGCCGTCGAATAGACGTAGACCGGCGTACCGACGGCATCGGCGATCGCCGGCAGGGGCACGTCTTCGGCGTGGAGGACGCCGTCCTTGATGTTGAAATGGTCCATGGGAGTCCTGTTATTCCCGTCATCCCAGCCAAAGCCGGGATCTCAGGAGAGCATGGCAAGGCCTGATGCGGTCGCTGACGGCCGCGATCACCCCGGAGGCGGCAGGTTGAAGCGATCGTCCGGGCGTTCCTCCGAGCGGCGCAGCACGTCGTCGCTGCGGCCGGGGCGCGTCTCGACCGGCGGCGTCAGCAGCTGGTCGACGCTCGGCTGCGCGGCCGCGGTCGCCGGTTTGGGCGGCAATGCCTGGCCACCGGCGGGGTGCAGCGCATCGCGCTTGCCGCAGGCGGCCAAGCTGAGCAGCGCCAGCGCGGCGAGGATCGTGCGGGTCTTCATTCGCGGTCCAATCCCAATGCCGCCCGGGCCTCGGCTATGCGCGCGCGGACCTGTTCGGGGGCGGTACCGCCATGGCTCGCGCGGCTTGCCACCGATGCGTCGACCGACAGCGCCGCATATACGCGGTCGTCGATCCGGGCGTCTATCGCCCGCAGCGCCTCGATCGGCAATTTGTCGAGCGCCAGCCCTTCGCGCTCGGCCAGCTTCACCGCGGTCCCGGTGATGTGGTGCGCCTCACGGAAGGGGATGTCGGCGACCCGCACCAGCCAGTCGGCCAGGTCGGTCGCGGTCGAGAAGCCCGCTTCGGCGGCGGCGCGCAGCCGCGGCACGACGAACTCGCAGGTCTCGATCATTCCGGTCATCGCCGCGATCGACAGCGCGAGCAGGTCGTGCGCTTCGAACACCGGCGGTTTGTCGTCCTGCATGTCCTTCGAATAGGCGAGCGGCAGGCCCTTCATCGTCATCACCAGCGCCGTCATGCAGCCGGCGATGCGGCCGGAATGGCCGCGCACGAGCTCGGCTGCGTCGGGATTGCGCTTCTGCGGCATGATCGACGAGCCGGTCGAGTAGCTGTCGGGCAGCTTGACGAAGCCATAGGGCTGGCTGGCCCAGATGATGAACTCCTCGGCCAGCCGTGACAGGTGCAGGCTCAGCTGGGTTGCCGCCATCAGGTAATCGAGCGCGAAATCGCGGTCGGACACCGAATCGAGCGAATTGGCGGTGGGGCCGTCGAAGCCGAGCGCCTTGGCCGTCATCTCGCGGTCGATCGGAAAGCCGGTACCGGCCAGCGCGGCCGCGCCGAGCGGCGAGCGATTGAGCCGCGCGCGGGCATCGGCGAAGCGGCTGCGGTCGCGCGACACCATCTCATAATAGGCCATCAAATGGTGGCCGAGGGTGACGGGCTGGGCAACCTGCAGATGGGTGAAGCCCGGCATCACGCTGGCGGTATGCTCGCCGGCGCGGGTGACCAGCGCCGCCTGCAGCGCGGCTAGCCCGGCGTCGACCGCGTCGATGGCGTCGCGCACCCACAGCTTGAAGTCGGTCGCCACCTGGTCGTTGCGCGAACGCGCGGTGTGAAGCCGGCCGGCGGGCGCGCCGATCAGTTCTGCAAGCCGCCCCTCGGTCGCCATGTGGATGTCTTCGAGGGCCAGGTCGACCGGCACGCCCTCGGTGCGATATTCCTCGGCGATCCTGTCCAGCCCGCCGGAGATTGCGGCGGCATCGGCTTCGCTGACGATCTTCTGTCGGGCGAGCATGGCGACATGCGCCTTTGACCCGGCGATGTCCTGCTGCCAAAGCCGCTTGTCGAAGGGTATCGAAGCGTTAATCTCGCGCATCACCGCGGCGGGCCCTTCAGCGAAGCGCCCTCCCCACATCTTGTTGGAGTTATCCGTGCGGCCGTTGATCGCCTGTCTCCTCGCATTGGCGCTGGCCGCCTGCGATAGTAAACCGCAAAGCCCCCCGCAAGGCGGGGTGCCCGCTGAATCGGTCGGCAGGGTCGATATATCGCAGCGCGGCAAGGAAATGCCCGCGATTCCGTTCAGCGCCCCCGGCGGCGGACCGGCGACTCTCACCCAGTTTCGCGGCAAGCCGCTGATGGTCAACCTCTGGGCGACCTGGTGCGCGCCGTGCATTGCGGAGATGCCGGCGCTCGATGTGATCGCCGCGAAGGAGGCGGACCGCTTTCGCCTGATCACGGTCAGCCAGGACCTGGAGGGCGCCAAGGTGATCGCGCCCTTCTTCCAGAAAAAGGGGTTCAAGGCGCTTTCGCAATATGCCGACCAGCAGAATGTGCTGATGACCGCGTTCGGTACCGAAACCTTGCCGACGACGATATTCTTCGATGCCCGGGGCAAGGAGCTGTGGCGGGTCTATGGCGCGATGGACTGGAACGGCGCGCCGGCGAAGAAGCTGATCGATGATGGCGTGGGAGCGGGACGCTGAAGGGCCGCCGCTATTGCGTCGTTGTCCCGCGGGTGGCCGCTTGGGCCGACAACCAGGCTTCGGCGCTATCCACCGAGAGGAATGATTTCATCCGATCGTCAGATGTCAATCGATCGGTTTGCATCTTCGCCAGCATCGAGCCCAGCACGATCGCATAGCGATCATCGGGGCCTTCGAGCACTTCATCGGGTGATTTGAAGCGGCTCATGGTGGCAGTCGGCTGTACCAGAGACTCGCGCGCATCGACGAGAAACCGGAAGGATCCGAACCTGCGGCGAGCCGTGGAGGCGTTGGCGACCAGCTCTGCGGTGAGCCTGTCGGCCTCTTCGACCGACAGGATGCCCGAGATTGCCATACATACGAGCCGCTTTTGCTCGTCGGTTCTAAATGCGAACATTCGCCCTCTCCTTGCTTAAGGCTTAGGCCGGAAAGATTTACATAATGCTTACGCCATCGGCCGTTTGCGTCGGCGGCTCCGGTGTCGGCCCGCCGGCTCGCCCGGCTGCCAGACATCAAGAAGCGGTTGAATAACGATTCCACCACGCCATCTTGTCGTCATGAGCCAGCGTCAACCCAGCCTCTATATCCCGCATGGCGGCGGTCCCTGTTTTTTCATGGACGATCCCGCCGGACTCTGGACCCGGATGGCGGCGTTCCTGCGCGGCCTGCCGGGGCTGCTGCCGGAACGGCCCAAGGCGATCCTGATCGTCTCGGGGCATTGGGAAACCGACGGCTTCCGGTTCACCGCCGCCACGCGGCCTTCGCTGATCTTCGATTATAGTGGCTTTCCGCCGCACACCTATGAACTGCGCTACGATGTGCCCGGCGATCCGGCGCTGGCCGAGCGCGCGGCGGGGTTGCTGCGGGCGGGAGGATATGACTCGGCCATCGATCCGGACCGCGGCCTCGATCATGGCGTGTTCGTGCCGCTGAAGGTCGCCTTCCCGGAAGCCGACGTGCCCGTGGTGGAGATGTCGCTCGACATGCGGCTTGATCCTGTCCTCGCCTATCGCGCCGGGCGTGCGCTCCGGCCGCTGCGCGACGAGGGGGTGCTGATCCTGGGCGCGGGCATGAGTTTTCACAACCTGTCGGCGTATCGCCGCGCGGAAGCCGCCGAGCCGTCGCTGGTCTTCGACGACTGGCTGAGCGCTGTCGTCGAGGGCGCGCCGGCCGATCGCGAGGCAGGCCTTGGCGGGTGGGTCAATGCTCCGGCGGCGCGCCTCGCCCACCCGCGCGAGGAGCATCTGCTGCCGCTGATGGTCGCGGCCGGCGCGTCGGACGGCCCCGGCCAGCGTGTCTATGGGGATATGGTGGCGGACACGATGATCTCAGGATTCCGCTTCGATTGACGGCAGGTGAAATGGCTCGTTGAGCCGTTCGCGCCGCTTCTGTTGCCGCCGGCGCCAGAGCAGCCAGAGCAGGAAGCAGGTCCCGGGGATTGGGAAGGCGATCATCAGCTCGGTCTTGTAGGGCGCGAGCGCGGCCAGCATATGATCCACCGCCGGACCGAACATGAAGCCGATGGTGGTGAACACCGCCGACCAGAGGATGCAGGCCAGCGCATTGAGCGCGGCGAAGCGCCGGAGCGGGATAGAGGTCAGCCCGATCGCGATGGGGCTCACCGTGCGCAATCCGTAGAGGAAGCGGAAGATCAGGATATAGGCGGTGGGATAGCGCTCGATGAAGCCGACCGCCCGCGCGAAGGCGGGCTTCTGGCGGGCATGGGTGACGAAGGGTCGATCCCTGAAGCGGCGGCCGACCTGGAAGAACAGCTCGTCGGCGAAGAAGGCGCCGAAGGCGGTGGCGAGGAATGCGGCCCAGGCCGGAAAGATGCCGCGATGCGCCATCACCCCGCCGGCGATCGCGGCGGTTTCCCCTTCGAAGCCCGCGCCCAGCGCGATGGCCCAGGGGCCGATGTCCTGCACGAGCTGACCGAAACCCATATGTCCGTAATGCCCGATGCGAGGAGAGACGCGGTTGAAGCGCGAGCCGGCATAGCGTCTCCGGCAGGCCACGTCATCCCGCCGCAGGCCGGTGCGCAATCGCGACCGGCCGGAGCGGCCTCAGCCAGGTTCGCGCTGGTTGAACACGGACCATCCGGTTGCCACCGCGAGGCGTTCCAGCGCCAGCGATCCAAGCGTGGAATTGCCGCGGTCGTTCAGCCCCGGCGACCAGACGGCGATCGAGGCGACGCCCGGCACCACCGTCAATATTCCGCCGCCGACGCCCGACTTGCCCGGAATGCCGACGCGGAAGGCGAACTCGCCCGAGCCGTCATAATGGCCGCACAGCATCATCAGCGCATTGATCCGGCGCGCGCGCATCGGCGAGACGACGTTGAAGCCGGTATCCGGATGCTGGCCTTCGAGCATCAGGTAGCGACCGGCCATCGCCAGCTGCTTGCAATTCATCGCCAGCGCGCATTGGTGAAAATAGACGCCCAGCACCTGATCGACCGGATGGTGGAGATTGCCAAAGGCCCGCATGTAATTGGCGAGCGCGGCGTTGCGGAAGCCGGTGTCGGCTTCGCCCTGCGCCACTTCATTGTCGATGGTGATGCTGTCGTCACCACTGACCTCACGCATGAAGCGCAATATCTCGGCGATGGCTTCCTTCGGTTCGTGCCCGGCCAGCACCACGTCCGACACGACGATCGCCCCGGCGTTGATGAACGGATTGCGCGGGATGCCATGCTCGGCCTCGAGCTGGACGATCGAATTGAAGGCGTTGCCCGACGGCTCGCGGCCGACCCGCTTCCACAGCGCGTCGCCGACCTTGCCCAGCGCCATCGTCAGCGCGAACACCTTCGATACCGACTGGATCGAGAAGGACATGTCGGCGTCGCCCGCCGCATACATCCTGCCATCATGGGTGGCGATGGCGATCCCGAAATGCTTGGGATCGACCCGCGCGAGACCGGGAATATAGTCGGCGACCTTGCCGCGATCCTCATGGGCCGCCATTTCATCGGCGATGCGGCGGACGAGCGCGTCCAGATCGGGAGCGACCGTCAGCGGCATGTCAGTCCCTCCCCCCGGTAGAAACAGCTATTCTCGCAGCCTGGGTGTCAGACCCGCATCGGCATGAGGACGTAGAGCGCGGACGCCTTGTCGTTTTCGCGGATCAGCGTCGGCGCTGCGGCGTCGGCCAAATGGACCTCGACCGTGTCGCCTTCGATCTGCCCGAGGATATCGAGCAGGTAGCGCGCGTTGAAGCCGATCTCGAAGCCGGTGGCGCTATAGTCGCCGGAGACTTCCTCGGCGGCGGTGCCGTTTTCCGGGCTGGTGACCGACAGCGTGATCTTGTCGCGATCGAGCGCCATCTTGACCGCGCGGGTCTTCTCCGACGCGATCGTGGCGACGCGGTCGACGCCCTCCATGAAGCTCTTCGGATCGAGCTTGAGCAGCTTGTCGTTGGCGGTCGGGATCACCCGGTTATAATCGGGAAAGGTGCCGTCGATCAGCTTGGAGGTCAGGATCGCGGTGCCGAGGCCGAAGCGGATCTTGGTCGACGACAGCGAGATGTCGACCGAGCCGTCGACCTCGTCGAGCAGCTTGCGCAGCTCGCCCACGCATTTCCGCGGGATGATGATGTCGGGCATCCCCTCCGCGCCGTCGGGGCGGGCGATGGTGACGCGGGCGAGGCGGTGCCCATCGGTGGCCGCTGCCTTGAGCACCGGCGCGACGCCGTCGTCCTGGACGTGGAAGAAGATGCCGTTGAGATAATAGCGGGTCTCTTCGGTCGAGATCGCGAAGCGGGTCTTGTCGATCAGCTGCTTGAGCGTCTCGGCGGGCAGCTCGAACTTCGTCGGCAGCTCGCCTTCGGCGATCATCGGGAAATCGTCCTTCGGCAGCGTCTGCAGGTTGAACCGCGCGCGGCCGGCGACGACCAGCATCTTGCCATCGGCGGCGGACAGCTGGACCTGGCTGCCCTCCGGCAGCTTGCGGGCGATGTCGAACAGCGTGTGCGCCGATACGGTGATCGCGCCCGGCTGGTCGATCGCGGCCGCCACCACCTCGACGATCTGCAGATCGAGGTCGGTCGCCATCAGCCTGAGCGTGCCTTCGGCGGTCGCCTCGATCAGGACGTTGGACAGGATGGGAATCGTATTGCGGCGTTCGACCACCGACTGGACATGCCCCAGGCTTTTCAGAAGCGTCGCGCGTTCGATCGTTGCCTTCATGGATTGCCCCGGCATCCCCGCTGTTCAAATGGAACCCGGTTATAGCGCGGCTTTGCCGCCTCGCCAGTGCAAAGGTGCGATTGGCCGGGGATAAATCCCGTTCGTCCGCGCCGCTGGCGCCGCAGACACGAAAAAGGGCCGGATCTCCCGCGATCCGGCCCTTCCTCGGCGGCTCGCGCCTCCGATCAGAAGCGGAAGCCGAAGCCGCCGACGACCTGGTTGCGCGAGAAGCCATTCTCATAGTTGGAATAGCGATATTCGGCCTTCACGAAGGCGTTGGTGCCGAGCGCATATTCCGCACCTGCGCCGACGCGGACGCCGTCGAGGTTGGTCTTGCCCAAGGTGGTGCGGGTGGTGCCGTCATTGGCGGTCAGCTTGGCCTGGGCGTTGGTATAGCCGGCCTTTGCGTAAAGCAGCGTCTTGCCGCCAACGACAGTGCCGATGCGGCCGCCGACATAGAGGTCGCGGCCCGCCTTGGCGCAGATGCGCGGATCCGCGACGGTCGTGGAACCGGCGCAGGTGCGAACGTCCGAATCCGAAGCTTCCGCCTCGACGCCGACCAGGCCCATCCCTGTCTGGAAATCATAGCCGGCACCCAATCCATAGTGGACGCCGTCATCATGCCCGTTGTTGGACACGCGGTCCCAGCCGGCAAGGCCTTCGACGCGGGCTCCGGTGAAGGGCGCCTTGTCCTGGGCAAGGGCGGGGGCTGCTGCGCTGGCCGCGAAGAGGGCGGCGACAACGATGCTACGCATTGTATAACTCCATCTATAACCTCGTCCCCGGAAAGATGTTGGGGACGTGGGGGGCCTAGTGCACGAACCCGAAGGCGGTTGCATGAACCTCACATAAACAACGAAAAATGTTGCATTTCTGCCACTTTCGAAAGGTTGGGGTTGACAAGAATCGGGGTCCGGATTTGGGGGCTGCTTTGCCTGCCGCTGCTCGTTTCGGCCGCGCCGCCGGGCCGGGTCGCGCTGGGAATTTTTTCCGGCTGGGGCGCCTTTCGCGACGCCGAGCCGCCGCGCTGCTATGCGATCGCGGCCCCCGAACGGCGCGGTGACGGCCACTGGCAGAGCTTCGCCTCGGTCGCGATCTGGCCGCGCCAGCACGTCAACGGGCAGGTCCATTTCCGCCTGCGCGAGCCGCGGGCGCGCAACAGCCCGATCCGCCTGATCTTCGGCGACAGGAGCTTCCCGCTGGTGGCGGCAAGCCTCGATGCCTGGGCGCCCGACCCGCGCACCGACGCCGCGATCATCGCGGCGATGCGCAGCGGGACGTCGATGCGGGTGGCGTGGGTGTCGAAGGAAGGCCGCGACCGATCCGACGGCTACCTGCTCAAGGGCGTCGCGACCGCGATCGACGCGGCGGCGATTGGCTGCGCGCGGCGCTGAACTTCCTCTCCCGCGGGCGGAGGGTTGAAGGTCACTCCCGCATCGCCACCGCCGCCAGCGCATCGGCCTCGATCAGCAGCACGTCGTCGGCCAGCCCCTGCGCCACCGTCTCGCGGCCGATCAGCACCAGCACCGGCACCGCCAGCGGGGAGACGCGATCGAGCTTCACATGGACGATCTTTTCCGCCGCGCGCTCGATCAGCGCGCCGAGCCGCCCGACATCGGTCATCTTGGCGCGGGCATCGGCCCAGGCGGCATCGAGCAGCAGATGGTCGGGCTCGTAGCGGCGCAGCACGTCGTAGATAAGGTCGGTCGAGAAGGTGACCTGCCGGCCCGACTTCTTCTTGCCGGGATGCTGGCGCTCGACCAGACCCCCGATCACCGCCACCTCGCGGAAGGCGCGCTTGAGCAGCGCCGAGCGCTCGACCCAGTCGACGAACTCCTCCTCCAATATGTCCGCGGAGAACAGGCCGGCAGGATCGGCGACCGGTTCGAGCGAATAGGTGGCGATCGCATAGTCGCTCGACACGAAGCCGAGCGGCGACAGGCCCATGCTCTCCATCCGGCGGGTCAGCAGCATGCCGAGCGACTGGTGCGCGTTCCAGCCCTCGAAGCTGTAGATCACCATATAATGCCGCTTTTCGTGCGGGAAGGTCTCGACCAGCAGCTCGTCGGGAGCGGGCAGGCGCGAGCGACGGCCCTGCACTTCGAGCCATTCGCGGACATCGTCGGGGAATCGCGGCCATTGCGATGGATCGTGGAGGTAGGCACGCACCCTATCGGCGAGATGGGTCGAGATCGGCATCCGGGCGCCGCCATAGGTAGGGATGCGCGCGGGCTTCGACGTGGCGCGGACGATCAGGTCGGTGAGGTCGATCTTCAGCACCTCGAGCGCCAGGCCCATGAAGAAGAAACAGTCGCCGGGCGACAGGGTGACGCCGAACCCCTCCTCGACCTTGCCGAGCGAGCGGCCGTTCTTGAAGCGCACGTCGAGCATCGGCGCCTCCACGATGATGCCGGCGTTGAGCCGGTGCTGGTGTGCGAAATTGGGGTGGCTGATCCGCCACAGCCCGTCGGGCGTGCGGGTCAGCCGGCGATATTTGTCGTAGGCCTTAAGCGCATAGCCGCCATTGGCGATATAGGTGAGGACCCGGTCGAACTGATCCTGGCCCAGGATTGCATAGGGCGCGGCGCGGTTGACCTCGGCGAGCATGTCCTCCGCTCGGAACGGTCCGGCGCAGGCTACCGCCATCACATGCTGGGCGAGCACGTCGAGGCTGCCGGCGC
The DNA here is from genome assembly GCF_056401045.1 of Rhizorhabdus sp. P4_G6. Lineage (NCBI taxonomy): Bacteria > Pseudomonadati > Pseudomonadota > Alphaproteobacteria > Sphingomonadales > Rhizorhabdaceae > Rhizorhabdus > Rhizorhabdus sp. P4_G6. The sequence continues at coordinate 295,824 of NZ_JBFUKC010000001.1, read as the reverse complement.
GGAACGGCTCATTGTCGAGATCGCCCGCCTCGATCGCGTCGAGGGCGGCCCGACCCTCGAGATATTCGAAGCGGTTGCCGGGCACGATCACCGCCTCGCTCGGTTCGTCGAGCCGGTGGTTGGCGCGGCCGATCCGCTGCAGCAGCCGCGACGCGCCCTTGGGCGCGCCCATCTGGATGACGAGATCGACATCGCCCCAGTCGACGCCGAGATCGAGGCTGGCGGTGGCGACCAGTGCGCGCAGCCGTCCCTCCGCCATCGCCGCCTCGACCTTGCGGCGCGCCTCCTTCGACAGCGAGCCATGGTGGATGCCGATCGGCAGCCCCATCGCATTGGCCTTCCACAGGTCCTGGAAGATCAGCTCGGCGAGGCTGCGGGTGTTGCAGAAGATGATCGTCGTCTTGTGGGTCTCGATCTCGGCCATCACCTGCTCGGCGGCATAGCGCCCGGAATGGCCGGCCCAAGGGATGCGCCCTTCCGGGATGAGGATGTCAATCCGGGGCGGGGCGCCGGGCTCGCCCTCGACCAGCGCTGCCTGCTCATAATCGCCATCGCCCGACAGCCAGCCGCGATAGGCATCGACATCGGCGACGGTGGCGGAGAGCGCGACCCGGCGCATGTCGGGCGCGAGCGCCGAGATCCGGGCGATCGCCAGCGCGAGCAGGTCGCCGCGCTTGGTCGTGGCGAAGGCGTGGACCTCGTCGATCACGATCGTCTTCAAGGTCGCGAACAGCGCCGCGCTCTCCGGATAGGAGAGCAGCAGGCTCAGCGATTCGGGGGTCGTCAGCAGGATCTGCGGCGGCTTTACCCGCTGCCGCGCCTTGCGGTCGGCGGGCGTGTCGCCGGTGCGGGTCTCGACCCGGATATCGAGCCCCATCTCCTCGATCGGCGTCAGCAGGTTGCGCTGGACGTCGACCGCGAGCGCCTTGAGCGGCGAGACATAGAGGCTGTGCAGCCCTTCCTGTGGAGTTTCGATCAGCTCCGCGAGCGTGGGCAGGAAGCCGGCGAGCGTCTTGCCCGATCCGGTCGGCGCGACCAGCAGCGCATCACGGCCTTCCCTGGCGGCGGCGAGCATGTCGAGCTGATGCCGGCGCGGGCCCCAGCCCTTGGCGGCGAACCAGTCGGCGAGGGGGGCGGGGAGCGAAGAGGGCATTATGCTCAAATAGGGTTCAGCCCCGGCATGCGCACTAGCTGGCTGTTATTTTGACGGGTCCGTCAGCGCCATTTCACCGTTCTCGACCTTCCAGATCGCATGGGTCGGCTGGACTCCGACATAGAGCGGCACGCCAATCGCATATTGCTGAAACACGTGAATTTCGGTCGGATGAGTATCGAGCAGATGGGTCAAATACATCCCCATCGGCTCATTGCCCGACGACGCCGGAGCCTTGTCTATCGTCAGACAGCTATTGGTGAACCGGCGCGACGATATCGCCTTCCCGGCAGCCGAAATGACGATCTCGAAATGGCCCCCAAACGGAAAACTGTCCGTAACGGTCTGCGGCGACAGGAAATAGACCGGAACGGACCCATCGGCTTCGGGAGGAAGCACGACGGTGTTGAAGTGTGAAGGGGTGCAAGGCTGCCAATCAGGGTGGCTTGCCATTTCCCGCCAAGCGGTGCGGAGCGCCGTTGCCATCGCCAGTGCCGGGGCGGGGAGCTCAGGAGCGTCCGTCTTCGGATAGACCTTCGCATTGCTGACGCTGTTGCCGACAACATCCGCCTCGTAGATCACGGTATCGGCCGCATCGCCCTTGCCGTGATAAAAGACATGATAGCCGCGAGCGGCTGCAACCACGATCCAGCCACCGATTTCAGCCCGGCGATCACGCGGCAGTCTGGCGACCAGATCATCGCTGGTGACCCAGGCCGCGCGATCATACCAGAACAGCGCGGTGCCGCGGCGCATCGCCTGTTCAACCTCAGCTTCCTGTGCGAGACCAATCGATGGGATGACGGCGCCCCACCACGCGCTGAACAGCATCGCCCATTTGTAACGCATGACCACCCCTCGCCGCCTTGCTACAGCTTAGCCCTGCCGGCGCCGATCGTCATCAGATGCGGTGAGAATCGCGATGAGCATCGAGCCTGGAGACAGGCCTTGTCCGGGGCTCGCAATCAGCTCCCCGATGGCAGGCAAGAAGCAGACCCGTACCCATCAAGTCCGTCACCCTGAACTTGTTTCAGGGTCCACTCTTCCGCTTGGCGAATCGCTCTCGCCGATGAGTGGATGCTGAAACGAGTTCAGCATGACGGCATAAGGAGGCGGGACGAGCTCAATGCCCCGCCTGCGGGCCGCGTTCCAAGCCAGATGCCGCGAGCTGCTCGTCGATCATCGCGAGCAGCCGGTCGAGCGCCGGCTGGTCCTTCGCCTCGGCGCGGGCGACGAGCACGTCCTGGGTGTTCGAGGCGCGCAGCAGCCACCAGCCATCGGGCGTGTTGACCCGCGCGCCGTCGGTGCGATTGACGGTCGCGCCGCTGGCTTCGAGCCGTTCGAGTACCTCGTCGATCACCTTGAACTTGCGGCTCTCGTCGACCTGGAAGCGCAGCTCGGGCGTGTTGACGAGCTTCGGCATCTTGTCCTTGAGCGCTGTCAGCGATCCGCCGAGCTGGCTCACCGCCTCGATCAGGCGCACCGCCGAATAGAGCGCGTCGTCGAAGCCGTACCAGCGATGCTTGAAGAAGATATGGCCGGACATCTCGCCGGCCAGGGGACTGCCGGTCTCGGCCATCTTGACCTTGATCAGGCTGTGTCCGGTCTTCCACATGCAGGGCGTGCCGCCCAGCTCGGCAACGCGGTCGAACAGCGCCTGGCTGGCCTTCACGTCGGCGATGATCGTGCCGCCGGGCACGTCCCTCAGCACCGGTTCGGCGAGGATCGAGAGGATCTGGTCGCCCCACACCACCCGGCCCTGCCCGTCGACCGCGCCGATCCGGTCGGCGTCGCCGTCGAAGGCGATGCCGAAGTCGAGGCCCTTGTCGGCGACGAGCTTCTTCAGGTCCGCGAGATTCTTTTCCTCGGTCGGATCGGGATGATGGTTCGGGAAGCGGCCGTCGATCTCGGCATATAGGACATGGTGATCGCCGGGAATGCGGCGGACCAGCTTCTCCAGGATGCGCCCGCCCGCGCCATTGCCATTGTCCCAGCCGATCCTGAACGCGCTGCCGCTGAAATCCTGCACCAGCCGGTCGACATAGAGATCCTCGACAAAGGCGTCGCTGACCGTGCCTTCGCCCTCTTCCCAGTCGCGGTCGGCCGCCATCTGCCCGATCGACTGGATCTGCCCGGCGAAGAAGGGCTTGTGGTGGAGCACCATCTTGAAACCGTTATAGTCGGCCGGGTTGTGGCTGCCGGTGATCTGGATGCCGCCGTCGACCTCGAGCGTCGCTTCGGCGAAATAGAGCATGGGGGTGGGGCCGAGGCCGATGCGGACGACGTCCACGCCGCTCTCGGTCAGTCCGCGCACCAGTTCGTCGCGCAGCGCCTCGGACGAGACCCGCCCGTCCCAGCCGACCGCGACGCGGGTGCCGCCGGCGCGGCGGACATGGCTGGCGAAGCCGCGGCCGATCGCATAGGCATCGGCGGTTCCCAGCGTCGTCCCCACGATCCCGCGAATGTCATATTCGCGCAGCGAGGTCGGGTCGAAGCGATGGGTCAAATTGGCCTCCATATAGGGAAAAAGGGCGAGCCGAGTGGCGGCGGCTCAACGTGGATAGCGCTTCGCCAGTTCCGCCAGCAAGATGTCGCGTGCCGCGTTGACCCGTCCGGCGAGGTCGGCCGAGCCGCCCTGGTCGGGATGGACCCGCGTTACCAGCCGCCGATGCGCGGCGCGAATGCTGTCGGCATCCGCCCCGTCCGACAGGCCGAGCACCCGGCGGGCCTCGTCCGGGTCCATCGCGCGCGACGAGAGCGGGCGAGCCTGGCTGCGCGCGACCAACCATATCGCCGGCAGGAACAGCAGGATCGCCAGCCACGGATCGCCCTTGGCCAGCAATCCGAGCCCGGCAAGCGCCGAGGCGCCGGCGAACAGTTGATTGCGATCGAGCCCGCGCCCCCAGGTCCACCAGGCGACCGCGCCGGCCACCAGCAGCGCGAGGATCACCCGGCGGCTGCCTGATGCTGCGGCCATTGCGACAGCGCAAGGCCGGATACCATCTCGCGCAGCTCCTGCCGCGCCGCGACATGGGCGATGCCGGCATCGCCGCCGATCGCCTTGAGATCGAGCAGCGTCAACCCCTTCGGGAAAAGCTCGCGGTAGATGACGCGTTCGGACAGGCCCGGGATCACCCGGAAGCCGACCCGTTTGGCAAGATCCTGCATCGCGTCCGCAACGCGGCGCATGTTGCGCGCCTCGAGATGCTGGAGACGGTTGCGCAGCAGCACCCAGTCGACGGTGCCGCCATCGACCCGGCCGCGCGCCTTGCGGGCCTCCCACACCAGTTCGGCATAGAAGCTGGGGCGGCGCACCTTGAAGGTTTCGGGATCGACCTGGCCGATCAGGTCGAGGTCGACGAAGCTGTCGTTGATCGGCGTGACCAGCGTGTCGGCGCGCTCGATCGCGGCGCGGGCATGTTCGTCGTCGCGACCCGGCGTGTCGATCACCACGATGTCGTGGTCGGCCGAGAAGCCGGCGATCATGTCGAGCAGGACGTGGCCGCGCGCCGAATCGAAGGTTTCGAAGCTCGGTGTCGCGAGCGCGGTGCCGGTGCGGCGCTCGGTCGCGATCCGGTTTTCGAAATAGCGGCTCAGCGTGCGCTGGCGGGTGTCGAGGTCGATCGCGGCAACCCGCTTGCCGGCGGCGGCGAGCGCCACCGCGACATGCACCGAGGTGGTCGATTTCCCCGATCCGCCCTTTTCGTTGGCGAAGACGATCAGATGGGCATTTGGCAAAGCTACTATCCCTTTACCGCACCGCGCTTGATCCCGCGGCCGGCCTTGTCCAAGGAGCGGTCTCACACCGCGTTCGACGTTAGCGGCACATATTCAAACGGGGTCTATAGTCGGTGGAAATCGTTCGGAACATAGCCGATCTCCGCTCCGCCACCGCAAAATTGCGGATAAGTGGCAAAGTCGCGCTGGTTCCCACCATGGGGGCGCTGCACGCCGGCCATATCGCGCTGGTCGACGCGGCGCGCGCGCGCGGATTCCAGGTGGTGGCGTCGATCTTCGTCAATCCCACCCAGTTCGCCCCGACCGAGGATCTCGATGCCTATCCCCGGCGCGAGACCGCCGACGCCGCGCTGCTCGAAGCGGCCAGCGCCGCTGTGCTGTGGGCGCCCGATGTCGTCACCATGTATCCGGCCGGCTTTGCGACCAGCATCGGCGTCGGCGGCGTCAGCGATCGTTGGGATGGCGCCGCCCGGCCGGGGCATTTCGCCGGGGTGGCGACGGTGGTGACCAAGCTGTTCCAGCAGGTGCAGCCGGATGCGGCCTTCTTTGGCGAGAAGGATTTCCAGCAGCTTGCGGTGATCCGGCGCTTCACCGCCGATCTCGACATGCCGATCGAGATCGTCGGCGTGCCCACCCAGCGCGACGATGACGGCCTCGCCCTCTCCTCGCGCAACGCCTATCTCACCCCCGACGAGCGCATCGCCGCACGCGCCCTGCCGCGTGCGCTGGGAGAAGCCGCGGCGGCGATCGAACGCGGCGGCGATGTCGCGACGGTGCTTGCGACGGCCGTCGCCCGCCTGGCGGATGCTGGTTTCGACCCGATCGACTATGTCGCGCTGGTCGACGCAACCACGCTCGAACCGGTCGAACAGCTCAAAGCGCCGGCGCGGCTGCTCGCCGCCGCGAAGCTCGGCCGGACGCGGCTGATCGATAACCTCGCGGTACGTCCAGCCTAGACCTTGATCGGTCCAGGCTGAATCAGCCTGAACCGTGAATCAAGGTCTAAACCATAGATGAGAGCCTGATTCACGCTCTCGACGGAAGCGCGATGCGCTTCCATCTCAAACGATCAGGCTCTAGCTCTCCGGGCACGGCGAGGGAGGAATGAGGAACATCCCTAAAGCTCGTCCTCATCGCGCCGTTAACCCTTGTGGGACGTGGACCGCAGCAAGGATCGCCACGCTCCCAGGTTGATGGGAGCGAGGTATGACTCACAGTCTCAAGTCGCAGCAGTTCCTCACCGAATCCCGCTTGCGGGACGCGATGTCGGGCGACATCGATGCCTGCTTCGAGCTGGGCGTCTCCTTCTCGGCGGGTGCCGACGGTTGCCCGCTCGATCTGATCGCAGCCCATAAATGGTTCAACATCGCGGCCGTTGGCGGCAACAGCCGTGCGATGGAATGCCGCGCCGAGATCGCCGAGGACATGACCGCGCGCGAGATCATCGAGGCGCAGCGCCAGGCGCGGGCGATGCTGGGCTTCGCGAACCGGCTGGCCGCCTGAGGAACCTCAGCCCAGCGCGGCCTTGAGCTGCTCCCGGTCCACCGCGCCCTCCCAGCGCGCGACCACCACCGTCGCCACCGCATTGCCGACGAAATTGGTCAGGCTGCGGCATTCCGACATGAAGCGGTCGATCCCGAGGATCAGGGCCATGCCCGCCACCGGCACCGAGGGGACGATCGACAGCGTTGCCGCCAGGGTGATGAAGCCCGCGCCGGTCACCCCGGCCGCGCCCTTGGACGAGATCATCGCCAGCAGCAGCAGGCTGATCTGCTCGCCCAGCGACAGGTGGACGTCGCAGGCCTGGGCGATGAACAGCGCCGCCAGCGTCATGTAGATATTGGTGCCGTCCAGGTTGAACGAATAGCCGGTCGGCACCACCAGTCCGACCACCGGCTTGTCGCAGCCCGCCCGCTCCATCTTGGCGATCAGGTTGGGCAGAGCGCTTTCCGACGAGGAGGTGCCGAGCACCAGCAGCAGCTCGTCCTTCAGATAGGCGATCAGCCTGAAGATCGAGAATCCGGCCGCCCAGGACACCAGCCCCAGCACGACCAGCACGAAGAACAGCGAGGTCAGGTAGAAGCAGAGGATCAGCCCGCCGAGATTGGCGAGCGCGCCGACCCCGAATTTGCCGATGGTGAAGGCCATCGCCCCGAACGCGCCGATCGGCGCCGCCTTCATCAGGATCGCGACCAGCCGGAACACCACCGCGGTCAGCCGCTCGAGCAGGTCGAGCAGCGGTGCGCCGCGTTCGCCGCTCAGCGACAGGGCGATGCCGAACAGGATCGCGACGAACAGCACTTGCAGGATCTCGCCCTCGGTCAAGGCCGAGACCAGTGTGGTCGGGATGATGTTGGTGAGGAATCCGATCAGCGTCTGGTCGTGCGCCTTCTCGGCATATTCGGTGACATGGCTCGCATCGAGCGCGGCGGGCGCGATGTGCATGCCGGTGCCCGGCTGCACGACGTTGGCGACCACCAGCCCGACGATCAGCGCGAAGGTCGACATGACCAGGAAATAGCCGAAGGTCTTGGCCGCGACCCGGCCGAGATCGCCGAGCTGCCGCAGGCCGGCGATGCCGGTGACCACCGTCAGGAAGATCACCGGCGCGATGATCATCTTGACCAGTTTGATGAAGGCGTCGCCCAGCGGCTTCAGCTGCGCGCCGATATCGGGGGCAAGCCAGCCGAGCAGCACGCCCAGCGCGATCGCGGTGAGCACCTGGGCATAGAGCGAGCGCCAGAACGGCGGATGGACCGGGAGCGCGGTTTCGCTGTCGACGATCATGGAAATCCTCCCCCCTGTCGGTCGAGAATGCGCGAATTCCTCGTCCCTGCCAAGGACGAGACGCTACATCTCGTAGCGCAGCGCCACCCAGAGCGTCCGGGGCGTGGCGCGCTCGACGGTGCCGTCGGCGCCAACCGTTGCCTCGACCCGCTTGTCGGCGAGATTTTCGCCCCGCACCTCGGCGGTCAGCCCCATGCCGAGCGGCGCCGAAGCCACGGCGTCGAAGGTCAGCGCATCATCGAGGATGCGGCTATTCTGGTCGTCTTCATACTGGCGGCCGATATAACGCAGCGTGCCGCCGATCCGGGCGAAGCCCGGGCGGTTCCATTCGATCGAGGCGCTGCCCTGGTCGCGCGGGATCTGCGCCGGGCGCAGCCCGTCGAGCCCCAGCGCCGCGCCGCTCGCCCGGACGCGGGGGGCGATGTGCGAGTAGCTCGCCTGCAGCCGCCACTCGCCGAGCATGGCCTGGCCATCGATCTCCACGCCGCGGCTGCGGATCGCGTCGACATTCTGGCGTCGGCGGGTGTTGGGCGCGATCGTGACGTTGGAGATCGCATCGTCGAGCCGGTTCGAGAAGAGCGTGGCCGCCAGCCGCCAGCCGGGCAGCGGCTGATATTCGAGGCCGCCCTCGATGCCCTTGATCCGTTCGGGATCGAGCAGCGGATTGGCGATCGTCGAGTCGCTGCCGGCCCGGAATGGCCGGTAGAGTTCGTTGAGCGTCGGCAGCCGCCAGCCGGTATAGGCGGCGGCCCGCACCGTGATTGCGCCGCGCGGTTTCCAGGCAATGCCGGCGCGGCCGGTCGCCTCGCTGCCCGAGCGGTCGGGATAGGCGGCGCTGTTGGCCGCGACCAGCGCACCGGTCGCGCGGCTGACCTCGGTCCGCCGGCCATCGCGCAGCTGCCAATGGTCGATCCGGCCGCTCGCGGTCAGGGTCAGCGTGTCGAGCGGGAGGACCGCGGCTTCGGCAAAGGCGCCGTAGATCGTCTGGCTGCCGCCGGCGAGCCGGTTGACATTGGTCGAGAACACCCGCTCCTCGGTGCGGCCGCTGACATGGCGGACGTCGCCGCCCAGCCGCAGCGTCCTGCCCGCGCCGATCGCGGGCCGAACCTCGAGCCGCGCGCCGACGCCGTTCGCCGGGACATTATATTGGTCGAGCGATTCGCTGACCGTCGCCCGGCCCGCGCCGATGCTGGCGAAACCGCTGGAAAACTCGCGGTGCTGCAGCCAGGCGGTCGCTTCCCAGCCCCATGCGCCATGGCCGACCAGCCGCAGCGAACTGTCGACGGCCAGGTTGGAATTGCCGGTGAAGGGCACGCCCCGGTCGCGCCGGTCGAGCAGGAAGGAGCCGTTCGCCTGCAGCTCGGTCTCGCTGTTGACCGGGATCACCGCGCGCGCGGCCAGCCGGCTCTGCCTGTAGCGGGCGGCGCGGTCGATCGGCCCGCGATCCTCGGCGACCACGGGGATGAAGCCGTCCCCGCGCGCATAGCCGCCCGACAGCATCGCGAAGCCGCCGCCGAGCTTCGCCGTCACGGTGCCGTCGGCGTCGATCGACTCGCGGCTGCCATAGGCGACCCCGGCGCTCAGCGGCGGCGCCTCCTCGGCGGAGATGCTCGCCAGCTCGATCGTCCCGGCCAGCGCGCCGGGGCCATGGACGCCGCTGCCGCCGCCACGCATCACCCGGACATGGCCGATCCGCGCCGGATCCAGCGCAGCCCAGCTTACCCAGCCGCCGAACGGATCGATCACCGGCACCCCGTCGAGCAGGATCAAGGCGCGGGTCGAGGCATTGCCGCCGAGCCCGCGCAGGGTGGCGCCCTGGCTCGTCGGATGTGCTGAGCGCGCGTCGGAGCGGCGGAACTGCTGGAAGCCCGCGGCATCGCGCAGGATATCCTCCATGCGGCCGCTCGCGGACATTTCGAGCCGGCTGCGATCGATGCTGATCACGTCATAGGCCGCGTCGCCGGGCGATGCGGGGAGACCCTGGCCGGTGACGACGATCTCGTCGCTGTCTGCGGCCAATGCGGGCGTAAGGGACAAGGCGGCACACGCCGTCGTCAAACTTGCTCGGATAAACTGGCGCACGATCATCCACCCCGCTGTGATCGCGGGCGCTCATCACCCAATGGCGGTGGCGTCAATCGAAAATTGCAGTCGACGGTCAGGCCGCCACTTCGAAACGCTGCGCATAACGCGACGCGATCCGCGCCACCGGCATCATCACGAACACGTCGATGGTGTTGAACGCATGGTCGATATAGGCGCCGTCGCCAAGTTCGGCACCGACGCGCAGATAGGCCTTGATCAGCGGCGGCAGGCGGCGGAGCGCGTGCCGTGGGTCATAGCCGCCGATCGGCAGGCTCGCGAGCGGGATGGCATCGGCCCCGATCGCCTCGGCTCGCACGTCGAACGGCGCGAGATGGTCATGCGCGAGCAACGACAGGCCGGCGGCATGTTCGGCCGGATCTGTGCCCGGGAAGCTGCCGCAGCCGAACATATAGCCGATTCGATGGGCCTGGAGATAATCGGCGATGCCGCGCCACAGCAGCTGGATCGTGCCGGCATCGCGATAGCGGGCATCGACGCAGGAGCGGCCCAGTTCGAGCAGTTCGACCCCTTCGCGGCGCGCATGGCCCAGCACCCGGGACAGGTCGAATTCCCGCGCCGAATAGAAACCGTCATGCGCCTCCGCCACCGTCTGACGGAGCAGCCGATATGTGCCGACCACCGGGCTGAAGCGGCGGGCATGATCCTCGACCAGCAGGTGATCGCACAGCATGTCATAGGGATCGACGTCGCGCCCTTCGCCGCCGTCGTGGCCGCCGGCCCCCAGGTCACGGAAGAAGATATCGTGGCGCAGCCGCTGCGCCGCAACCACGTCGGCCTCGCCCGCCGCCAATCTTACCGTGAGCCTGCGCTCGCGAATTTCGATCGATTCCGACATGCCCGTCCCCTTGGTGCAACAATGGCACCCGCAAATAATGCGGCGATGCGACATGGCGGCTACCGCCTCGCGATGCTTTTGCTACAAGGGCGTTCAAGAGCCGTGACGGGCACGAACCGAATGTCACGCGCGCGGGGCAGCGACGGAAAAGGGAAAGATTGGTGACTTTACCCAGCGAGAAGCTGCTCCTGTTCGGCGCGACCGGCGATCTTTCGCAGCGCATGCTCCTTCCTTCGCTCTACGGCCTCGCAGCGGAGGGGCTGTTGCCGGCCGATCTCGCGATCGTCGCCACGGCGCGCAGCAGCCATGACGATGCCGCCTTCCGCACCTTCACGGAGACTGCGCTGCGACGCTTCGTGCCCGCGGAACGGCTGCAGGAGGACACGCTGTCCAGCTTCATCGCCCGGCTCAGCTATGTGCCGGTGGACGCCTCGAACGAGGCGGACTTCGTGGCGCTCGCCCAGGCGGTGGGATCGACCGAGAAGGGCCTGTCGATCTTCCTGTCGACCGCGCCCTCGCTGTTCGGGGCGACGATCAACGGCCTCGCCAAGGCCGGGCTGGCCGGTGGCGGCGTCCGCATCGGCCTCGAGAAGCCGCTGGGCTACGACATGGCGTCAAGCCGGCTGATCAACGACGCGGTCGCCGCGGTCTTTCCGGAGGAGCGGATCTTCCGGATCGATCATTATCTCGGCAAGGAAACCGTCCAGAACCTGCTCGCGCTGCGCTTCGCCAACAGCCTGTTCGAGCCGCTGTGGCAGGAAGGCGGCATCGAGCATGTCCAGATCACCGTCTCCGAGACGGTCGGGCTGGAAGGCCGGGTCGGCTTCTACGACGGTGCCGGGGCGATCCGGGACATGGTCCAGAATCACATGCTCCAGCTCGTCGCCATGGTGGCGATGGAGCCGCCTGCCCAGTTCAACGCGACCGCGGTGCGCGACGAGAAGGTCAAGGTGTTGCGTTCGCTGCGCCCGATCGATCGCAAGACGGCGGCGACCCATAGCGTGATCGGCCAATATGGCCCCGGCGCGATGGCGGGCGGCGCGGTGCCCGGCTATGTCGACGAGCTCGGCAAGCCATCGGACACCGAGACTTTCGTCGCGATCAAGGCCAATATCGACAATTGGCGCTGGAAGGGCGTGCCCTTCTACCTGCGCACCGGCAAGCGGCTGCCGAGCCGTCAGTCGGAGATCTTCATCCAGTTCAAAGGGGTGCCGCACTCGATCTTCGATCCGCGCGGCGCGGTGCTGCAACCCAACAAGCTGATCATCCGTTTGCAGCCCGACGAGAATGTCCGGCTGTTGCTGATGTCCAAGGAGCCGGGCCTGGACCGCGACGGAATAAGGCTGAGGGAAGTGCCGCTGGATATCTCGATGCCCAACGCCTTCGCCGACACCCGCCGCCGCATCGCCTATGAGCGGCTGCTGCTCGATCTGGTCGAGGGCGACCAGACGCTGTTCGTGCGGCGCGACGAGGTCGAGGCACAGTGGGAATGGGTCGATGCCATTCGCGATGGCTGGGCGGCCAACGGGCTGAAACCGCGCCCTTATACCGCCGGTACCTGGGGGCCATCGGCGGCGATCGCGCTCACGGAGCGCGACGGCGTCACATGGCACGACTAGAGCGACGAGGAAAACCAATGAGGATCCAGGAATGATCGAAGCCGAATGGTGGGACTATGACGATGCGGCCGAGCTTGCCGATGCGGTGGCGGGCGATGTCGGCTTCATCATCGAATCGGCGCTCGACGCGCGCGGCCAGGCGCTGATCGCGCTGCCCGGCGGCAAGACCCCGGGGCCGATCTTCGAGAAACTCGCCAAGGCCAAGATCGACTGGAAGCGGGTGACGATCATCCCGACCGACGACCGGCTGGTGGCGATGACCGATCCATTGTCCAACGCCGCGCTGATCGCGAAGGCGTTCCTGCCCAAGGGCGCGCGGGTGCTGCCGATCACCACCGACAAGGCCGCCGATCACCGCATGGCCGGCAAGGCGGCCGACGCCCGTCTGCAGGAACTGCACTGGCCGCCCGATCTGGTCTGGCTCGGCGTCGGTGCCGATGGCCACACCGCGTCGATCTTCCCGGGCCCCGATCTCGATGAGGCGCTCAATGGCCCGAAGGTGCGCCGCGCGGTCGGCGTGCTGCCCGATCCCCTGCCTGCCGAAGCCCCGGTCGCGCGCGTGACGCTGACCAAGGCGGCGATACTGTCGGCGCGCACGCTGATGCTGGTGCTCACCGGTGCCGAGAAGCGCAAGCTGCTCGAACGCGCGATCAAGGACGGCGCGTCGTCGACGATCCCGGTCGGGCGGGTGCTGGCGGATGCCGAGCAGGCGATCGATATTCACTGGAGCGAATGATCGTGCCGACCGTAACTCCGTTCGTGTCGAGCCCTTCGACTGCCTGCAAGGCAGGCGCTCAGTATGAACTTCATCCCATGGATGAAGTCGAGACACCCCTCCGAGCGGCAGCGAGGAGCCTTCGCTTCGCTCAGGCGGGCCCCTCGACTTCGCTCGGGACGAACGGGCGTTGGGTACGGCCCTAAGCGAAGGAGTGGGGAATGGCCTTGGATCATGCCGTCGAGGCCGTCACCGCCCGCATCGTCGAGCGGTCCAACGCCAGCAGGCGGGCTTATCTCGAGCTGATCGCGCGCGAACGCGACAGCGGGGTCGACCGCCCCACCCTGTCCTGCGGCAATCTTGCCCATGGCTTTGCTGCGGCGGGTGAGGACAAGTCGGCGATCCGAGACGGCAAGGCGATGAACATCGGGATCGTCACCGCCTATAATGACATGCTGTCGGCGCATCAGCCCTATGGCCGCTACCCCGAGCAGATGAAGCTCTATGCGCGCGAGATCGGCGCCACCGCGCAGGTAGCCGGCGGCGTGCCGGCGATGTGCGACGGCGTCACCCAGGGCCAGCGCGGCATGGAGCTGTCGCTGTTCAGCCGCGACACGATCGCGCTGTCGACCGCGGTCGGCCTGAGCCATGGCATGTTCGAGGCGGCGGCGCTGCTCGGCATCTGCGACAAGATCGTCCCCGGCCTGCTGATCGGCGCGCTGCGTTTCGGCCATCTGCCGACGATCCTGATCCCCGCCGGGCCGATGCCGTCGGGCCTCGCCAACAAGGAAAAGGTCCGCGTCCGCCAGCTCTATGCCGAGGGCAAGGTCGGCCGTACCGAGCTGCTCGAGGCCGAGTCCGCCTCCTATCATGGCGCGGGCACCTGCACCTTCTACGGCACCGCCAATTCGAACCAGATGATGATGGAGGTGATGGGCCTGCACATTCCGGGCGCGGCGTTCGTCAATCCCGGCACCAAGCTGCGTCAGGAGCTGACCCGCGCGGCGGTCCATCGGCTCGCGCAGATCGGCTGGGACGGCAATGACTATCGGCCGCTCGGCCTCTGCGTCGACGAGAAGGCGATCGTCAACGCCGCGGTCGGCCTGCTCGCGACTGGCGGTTCGACCAATCATGTCATCCACCTGCCCGCGATAGCCCGCGCGGCGGGCATCGTCATCGACTGGGAGGATATCGACCGGCTCTCCGCCGCCGTCCCGCTGATCGCGCGGGTCTATCCCAATGGCTCGGGCGACGTGAACCATTTCCAGGCGGCGGGGGGCATGGCCTATGTGATCGCCACCTTGCTCGACGGCGGGCTGCTGCACCGCGATATCCTGACCGTGTCGGGCGGCGACCTGGGCGAATATGCCAAGGATCCCAAGCTCGATGGCGACGGCCTGGTCTGGGAGGACGCGCCCGCCGCCCCGCTCGACGAGACGATGCTGCGGCCGGTCTCGAACCCGTTCCAGCCCGACGGCGGGATGCGCCTCGTCCAGGGCAATCTCGGCCGCGGTACGCTGAAGACCAGCGCCGTCGACAGGGAGCGCTGGACCATCGAGGCGCCGGTGCGGGTGTTCGACGACCAGGACAAGGTCAACGCCGCGTTCAAGGCCGGCGAGCTCGAGCGGGACGTGATCGTCGTCGTCCGCTTCCAGGGCCCGCAGGCGAACGGCATGCCCGAGCTGCACAAGCTCACCCCCGCGCTCGGCGTGCTGCAGGATCGCGGCTTCAAGGTGGCGCTGCTCACCGACGGGCGCATGTCGGGCGCGAGTGGCAAGGTGCCCGCCGCGATTCACGTCACGCCCGAGGCGCTCGCCGGCGGCGCTATCGCTAAGCTGCGCGATGGCGACATGGTGCGGCTGTGCGGCGTCAGCGGGACGATCGATGCGCTGGTCGATGCGGCGGAGTGGGCGGCCCGCGCGCCGGCCGCCTCGCCAGCCGCCCATGTCGGCACCGGCCGTGAGCTGTTCGCCTTCATGCGCCATGGCGCCGATACCGCCGAGCGCGGCGGATCGGCGATGCTGGCGGCGGCGGGACTGTGAGCGCCATGAGGCTGGAACTGACGAGCCATAAATTCGCGCGTCATCCTGAACTTGTTTCAGGATCCACCCTGTCACGGGCAAGCGCTGCGAGGATGATGGGTGGATGCTGAAACAAGTTCAGCATGACGGCAGAGTATATCGGCCGCGCGCCACCGGCCCGGTCGCATGAGGATCGTCGCAGTCGATCTCGGCGGCACTCATGCGCGCTTCGCCATCGCCGAGCTGCATGCGGACCGCCGGCCCACGCTCGGCGCGCCGCGCAAATACCGGACCGCTGACCATCCCGGTCTTGCCGCGGCCTGGGCCGCCTTCGCACGCGACGAGGGCGGGTTGCTGCCGCAGGTGGCCAGCATTGCCATTGCCGCCCCCGTCGACAGCGAACTGATCCGCTTCACCAACAACAGCTGGGTGATTCACCCCGCCACCCTTGCGCGCGAGCTCGGTGTCGAGCGGCTCAGCCTGCTCAACGATTTCGCCGCGATGGCGGCGGCGGTGGGCGTACTGGAGCCTGCCGAGCTGGCCTATGTCGGCGGTCCACAAGGCCCGCTGCCGGACCAAGGCGTGACGACCGTCATCGGTCCCGGTACCGGCCTTGGCGTCGCCCAGCTGCTCAGGCGGGATGGCCGGAATATCGTCCTCGCCACCGAAGGCGGACATATCGATTTTGCGGCGCTCGACGCTTTCGAGGAAAGGCTGCTCGGCCGGCAGCGCGAGCGCCATCGCCGGGTGTCGGTCGAGCGGGTCGTGTCCGGCCCGGCGCTCGCCGATATCCGGGCGACGCTGGCGATGATCGGCAACCAGGCGATCGTGCCGATGGACGACGCCAGCTTGTGGCAGGCAGCCTGTGACGGCACCGACCCGCTCGCGGCGCAGGCGCTCGATCGGCTCGTCATGACGTTCGGCGCGGTGGCGGGCGATCTAGCGCTCGCGCAGGGCGCGAACGCAGTGGTCATTATCGGCGGTCTCGCCAATCGCTTCGGCGCGCGGCTCCGTGGGCCGCTGTTCAACGACCGCTTTCGTGCCAAGGGCCGCTTCGAACGGCGCATGGCCGAGTTCCCGATCCGCCTCGCCTGCCATGCCGAAGCCGGTTTGCTGGGCGCCGCTGCCGCTTTTCAGGAGGAACAACGCCCATGAATGTCGAGCAGGTGATGACCCTCGCGCCGGTGATCCCGGTGCTGGTGGTCCATGACGCAGGCCATGCGCGGCCGATCGCCGAAGCGCTCGCGGCCGGCGGGCTACCGGCGCTGGAGGTGACGCTGCGCACCCCGGCCGCACTCGACGTCATCCGCGAGATGGCGAAGGTGGAGGGCGCGGTGGTTGGCGCGGGCACGGTGCTCAACTCCGACGACCTCAAGGCGAGCGTCGATGCCGGCGCCCGTTTCATCGTCTCGCCGGGGCTGACCGAACCGCTGGTGCGCGCCGCGCAGGATGCCGGCATTGCGATCCTGCCGGGCACCGCCAATGCCAGCGACATCATGCGCGGCCTCGACATGGGGCTGACCCATTTCAAATTTTTTCCCGCCGCCGCCAATGGCGGCATCCCGGCGCTCAAGGCGATTGCCGCCCCGCTGTACAAGGCGCGCTTCTGCCCGACCGGCGGCATCAGCGAAGCGACGGCGCCCGAGTGGCTGGCGCTCGATGCCGTGCTGTGCGTCGGGGGAAGCTGGATCGTGCCGGCCGGGGAACCCGACGTCGCGGAGATAAGGAAAAGGGCGGCCGCAGCGGCAAGACTGCCGCGCTGACCGCCCTCAAGGTGGAACCATCACTGGTTCTTGCATGATATCCAAGTCGCCAGGCGATTCGGCCTGGCCGGGAAATGCTTTAGTTCAGCTTCCACGTCAGCGGCACGACCAGCGACGCGGAGCCGCCCGGGGGAAGCGGGAAAGAGCCGACCCGCTTGGCGACGGCCAGCGCCTCGCGATCGAGCACCGCCGATCCCGACGGTTCGACCAGGGAAACCGCGGCGATCGATCCATCGGTGGTGATCTCGAGCTTGATCTTTGCGGTGCCCTCGTCGCCGCGCATCTGTGCCGCGGCCGGATAGCTCTGCTTTGATGCCAGGAGCTGGCGGACCTTCAGGGTCCAGTCTGGCGTGGCCGCCGCATAGCATGCGCTCGCGGACAACAGCGTTGCGGCCAGGCCAAGCACCAGATTGCGCAGGGGATTCGTCACGGATTTACTCCTTGTTTCTACGGACGTTGAAATAGATGATTCGGGTTTCGACGCGGATAACGGCTGTGGTTAACGGCGGGCGGGCTTCAGAATTCCGCCCAGTCGTCCTCGTCGGCCTTGAGCGCGAGCGCGCCGTGGACCGCAGGCGCTGCAGCGTGGCGGGCACGCGGTGCCGGCGCATCGACGGGCCCCGCGGCATGGGCCGGCTGGTCCGCGCTGGTGCGGAAGGCGGACACCCGCTCGGCGAGACGCTGTGCCTCGGCCGACAGGCTTTGCACGCTGGCATTGGTCTCTTCGACCATCGCCGCATTCTGCTGGGTGACGCTGTCCATGGAGTTCACGCCGCCGCTGATTTCGGTCAGGCCCGAGGCTTGCTGCTCATTGGCTGCGGCGATGGCGGATACGAGATCGGTGACCTGCGCAAATTCCGCCACGATATCGCTCAGCGCCGATCCCGAGCGCTCGACGAGCTGCACGCCGGTGACGACCTGTTGGCTCGACGTCGCGATCAGGGCGCGGATCTTGCCCGCGGCTTCGGTGCAGCGCTGCGCCAGGACGCGGACTTCGGTGGCGACGACGGCAAAGCCGGCGCCTGCCTGGCCGGCGCGTGCCGCCTCGACCCCGGCGTTCAGCGCCAGCAAATTGGTCTGGAAGGCGAGATTGTCGATCGTCGAGACGATTTCTTCCATCTCCCGGCTCGATGTCTCGATGGTCTTCATCGCCGCGATCGCCTGGCCGGCGGTGCTGCCCATGGCTTCGGCGGATGACCGCGCAGCCGCGACCTTTTCGCTGGTTTCGCGGGCATTGCCAGCGGTCAGCCGGACGGTGCCCATGAACTGCTCAAGCGCAGACGCCGTGCAGGCCAGCGAATTGGCCTGGCGCTCGGTACGCTGCGACAGGTCCTGCGCTGCCTTGGCGATTTCCCCGGTGCCCGAACGGATCGTGCCGAAGCCGTCGACGATCTCGGTGATCGTCGAGGACAGGCGATCCAGTGCGTCGTTGAAGTCGCGATGGAGCTGGCCGAGCGGCCCTTCGGCATCATCGGGGACACGGACGGTCAGGTCGCCATGCGCGACGGCGGCAAGCCCGGCGCCGATCGCTTCGACCGTGCGCTGGGTGGCCTGGCTGCGCGCCTGGTCTTCGGTGGCGCGCTGCTGATCGGCGAGCGCGCGCTCCTGCTCTGCGGCGAACAGCGCCTTGAAGCCGTCGAGCGCCCGGGCGAGGCTGCCGATTTCATCGTGGCGGCGCATCGCCGGGATCGCAACCGAAAGATCGCCGTTGGACAGTGCCCTGACCGCATTGCCCATCCTCGACAGCGGCCGGGCGATACCCAGCAGCAGCATCGCCATCAGCAGCACCGCGACGAACAGCGCGGCGCCGATCGAACGGATGACGAGGAGGCGGGTCTTCGCATAGATCTCGCTGGCGGCGTGCGATGCCTGCTGGCCGCCCTTTTCGTTCAGGTCGACGAGCGCGAGGATATTGTCTTCGACCGCATAGAATCGATCGAGGCTGTCGCCGCGGAACATCGCGACGGCACCGGCCGAATCGCCGGCCTGGCTCAGCTGGACCATCTGCTGGTTGGCGGCCAGATAGTCCTGCCAGCTCGACTTGAGGGCGGCGAACGCGGCCTGCTGGTCGGCGTCCTTGGCATAGGCGGCATAGTCGGCCAGCATGGCCTTGATCGCCGTGTCGGCATTTCTGAGCTGGATGGCGGCCTTGCGCCGTCCCGCGTCATCCTCCGACATCACCTCCAGCCCCTGGCTGATGCGATATTGCGAGGTATAGGCGTGGATATCGCCGACGAGCTTGGTGGCCGGAAGCCATTGCGTGCGCATCTTGCTCGAAAGGTCGTTGACCTCGCCGATCTTGAGCACGGCGACACTGCCGAGACCTGCAATCATGCCCAGCATGGTCAGGAAGGCCAGGGCCATTTTCCCGCCGATACCGAATTTCGCCATCAAAGAACCCACCGCTCGCTCCTCCCAGTCCAGGAAGATACCTCAACCTGGAAATGATGGCGGAGCTTAGCCGTGAAATGGTTAATTCATTGTCGCCTGCCGGAGAGGCATGGGCGATTTACCGCCGCAAGCTGCGACTGCGTCGGAACTGATTGAATTCAGGATAAACTTTCAAGGCCGACACGACGCCGGCGGCGTCTCGCGCCGGGGCCGCAACCCGCCGCAGGCGCGGCGGGAGCAATCGATTCGGCCGGCATCGGCGCGCCGGCCGAATCGGCTCATTCGAACTCGAGAATCACCGCATCGACGGCGAGGCTGTCGCCCGGCTTGGCCGCAACCGACTTGACCACGCCGGCCTTCTCGGCGCGCAGGATATTCTCCATCTTCATCGCCTCGACCACGGCCAGCGGCTGGCCGGCCTCGACCTTGGCGCCCTCCGTGGCATGGATCGCGGTCACCAGCCCCGGCATCGGGCAGAGCAGGAAGCGCGACATGTCCGGCGGGATCTTCTCGATCATGTGGTGCGACAGGGTCGCGACCAGCGGCGTCAGCACGCGCAGGTTATGGCTCGCGCCGCGCGTCGTGAAGCGCCAGCCGGTGCGCTTGCGCTCGACGCGCAGCGACAGTTCCTCGCCATCGACCAACGCCTCGACCAGGCGCTGGCCCGGAACATAGGGCGCATCGACGACCACGGCGGTTCCATCGACCAGCACCGAATCCCCGGAGAGTTCGATCTGGCGCTCGATGCCGTCGAGCGTCACCACCCAGCGGCTCGAGGGCTCGGCAGGGCCGTTCAGCCGGCCTTCGATCTGCGCCCCGCGCGCCGCATCGACGCTCGCAAGCACGCCCGCGATCGCGGCAAGCTGCAGGCTCAGCGTCTCGCTGGCCGGAGCGCCGGAGAAACCGTCGGGATATTCCTCGGCGATGAAGCCGGTGGTGATGTTGCCGCTGCGGAAGCGCGGGTGCTGCATCAGCGCTGACAGAAAGTCGATATTATGGCCGATGCCCTCGATCTCGAACCGGTCGAGCGCGCTGACCTGCTTGTCGATCGCGTCCTCGCGGGTCGCGCCGTAGCTGATCAGCTTGGCGATCATCGGATCGTAGAACATCGAGATCTCGGAGCCTTCATAGACTCCGTCGTCGACCCGGACATTGTCGACCTGCGCGGGCGGGCGATAGCGCACCAGGCGGCCGGTCGACGGCAGGAAGCCGCGATAGGGATCCTCGGCATAGACCCGGTTCTCGACCGCCCAGCCTTGGAGCTTCACCTGCTCCTGGGTGAGGGCGAGCTTCTCGCCATAGGCGACGCGGATCATCTGCTCGACCAGATCGAGCCCGGTGATGCACTCGGTGACCGGATGCTCGACCTGGAGGCGGGTGTTCATCTCGAGGAAGTAGAAGCCCTCGCCGCTGGTGTCGGCGCCGCTGACGATCAGCTCGACGGTGCCTGCGCTGTAATAGCCCACCGCGCGCGCCAGCGCGACGGCCTGCTCGCCCATCGCCTTGCGCATCTTGGGGGTGACGAAGGGCGACGGGGCCTCCTCGACCACCTTCTGATGGCGGCGCTGGATCGAGCATTCGCGCTCGTGCAGGTAGAGGATG
The DNA here is from genome assembly GCF_056401045.1 of Rhizorhabdus sp. P4_G6. Taxonomy (NCBI): domain Bacteria; kingdom Pseudomonadati; phylum Pseudomonadota; class Alphaproteobacteria; order Sphingomonadales; family Rhizorhabdaceae; genus Rhizorhabdus; species Rhizorhabdus sp. P4_G6. Next base: position 275,094 of record NZ_JBFUKC010000001.1, on the reverse strand, counting down.
TTGCCATGCTTGTCGCCGAGCACCTGGATCTCGATGTGGCGCGGGCTCTCGATGAATTTCTCGATGAAGACGCGGTCGTCGCCGAAGCTGCTGAGCCCCTCGCGCTTCACGCTCTCGAAATTCTCGCGGACGTCCTTCTCGCTATAGGCAAGGCGCATGCCCTTGCCGCCGCCGCCGGCCGACGCCTTCATCATCACCGGATAGCCGATGCCGTTGGCGATCTCGACGGCATGGTCGGTCGAGTCGATCTCGCCGACATAGCCGGGCACGACGTTGACGCCGGCCGCCTTGGCGAGCTTCTTCGATTCGATCTTGTCGCCCATCGCCGCGATCGCGCCGATCGGCGGGCCGATGAAGGCGATGCCGGCATCCTCGAGCGCCTGGGCGAAGCTGGTCCGCTCCGACAGGAAACCATAGCCGGGATGCACCGCCTCGGCGCCGGTGTCCTTGCACGCCTGGATGATCCTGTCGGCGATCAGGTAGGATTCCGACGCGGGCGGCGGCCCGATATGGACGGCTTCGTCCGCCATCTCGACATGCGGCGCCCGCGCATCGGCGTCCGAATAGACCGCAACGGTCTTTATGCCCATGCGCCGGGCCGTCTTGATCACGCGGCATGCGATTTCGCCGCGATTGGCGATCAGGATCTTCTTGAACATCTCGTCCCTTTGTCAGTCTTTTGCCGTCACCCTGAACCTGTTTCAGGATCCACCGGGACCGCCGAGCGCGCTCCCGTGGATAAGTGGATGCTGAAACAAGTCCAGCATGACGGGTGAAGTGATTACTCCGCCGCCAGAGCTTCCGGCGTGCTATTGATCGAACCCCTGAGCCCCAGCTTGGCGAACAGCCGCGAATCGGCATCGCTGCCCTGGTTGCCGGTGGTCAGCAGCCGGTCGCCGGTGAAGATCGAATTGGCGCCGGCGAGGAAGCAGAGCGCCTGGGTGGCCTCGCTCATGCTCTCGCGCCCCGCCGAAAGCCGCACGACCGAGCCCGGCATCGTGATCCGCGCGACGGCAACGGTGCGGACGAACTCGATATCGTCGATCCGCGCCTCGGGCAGGCCCTCCAGCATGTCGCCGAGCGGCGTGCCCTTGACCGGCACCAGCGCATTGATCGGCACGCTGCCCGGATGTTCGGGCAAGGTGGCCAGCGCATGGAGGAAGCCGACGCGGTCGGCGCGGTCCTCGCCCATTCCGACGATCCCCCCCGAGCAGACGTTGATCCCCGCCTTGCGGACGCGCTCCAGCGTGTTCAGGCGGTCGTCGAAGGTCCGGGTGGTGACGACCTTGTCATAATATTCCGGCGAGCTGTCGATATTGTGGTTGTAATAGTCGAGCCCGGCCTCGGCGAGCTTCTCGGTCTGCTCGTCGCTGAGCATGCCCAGCGTCATGCAGGTTTCCAGGCCCATCGCCTTGACGCCCTCGACCATCGAGACGATCGCGTCCATGTCGCGGTCCTTGGGGGAGCGCCAGGCCGCCCCCATGCAGAAGCGCTCGGAGCCCGATGCCTTGGCTTCGCGCGCCGCCGCCAGCACCTCCTCGACCTGCATCAGCTTGGTCGCCTGGAGGTCGGTGTCGTTGCCCGCCGCCTGGCTGCAATAGCCGCAATTCTCCGCACAGCCGCCGGTCTTGATCGACAGCAGGGTCGACAGCTGGACGGCGTTGGCGTCGTGATATTCGCGGTGTGAGGCCTGCGCCTGCCAGAGAAGGTCGTTGAACGGCAGTTCGAACAGCGCCGCGATCTCGCTGCGGGTCCAGTCGTGACGGATCATTCCGCGGCCTCCTCGAAGCCTTCGGGCGGCTGGTTGTGCCCGAGGAGCCTGAGCACCTCGGTCGCCGCGCCGACGAGGTTGGTGCCGGGGCCGAAGATGCCCTGCACGCCCGCGTCGCGCAGGAACTGGTAGTCCTGCGCCGGGATCACGCCCCCGGCGATGACCTTGATGTCGGTGCGGCCGGCCTCCTTGAGGTGGCCGATCAGCTCGGGGATCAGCGTCTTGTGCCCGGCGGCCAGGCTCGACGCGCCGACCACGTCGACATCGGCCTTGATCGCGAGCTCGGCGGCTTCCTTCGGAGTCTGGAACAGCGGCCCGGCCACCACCTCGAAGCCCAGGTCGCCGAACGCCGACGAGACGAGATTCGCGCCGCGGTCATGGCCGTCCTGACCCATCTTGGCGACCAGCATGCGCGGCTTGCGGCCCTTGCGGCGCTCGATCGCGGACACGCCCTCGATCAGGCCGGTCCAGCGCGCATCGTCGCCATAGGCGCCGCCATAAACCCCCTTCACGGGGGTTGGATTGGTGCCGTAGCGGCCGAACACCTGCTCCATCGCCGACGAGATCTCGCCCAGCGTGGCGCGGGCGCGCGCGCAGTCCACCGCCAGCGCGAGCAGGTTCTCGCTGCCTTTGGCGCCTTGGGTCAGCGCGGCGAGCGCCGCCTGGCATCTGGCCTCGTCGCGGCCGGCCTTGACCTTGGCGATGCGGGCGACCTGCGATTCCCTTACCGCGACATTGTCGACGTCGAGGATGTCGATCGGGTCTTCCTGCGCGAGCTTGTACTTGTTGACCCCGACGATGACTTCATCGACCCGGTCGATCCGCGCCGCCTTGGCGGCCGAGGCCTCCTCGATCATTGCCTTGGGCCAGCCGGCGGCGACGGCCTTGGCCATGCCGCCCTCGGATTCGACCTTCTCAATGATCTCCCAGGCCTTGTCGACCAGCTCCTGGGTCAGCGCCTCGACATAATAGGAGCCGCCGAGCGGATCGACCACCTTGGTCATCCCGGTCTCTTCCTGGATGACGATCTGGGTATTGCGCGCGATCCGGGCCGAGAAATCGGTCGGCAGCGCGATCGCTTCGTCGAGCGCGTTGGTGTGGAGCGACTGGGTGCCGCCCAGCATCGCCGCCATCGCCTCGATCGTGGTGCGCATGACGTTGTTGTACGGATCCTGCTCGGTCAGCGACACGCCAGAGGTCTGGCAATGGGTGCGCAGCATCTTCGAGCGCTCGTCCTTCGCGCCCAGCTTCGTCATCACCCGATGCCACAGCACGCGCGCGGCGCGCAGCTTGGCGATCTCCATGAAGAAGTTCATGCCGATCGCGAAGAAGAAGCTCAGCCGGCCCGCGAAGGCGTCGATGTCGAGCCCCGAGGCTACGCCATATTTCACATATTCCATGCCGTCGGCGATGGTGAAGGCGAGCTCCTGGACCTGCGTCGCCCCGGCTTCCTGCATGTGATAGCCCGAGATCGAGATCGAGTTGAACTTGGGCATGTTCTGCGAGGTGAAGGCGAAGATGTCCGAGATGATCCGCATGCTCGGCTCGGGCGGATAGATATAGGTGTTGCGGACCATGAACTCCTTGAGGATGTCGTTCTGGATGGTCCCGTCGAGCTGGGCCTGCGAAACGCCCTGCTCCTCGCTCGCGACGATGAAGAAGGCCAGGATCGGGATCACGGCGCCGTTCATCGTCATCGACACCGACATCTGGTCGAGCGGGATGCCGTCGAACAGGATCTTCATGTCGTCGATCGTATCGATCGCGACGCCGGCCTTGCCGACATCGCCCGTCACCCGCGGATGATCGCTGTCATAGCCGCGGTGGGTGGCGAGGTCGAAGGCGACCGACAGGCCCTTCTGGCCGGCCTTGAGGTTGCGATGATAGAAGGCGTTGGAGGCCTCGGCAGTCGAGAAGCCGGCATATTGGCGGATCGTCCAGGGACGCCCGGCGTACATCGATGCGCGCACGCCGCGGGTGAACGGCGCGAAACCCGGCAGGCCGGGATTGATGTCGGCCACGTCCTCGGCGGTGTAGAGCGGCTTGACGGCGATACCTTCCGGCGTGTTCCACGTCAGGTCCTTGCCCTTGACCTCCTTGGTGGCGGCCGCTTCCCATTTTGCCAGGTCCGGCGTCTTGTCGCTCATCGAAGCTTCCTCAGTGATTCGCGCCAGCCTTAGGCGTTTCCATGATCTCGGTCAGCACGCCGCCCATGTCCTTGGGGTGGACGAAGAAGATCGGCGTGCCATGCGCACCGATGCGGGGCTCGCCCAGCACTTTCGCCCCCTTGGATTCGAACCAGGCCTTGGCGGCATGGATGTCGGGCACTTCATAGCAGAGATGATGCTGGCCACCCGCCGGATTCTTGGCGAGAAAGCCGTGGATCGGCGAAGCTTCGCCCAGCGGCTCGATCAGTTCGATCTGGCTGTTGGGCGTGTCGACGAAGCACACCTTCACGCCCTGCGCGGGCAGGTCGAATGGCGCGCGGATCACCTCCGCGCCCATGACGTCGCGATAGAAGGCGATGCTCTCCTCGATCGAGGGCGTCGCGACCCCGACATGATTGAGGCGGCCCAGCTTCATCAGACCCGCTCCACCACCATCGCGATGCCCTGGCCACCACCGATGCACATCGTGATCAGGCCGTAGCGGCCGCCGGTGCGCTGCAGCTCATAAATGGCCTTGACCATCAGGATCGCGCCGGTCGCGCCGACCGGGTGGCCGAGCGCCACGCCAGAGCCGTTCGGGTTGAGCTTCTCGCGATCGAAGCCGAGCGTCTTGGCGACCGCGAGCGCCTGCGCCGCGAACGCCTCGTTCGCCTCGATGACGTCCATGTCATCGAGCTTCAGGCCCGCGCGCTTGAGCGCGACGGGGACCGCCTTGATCGGGCCTTCGCCCATATATTCGGGCTCGACGCCGGCATGGCCCCAGGCGATGATTTTCGCCATCGGCTTGAGGCCGCGCTTCTCGACTTCGCTGCCTGTCGCCAGTACGACCGCGGCCGCGCCGTCATTGATGCCCGAGGCATTGGCGGCGGTGACGGTGCCATCCTTCTTGAAGGCCGGCTTCATCTTGGCGAGGGTTTCGCCGTTGGTGTCGGCGCGCGGATGCTCGTCGGTATCGAACACGGTCACGCCCTTGCGGGTCTTGATCTCGATCGGAAGGATCTGCGCCTTGAAGCGGCCCTCCGCGATCGCGCGGCTAGCGCGCTGATGGCCCTCGAGGGCAAGCGCATCCTGCTCTTCGCGGGTGATCTGGTGGCGCTCGGCGCAATTTTCGGCGGTGATGCCCATATGATAGCCGCCCGAGGCGTCCTGCAGTCCCTGGACGAGCGCATCGGTCAGGACATTGTCGCCCATCTTGGTGCCCCAGCGGATGCCATGGTCATGATAGGGCACGTTCGACATCGACTCCGCGCCGCCCGCGACGGTGATGGATGCTTCGCCAAGCTGCATCATCTGCGCCGCCGATACGATCGCCTGCACACCCGAGCCGCACAGCCGGTTGAGCGTGAAGGCGGGCACCTCGAAGGGGATGCCGGCATTGAGCGCGATGGTGCGCGAGAGCATGCCATCCTTGGCGCTGGTCGGCATTACCTGCCCGATGACGACGTGCTGCACGTCGGTCGGCGCGACGCCGGCGCGGCCGATGGCCTCCGCCACCACCTTGGTGCCGAGATCCGACGGGAAGAAGCTCTTGAGCGATCCGCCGAAGTCCCCGATCGCGGTGCGAACGCCGCTGACGATATAGATTTCTTCCATTTTCACTCCCTCTCCCGCTGGCGGGAGAGGTTCGGGGAGAGGAGCCGAGCGTTAGCCAGGCTGTCCATCCGATCCGGTCCGCGGCGGTAAAAATTAAAAAAACCTCTCCCAGGCCTCTCCCGCAAGCGGGAGAGGCCGGAAGTCACAACGGTATATTATCGTGCTTCTTCCATGGATTTTCGAGGCTCTTGTTGCGGAGCTTGCGAAGGCCCAGGGCGATCCGCCGCCGTGTCGAATGCGGCATGATCACTTCGTCGATGAATCCCTTCGAGGCGGCGACGAACGGATTGGCGAAGCGATCCTCATATTCCTTGGTGCGCGCGGCGATCTTGTCCTTGTCGCCGATATCCTTGCGGAAGATGATCTCGACCGCGCCCTTGGCGCCCATCACCGCGATCTCCGCGGTCGGCCAGGCATAGTTGAGGTCGCCGCGCAGATGCTTGGAGGCCATGACGTCATAGGCGCCGCCATAGGCCTTGCGGGTGATCACGGTGATCTTCGGGACGGTGGCCTCGCCATAGGCGAACAGCAGCTTGGCGCCATGCTTGATGATGCCGTTATGCTCCTGCGATGTGCCGGGCAGGAAGCCGGGCACGTCGACGAAGGTGATGATCGGGATATCGAAGGCGTCGCAGAAGCGCACGAACCGCGCAGCCTTCTTCGAGGAGTTGATGTCGAGGCAGCCGGCCAGCACCATTGGCTGATTGGCGACGATCCCCACCGGCCGGCCCTCGATGCGGCCGAAGCCGATCACGATATTGGCGGCATGATTCGGCTGGACCTCGAAGAAATCGCCTTCGTCGACGACCTTGTTGATCAGCTCCTTGATGTCATAGGGCTTGGCCGCGCTGTCGGGGATCAGCGTGTCGAGGCTGGCGTCGAGCCGGTCCCACGGATCGTCGGTCGGACGCACCGGCAGCTCGTGGCGGTTCGACAGCGGCAGGAAATCGACGAAGTCGCGAACCGAGAGCAGCGCCTCGATGTCGTTCTCGAAGGCGTTGTCGGCCACCGAGGTCTTGGTGGTGTGGGTCACGGCGCCGCCCAGGTCCTCCTGGGTCACCACCTCGTTGGTGACCGTCTTGACCACGTCGGGGCCGGTCACGAACATGAAGCTGCTGTCCTTCACCATGAAGATGAAGTCGGTCATCGCCGGTGAATAGACCGCGCCGCCCGCGCAGGGGCCCATGATCACGCTGATCTGCGGAATCACCCCGGAGGCGAGGATGTTGCGCTGGAACACCTCGGCATAGCCGGCAAGGCTGGCGACGCCCTCTTGGATGCGGGCGCCGCCCGAATCGTTGAGGCCGATCACCGGAGCGCCGACCTTCATCGCCATGTCCATGACCTTGCAGATCTTCTGGGCATGCCGCTCGCTCAGCGCGCCGCCATAGACCGTGAAGTCCTGGCTGAACAGGAACACCAGCCGGCCGTTGATCGTGCCCGATCCGGTGACGACGCCGTCGCCCGGGATATGCTCCTGCTCCATGCCGAAATCGGTGCAATTATGCTCGACATACATGTCGAGCTCCTCGAACGAGCCTTCGTCGAGCAGCACCTGGACGCGCTCGCGCGCGGTCAGCTTGCCCTTCTTGTGCTGCGCGTCGATGCGCTTGCTGCCGCCGCCCAGCCGCGCGGCTGTGCGTTTTTCTTCGAGCTTCTGCAGGATCGCCAGCATTTTGGGCACTCTGCTCCCTTGGATGATTCTGCGCGCCCCCTTTCCAAGCTTTGCGGGATAACGCAAATGTGAAATTGCGGAATTGCGAAATGGAGATTTGCAAATAGCCTCGGCGCAGGCCTCTTCACCAGCCCTCGGTGCTGTGCCAAGCTATTTGCGGATTAAGATCTGCATTTTGCAAAATGAGAGCTGAAGATGGCGAGGCGCACCGGAACCAGATTATTCGCGGGGCACGAGCTGAAGGCTCTTCGCCAGCGTGCCGGGCTCGGTCAGGCCGCGATGGCGCAGCGGGTCGGGCTGTCGGTATCCTATCTCTCACAACTCGAAAATGACGACCGGCCGGTCACGCCGGCGGTGACCGAATCCTTTGCCCGCGCCTTCCCGATCGACTGGAATGGCGCGCAGGCCGACGATGCCGACCGGCGGCTGGCCGCGCTGCGCGAGGCCTTTGCCGATCCGCTGTTCGCGGCGGCGGGCCTGGGCGGGCCGGCGCTACATCGCGCGGTGGAGCAGCAGCCGCTTTTCGCCGACCATTTCGTCCGGCTGCATGATGCCTATCGCCGCATCGAGGGCCGGTTGCAGATGGTCGATGACCGGATCGCGATCGGCGTGCCCGGCGATGACCGGCTGCCCTGGGAAGAAGTGCGCGACTGGTTCCACGAGGAGGGCAATTATGTCGACAGCATCGACCGCGCCGCGGAGACGCTGGCGCAGGAACTTGACGCCGAGCCGTTGACCGAGGGCCTGATCGCGCATGTGCTGAAGGAGCGCCACGGCGTCGATGTTCTCGTAGCGAGCGACGATGGCGGCATGCTGCGCCGGTTCGACCGCGCGCGCGGGCTGCTGACGATCGGTACCGCCCAGCCGCCCGAGACCCGGCGCTTCATGATGGCGCACCAGCTCGCCCTGCTCGAATTCCGCTGGCAGATCGCCGTCGTGGCCGGCAAGGCGCAGCTGCGCGCGGCCGAGGCGCACCCGCTGCTCTCGGTCGGCCTCGCCAATTATGCGGCCGGCGCGCTGCTGATGCCCTATGGCCGGTTCCGCGAAACCGCGCGGGCGATGCGCCACGACATCGACCGGCTGTGCCAGCGCTTCGGAGTCAGCTTCGAACAGGCTTGCCATCGGCTGTCGACCTTGCAGCGCCCGGCCGAGCGCGGCGTGCCCTTTTTCTTCTGCCGGGTGGACATGGCCGGCAACATCACCAAGCGCCACTCCGCGACGCGGCTGCAGTTCGCGCGCTTCGGCGGCGCCTGCCCGCTATGGATCGTGCATGAGGCGGTGGCGATTCCCGATCGGATCCTGGTCCAGATGGCGGAGATGCCCGACGGCGCGCGCTATGTCTCGATGGCCAAGGGCCTGGTGAAGCCTTCGGGCTCTTTCACCCGCGCGCCGCGTCGCTTCGCCGTAGCGCTCGGCTGCGAGGTCGAGCACGCCCGCGACTTCATCTATGCCGACGCGCTGGACATCGCCAATGTCGAGGCGGCGATGCCGATCGGCATTTCCTGCCGGCTCTGCCCACGCCAGCATTGCGACCAGCGCGCCTTCCCGCCGGCCGGCCGTGAGATCACCGTCGATGCGGATCGTCGCGACGTGGTGCCCTACCGGGTGGGCTAGGCGGTGTGGACTCTAAGGATTCCCTTTTGGGCTGAGTTCTGATTCAAGGCTGTCTTTTGGAGGCAGTCATGGGTGTGATGGACCGGTTGGTGCTGACCGACAGTGGGTGGGACCGCATGGCGCCGTTGATTATAGGGCGCCCCGATCAGAAGGGCTCGACGGGCCGGGATAATCGCATGTTCGTCGAGGCGGTTTTATGGATTGTGCGGACGGGCTCGCCGTGGCGAGATTTGCCGGAGGTATTCGGAGACTGGAACAGCGCATTCCGCCGCTTCAGCCGATGGAGCGCCAAAGGGGTCTGGTGGCGGATATTCGAGGCGATGTCGGATGATCCGGACTTCGAATATCTGATCATCGACAGCACCGTAGTTCGCGCCCATCAGCACGCTGCCGGGGCTAAAAAAGGGGGCCTGAAGATCAAGCCCTTGGCCGCTCGCGCGGGGGGCTGAGCACCAAGATCCACATGGCGGTACGCGGACTTGGCTGTCCCGTTCGGTTCACGCTGACCGCCGGTCAAAAGGGCGATGCGCCCCAAGCCGGAGCCTTGATCGAGGGGCTGCCCGCCGAGGTCGTTATGGCGGATACAGCCTATGATGCTGACGCGCTGCGAAAAGCCATTGCTGACAAAGGCGCTATCGCCGTCATCCCCAACAACCCCTCGCGCGCACTCAAACACCGTCTGGACAAGCAACTCTATGCCCAGCGCCATCTTGTCGAATGCTGCTTTTCCAAGCTCAAGCAGTTCCGCCGCGTCGCCACCCGCTTCGAGAAAACCGCCCGGAATTATCGCGCTGTCGTTACCCTCGCCGCCATCGTCCTATGGCTCAGGTAACTGTCCACACCACCTAACCCTGTTCATGGCGCCGAGGATTAGACGACGGTCTGGCCATCCTCATCGAACCGCGCGCCGGTCGGCACCTCGATGTCGGGCTGGACGATTCCCTCCGCCATCGCGCGGTCGAGATTGAACACGAAGGCAAGGATCGCCGCGACCGCGATGAACAGGTCATCGCGGATCATCTGCCCCGAACGGCTGGTATAATAGATCGCGCGCGTGAGCTGCGGATATTGCAGCAACGGCACTTCGAGTTCTGCGGCAAGCTCGCGGATCGCATCGGCGGTGGCGCCGCGTCCGCGGGCGAGGACGATCGGCGCGGCGTCATACCCGGGTTTGTAGCGCAGGGCGACGGCGAAATGGGTGGGGTTGGTGAGAACCACGGTGGCCTCGATCACGGCCTTGCGCGCCGAGCCCTTTGCCATCTGCATCTGCTTCTGGCGAATCGCCGCTTTCATTTCGGGCGAGCCCTCGGTCTGCTTGCTCTCGTCCTTGATCTCCTGCTTGGACATCCGGAGCCTTTTTGCCCGCTGGAAGATCTGTGCGGGAACGTCAGCGCCGGCGACGATCGCCAGCGCCATCGTCATTACCAGGACCGCGAAGATGAAGGTCGATCCGAGATGATTGAGCGCGGTGCGCATATCCTGCTGCCCCATGGTCACGATGGCAGCGACCTGGTCCATCAGCAGCCAGTAGCCGACCGCGCCGAGCGCGATGATCTTGAGCAGCGACTTGCCCAGCTCGATCAGCCCCTGCATGCCGAAGATGCGCTTGAGCCCCGCCGCCGGGTTGAGCTTGCCCGGATTGAAGCTGATCGCCGACCAGCGGAAGCCGTGCGACCCGAGCATCGCGGGCGCCGCGATCGCCGCTGCCATGGTCAGTGCGAACAGCAGGATGATCGGCATGGCGATCGTGGCGACGGTGGAGAACACCGCGCCGAGCGGATCGAAATCCTGGATGGCACTGCTGTCGAACGACAGTGCGTTCGACAGCATCTGCTTGAGCGCCGCGATCAGCCAGGGGCCGGCCATCGCGATCCAGACGGCACCGACAATCATCACCAATGCGGTGCCAAGCTCCTTGGATTGCAGGACATCACCTTTGTCGGTGGCATCCTGCCGGCGCTTCGCGGTCGGCGCTTCGGTTTTCTCGTCGTCCTCGGGACCCTCGGCCACCGCCTATTTCCCCGCGGCCAGCAGCCGGGCCTCGGCCAGTCCACGCTGGATCGCGGCGGTGATGCCGTCGGCCATGACCGGCGCGGCTATCGCCATCAGCACCAGCCCGGCCATGAGCGTGGCAGGCAATCCGACCGAGAAGATATTCATCTGCGGTGCCGAGCGCGCCAGCATCGCCATCACCAACTGGACGAGAATGATCGCGAAGCCCACCGGCAGCGCGATAGCGAGCCCGGCGGCGAACAGGTCGCCGCCAAACAACACCAGGCCTTGCACGCTCTTCGCCCCGAGCCACGCCTCGCCCGGCGGCAGCGCGTGATAGCTTTCGACGATGATCGCAGCGAGCTGGAGATGGCCGCCGGTCGACAGGAACAGGAAGACCGCCATCAAGGACAGGAACTGGCTGACCGCGGGGCTTGGGGCTCCGCTCGCGGGATCGACTATCGCGGCAAAGCCCAGGCCCATGGCGTTGCCGATCACCTCGCCTGCGACCATCGCGGCGGAAAAACCGATCTGGACGGCAAAACCCAGCGCCAGTCCGGCCAGCACCTCGCCAGCGACCAGCACGAAGCCGGCAACCGAGACGACCCCGCCCACCGGCAATACGAAGGGTGTATTGGCCAGCGCCGGCACTCCGATCGCCAGCGCCACGACCGCACGAAGCTGCAGCGGAACCTGCGGCGCGCCAAACACCGGGGCGGCGATGAAAGCGGCACCAGGCCGGATCATCGCGATCATCCAGAGCCAGAGCTGGGTTTCCACCCCGGCCAGGCCTTGGGGTATCATCTCAGCATGTCCGGAATCCGCGCGAACATCTCGCGGGTGAAATCGGCGAGCAGCATCATGATCGCGCCACCGAACAGGGCCAGCGCAATGCCGACGACGATCAGCTTGGGCACGAAGCTCAGCGTCTGCTCGTTGATCGAGGTCGCCGCCTGGATCATGCCCAGGATGATGCCGGCGACGAGGGCCGGGATCAGGATCGGCGCCGATGCGAGCGCAAGGATCCACATCGCCTGCTGGGCGATGCCGATGAAATAGTCGGGGGAGCCGGCGCTATCCATGCGCGCGCGCCATCGACCCACCATTCGTCATCCCAGCGAGAGCTGGGATCTCCCTTTTCTCTGGCGATGGACAAGGCAAAGAGATCCCAGCTTTCGCTGGGATGACGGGCGAGAAGGCGCCCCTCACGTCGCGAAGCTCCCCGCCAGCGAGCCCATAGTTAGTGCCCATCCGTCGACAAGAACGAACAATAACAGTTTGAATGGCATGGAGATTATCGCCGGAGACAGCATCATCATGCCGAGCGACATCAAGGTCGACGCGACCACCAGGTCGATCACCAGGAACGGCAGGAATATCAGGAAGCCGATCTGGAACGCCGTCTTCAACTCGCTCGTGACATAAGCCGGCAGCAGGATGGAGAAGGGAATGTCGGCCGCGCGGGCGAAGCGCGGTGCCTTGGCGAGATCAGCGAACAGCTTCAGGTCGGTCTGACGGGTCTGGAGGACCATGAACCGGTGCAACACCGTGCCGCTGCGGGTGATCGCCTCCTCCATCGTGATCTGCCCGGCGCCATAGGGTTTGAAGGCATTGGCGTTGATCTGGTCGATCGACGGCCGCATGATGAACAGCGACAGGAACAACGCCAGGCCGACCAGCACCTGGTTCGGCGGCGTCTGCTGCAGGCCTAGCGCCTGGCGCAGCAGCGACAGCACGATGATGATCCGGGTGAAGCTGGTCATCATCAGCACCAGCGACGGCAGCACCGTCAGCAGGCTCATCAGCACCAGGATCTGCAACGACAGCGACAGCGGCCGGCCATCCCCCGAGATCGTCGTCATTGCCCGGTCGAGCGCGCCGGTCTGCGCCGGCCCTGCGGTGGAGGCGATGGCGGGATCGGCGATCAGGAGAGCCGTGAACAGCAGTACTGCGACAGCCAGAATCGATCGGATGGTGATGCGGCGCCCCCCTGTCATCATGGGGTTTCAGCACTTGGGCAGGTTAACTTCAAGCGCTTCGTCCTCTTCTCTTCGTCATTCCGGCGAAAGCTGGAATCTCAGTTCCCTTGTGCGGACGAGAAAGGCAGCGAGATCCCAGCTTCCGCTGAGATGACGATGAAAAGTCAAAGGAAGCTGTAGGGATCGACATCCACCGCCACGCGCACGCCGCGCGGCCACTCCAGCGGGCCGAGCCAGTCCCTTATGACCTGCTGGACGTCGAGCGAGCGCCGTGCGTGAACCAGCAGCCTCTGCCGGTGCCGTCCGCGCAGCATCGCCAGCGGGGCGGGGGCCGGGCCATAGACGTGCATGCCCTCCACTGCGGGCGAGGTGCGGCCGATCAGTCGCGCCGTGACAGCGGCTTCATCCAGCTTTTCCGAAGACACTATGATCGCGGCATAGCGGCCGAACGGCGGCGCTTCGGCCATCTTCCGCGCTTCGGTCTCAGCTGCGTAAAAGCTCTGCGCATCGCCGGACAGCAACGCCTGGATCACCGGCGCCTTGGGGGCGTGGGTCTGGATATAGACATGGCCCGGCTTCGCACCTCGGCCTGCGCGGCCCGCCACCTGGGAGATCTGCTGGAAGCTGCGTTCGGCGGCGCGGAGATCGCCACCGGAAAGGCCCAGGTCGGCGTCGATCACCCCGACCAGCGTCAGCTCGGGAAAATGATAGCCCTTGGTGACGAGCTGGGTGCCGACGACCACGTCGATATCACCCGCGTCCATCCGCTCGACGAACTCGGCGGCGCGCACTGGCGTCGACAAGGTGTCGGACGTGGCCATAGCGATCCGCGCTTCGGGGAACAGAGCCGTCACTTCGTCGGCGATCCGCTCGACGCCGGGGCCGCACGCCACCAGGCTATCCTCGTCCTTGCATTCGGGGCATTGCGCGGGCGGCGGCATGCTGTGCCCGCAATGATGGCATTGCAGCCGGCTGAGCAGGCGATGCTCGACCATCCATGCGGTGCAGTTCGGGCATTGGAAGCGATGCCCGCAGGTTCGGCACAGCGTCAGCGGTGCGTAGCCGCGGCGGTTGAGGAAGAGCAGGCTCTGCTCGCCCTTTTCCAGCCGGTCCTGCATCGCGCGCACGAGCGACGGCGCCAGCCAGCGGCCGCGCGGCGGTGGCTCGGCGAGCAGATCGACCGCGTCGATCTGTGGCATCTCGGCGCCGCCGTGGCGTGAGGCCAGCTTGAGTTCGGTATAGCGTCCGATCGCCGCCTGTTGCCGGGTCTCGATCGCCGGGGTGGCCGAGGCGAGCACGATCGGGATTGTTTCCAGCTTGGCGCGCATCACCGCCACGTCGCGGGCATGATAGAGGACCCCGTCCTCCTGCTTGAAGCTGGCTTCATGCGCCTCGTCGACGACGATCAGGCCAAGATTGCGGTACGGCAGGAATAGCGCGGAGCGCGCCCCGACCACCACCTGCGCCTCGCCATTGGCGATACCCCGCCAGGCGCGCCGCCGCTGCGACTGGCGGAGTTCGCTGTGCCAGGCGACCGGCAAATGGCCGAAACGCGCTTCGAACCGCTTCAGGAAGGGCTCGGTCAGCGCGATTTCGGGCAACAGGACCAGCGTCTGCCGGCCCAGGCGAAGCGCCTCGGCGATCGCCTCGAAATAGACTTCGGTCTTGCCGGATCCCGTGACGCCGTCGAGCAGGAAGGGATGAAAGTCGGCCGCCCGCACCGCATCGGCCAGCAGGCCGGCGGCAAGCTGCTGCTCATCCGACAGAATAGGCACGTCGTGGTCGGCATCGGGCGACGGCCAAGGCGTGTCGATCGATACCGTCACCGCCTCGATCGCCCCGGATTTGACCAGGCCGCGGATCACTGCGTCGGAGACGTCGGCGATGGTGGCCAGTTCGCGGATCAGCCCCTGGCGTTGGCCGATCCGGTCGAGCGCCTGTTCACGCTGCGGCGTCACCCTGCCGGGCCGCTCGCCGGTCAGGCGATATTCGGTGATGGTGCGCGCGCCGTCGAGCGCGCTCGACGACGGCAGGGCCATCCGCAACACCGCCGCGGGYGGCGCCAGATAATAGTCGGCGGTCCATTCGATCAGCCGGCGCAGCGGCGCGGCGATCGGCGGCACGTCATAGACGCCGAGCAGCGGCCGCAGCCGGTTGTCGCCGACCTGGTCGGCCGACGGCAGCGTCTCTTCCTCCCAGACGACGCCTACCATCTGGCGTGGCCCCAGCGGCGCGAGGACGATGCTGCCGGGCGTGACGATATGCTCCCGATCGACGCGATAATCGAGCGGGCCAAGGGCAGGATTGACGAGAAGCACATGGGCACGAGCCATGCGACCGTGCTTAGGGGGAGGGCCTCAGGGCTGCAACTCTTCCGCCCGCCAGCTGCTGCGCCGGGAACGATTTCGATGCCGGCTCGGCGATCATTTCGGCCAATATATGTGCGGCGCGCTCGCAGGCGCCATCGATCTCGCCGAACGCCCGCCGCACCGCCGCTTGCTGGCGCTCGATCATGCCGGGATGTTCGGCAACAGCACTGTCGATCGCCCGCATCAGGTGTTCCGCCCGCACGGCGACTTTGCCGAGATGCCAACCGGCATAGCGGGGATCATCTTCCCAATCGACGCCATGCGCGTTGACGAACGCCACTGGCCGCGGCTCCACCAGAAACTCGTATAGCTGGCTCGACATGTCGCCCAGATAGATGTCGGCCATGCGCATATAGCTCATGTCGATCAGCCGATCCGAATCAAGATCGACGATGACACGGCCGGGCTCGCCCAGTGCGTCCCAACTGGCGCGATCATCCGACGTCATGTTTTCGGCGATACGGATATGCGGTGCTAAGACGAGATTGTAGCGGCCATCTTTCCGGATCGTCTCTACCACCGTTCTCGCCACGTCGATCGACGATATGGCGCGATCGAAATGGGGATTATAGACGATGGTCAGCCGATCATTGTCGAACAGCCGAGCGTCGCAGCGGACATAGTGGCGCAGGTAGTCGAGCTTCACATAGCCACCGGCCTTCAGGCGCGCCGGATCGACATGCCGCAGTTCTATAGCGCGTTCGATATCTTTCTCGCCCGGCACGACGATCAGGTCGAAGGCTTTCAGCCTCCGCTCGGATGAAGGCGCGCGGTCCCCAGCGCCGTGGCGGAAGTGGATCATGCGGGCGCGCGTGACGTGCAGGATGCGCAGCCAGGCCGAGGTCCGCTCCGGCGTTACGATGGCGGCTGCCGACGACAGCCGGCGTGCGAGGCTGCAGAGCAGCGCGAGCTTCACGAGGCTATGGCGCCTGAACAGCGCGGCCAGGCGGTGGCCCCATCGGGGCGGATCGACCACCTCGATCGCCATGTCAGGTGAATTCAACCGGTCGCGGACGTCCGCCAGCAGTTGCCCGACATGAGCGTCGGCGGCGATGCAGGTGACAGCAGTGCCGGGGGCGATCCGGCTCAACATGGCGGCGACGGGCGCCAGGTGAAACAGCTGATGCGCTCCGCCGAGGAACAACATCACCACATTCTTCTCTGCCGAAAGCGAGGCTTGTGGGTGTTGGGGTGCCATTGTCAGGCCATTGCTAACTTGGGTGAACTCCGGCGTGAGGTTCGATATGCCCGGGCGCAACACTCCTGCAGCCGCTTTTGTTCCGGGAGTGCCGGACAGTCCCTAGGCGGATGCGCCAGCCGCCGTTATAGGCGGGCGCAAAGATCGATATAGCCAAGGGGCGCCCCATGAAATTCTTCGTCGATACCGCCGACACTGCCGAAATCGCCGATATGGCTGCGACCGGTCTGGTCGATGGCGTGACTACCAACCCATCGCTGATCGCGAAGTCGGGCCGCAAATTCGTGGAAGTGATCGCCGAGATTTGCGGCCTGGTGTCCGGCCCCGTGTCGGCTGAGGTCGTGGCGCTCGATCATGCTACGATGATGCGCGAAGCCGAACTGCTGCGGAAGATCGCGGACAATGTCTGCATCAAGGTGCCATTGACGATCGACGGCCTCAAGACCTGCAAGGCGCTGTCGGACGACGGCACGATGGTCAACGTCACGCTGTGCTTTTCGGCGAACCAGGCGTTGCTCGCCGGCAAGGCGGGCGCTTCGTTCATCTCGCCGTTCGTCGGCCGGCATGACGATATCGGCTTCGACGGCATGGGCCTGATTGCCGACATCCGCCAGATCTATGACAATTACGACTTCGGCACGGAGATCCTGGTCGCCAGCGTGCGCCACCCGATCCACGTCCTCGAGTCCGCGAAGATAGGCGCCGATGTGATGACCGCGCCGCCGGCCGTGATCCGCTCGCTGTTCAATCATCCGCTGACCGAAAAAGGCATTGCCGGCTTCATGGCCGACTGGGCCAAGACCGGGCAAAGCATCCTCTGAGCGCAAACAAACGAATTGTGCGTTAACCATTGGACGCTAAACTGCCGTCCATGGGAAGCGTGATCGATTTCGAAGGCGGTGCGATGGCCTCGCTGAGGCGGCGCATGGCCGAAGTCGAGGAGGCGAATCAGGATCTGATCGCTTTTGCCCGCGGCCATTCCGGCGCTGTTTCCTCGATCCATTCGGCCGTGCTCGCCGCGACCGAGGCCGACGGCCTCGATCACCTGATCCATATCGTCACCCAGCTGTGGCCCGATCTGCTCGGGCTGGATGCGGTTTCGGTCGCGCTGTTCGTCGGCGACAAGGGATTGCGAGCGGATGCGTCTGGCATGCAGTTCGTCGAGCGGCGAATCATCGAGCGGTCGATCGCGGACATCCAGGGCGTAGTGATGCGCGGCGTGGAGCGCGGCCATCCGCTGTTCGGCCCGGCTTCCGAGCTTATTCGCGCCGAGGCGCTGGTACGCCTCCCGTCCGAGCCACCGCTTCCCGGCGGCGTGGTCGCGCTGGGCCAGCGCCGGCCGCAGGGTTTCGATACCCGTGCGGGTTCCGAATTGCTGGGCTTCCTCGGGGCGATGCTTTCGCGCATGATAGGGCGGTGGTTGCTGCCCTGACACTGGATGATCATCCCGCCCGCACGCTTGCCGTGGATTGGGCGGATCATCTGCGCCGCGACCGGCGTCGCTCCGAACATACCATAAGAGCCTATCTTGCGACGGCGCATCGATTGATTGCCTTCATCGGCCGGCATCGCGGTGTCCCGGTGGATGGCAAGCTGCTGGCGCATCTCGAGCGCGGCGACTTTCGGGGCTATCTCGCCGAGCGGCGCGCGGAGGGACTGGCCAATGTCTCCGCCGCGCGAGAATTGTCGGCGGTCCGCACCTTCCTCGACTATGTCGCCGTTCGCGAGGGCGCAGCCAAACCGGTCAAGGTCAAGGGGCCGCGCATCAAGCGCGGCGTACCGCGCCCGATCTCGCCCGACGATGTCAGCGCAATCACTGAAGATGCCGCGGATTCGGCCGCCGACCCTTGGATCGCCGCGCGCGACGAGGCCGTGCTGCTGCTACTCTACGGAGCGGGGTTGCGGATCGGCGAGGCGATGGCGCTGACCGGCGACATAATGCCGCTGGGGGACAGGTTGATGGTGACCGGCAAACGGGCCAAGACCCGGGTGGTGCCGATGCTCGAACCCGTCCGGATCGCGATCGAGCGCTATGTGGCCTTATCGCCCTATGGCACGGCGCGCGGCGAGATATTGTTTCGCGGTGCACGCGGTGGCCCACTGGCGCCCGAGCTTATCCGCCGCGCGGTGCAGGCGGCGCGGGGGCGGCTCGGCCTGAGTGAGCGGACCACGCCCCATGCGCTGCGGCACAGTTTCGCCACCCACCTGCTGGGACGCGGCGCCGACCTGCGATCGCTGCAGGAATTGCTCGGCCATGCCAGCCTGTCGTCGACCCAGGTCTACACCGGTGTCGATTCCGCGCACCTGATGGACGTCTATCGCAATGCCCACCCGAGAGCCTGAAGGGATGAAGTTGTCCTTGACGATACGCCGTGCCAGCCACGCCGATCTGGCGGAGCTCCACCTGCTGGTCGAACGCGCCTATCGCGGCGATGAGGCCAAGGCTGGCTGGACGCATGAGGCTGACATCATCCTGGAGGGTCAGCGAACCAGCCACGACATCCTGGCCGCCACCATCGACGATGATAATGAGCGGCTGCTGGTGGCAGTTGATGGCGATCGCCTGGCCGGCTGCGTCCAGGTCAGTGACCGCGAATATGGCACCGCCTATCTCGGACTGCTGACTGTCGATCCGCAGCTGCAGACGCGCGGACTGGGCAAGATGCTGATCGCTGCGGCCGAGACGACCGCGGTTGCGGCGTTCGAGGCGCATCTGATGGAGATGACCGTGATCTCCCAGCGTTCCGAGCTGATCGCCTATTATGAGCGGCGTGGATATCGGAAGACAGGCGAACGGCGCCCCTTCCCGATCGAGATGGATCCCCCGCTCGAAATGGTGGTGCTGGAGAAGGCGCTCGACGCCTGAGTCGCTTTCGCATGGCATGAACAGGGCCCGGCCTCCGCCGGGTGCAGTGATCTGCCATCCAAGAATATCAGGCTATTTCCGTCCCGGTACCCAGTCCGCGAAGGTCGCCGTGTCGCTGACCTTCCAAGGTTCGCCGCGGGAGTTGAGGAACAGGCGTTCCATTTCGCTGCGCTTGAACGGGCGTGATCCCACACGGCCGAAGATCGCGATCTGGTTGCCGCTCTCGTCCACCGCACGGTCGCGGTCGAGGCCTTTCGACAGCGCGAGCGCGGGCGAGGGGGTGCGGGCCCAGGCAATCAGCTCGGGCTTGGGCGCGGGCGCGAAGCCGTAGAAATTGGGCTGGCTGGCGGGCGAGGTGAGTTGGATCACCTTGAGGCCGTTGCGGCCGTCGGCGACATAGGCGAACAGCGACGCATTGGTGGTGCCGACGATCACGTCCTCGGCGTCGTTGAGCCTGCCGTCGAACGTCACCTTCTGGTAAACCACCGGCTTCAGTGGCCGCGTCACGTTGACGATCACCAGGCCATCCTGCTTGGCGGCCACATAGGCGTAGGTCCGCGCGACATAGACGCGCTGGGCATTGGCGATCGGCACCGTCGCCGAAGGAATCAGAACCGGCCGGTCGAGATGGGTCACGTCGAGCAGCTGCAGTCCCTCGGCGGTGGTTACCCACAGGTAGCGGAACTGCAGCGCCGAGGCGCGGGCATCGCGCAGCGGCACCGTCGCCGCCAGCCTGGGATGCTTGGGGTCACTGATATCGACCACCACCAGGCCGACATCGGCCGTGATATAGGCATAGTTGCCGCCCAGCGTGATGTGGCGCGCGCCGGCGAGGATGTTGTTCTCATTCCAGGTGACGGTGCGCTTGAGGAAGTTGTTGCGGGGCTCGCCGTCGGACAGCGTCTCGACGTTGACGACGATCAGGCCTTCGACCGAGTCCGTGACGAAGGCGTAGCGATAGATTTCGCCCATCTTCTGCTCTTCGTTCTCGGGATAATATTTGATGATGTGATCATTGCGCTCGGTCGAGATATTCTGGTCGGTCGGCAAAGCCATGCAGGTCGCGTTGGTGCTGCCGACATGATCGTCCTGGCCCAGCGGCGAAAAGGGCGCGGTGAGGATGCGCTGCGAGGTGCCCTTGTTGGCGATCGACGCCACGTCATAGACGCGGAAGCCGCCTTTGCCTTCGGCCACGAAGAAATATTCGCCGCGCAGCTGCACGCAGCGTGCAGCACCGTCGGTGGCATGATGGGTGTTGGCGAACTCCTCGACGGCGTCGGGCTCGCCCGATCCGTTCTTTCCGAAACGCGTGCCACGCACCCATTCGATCAGCTCGCGGCCATGGTCCAGATGCTGCTTGTACCAGTCCGGATAGGCATATTTGTGGAGATAGGAGCCGATCACGGCCTGCGGTTCGCTCCACTCGGTGACGCGGATCGCCTCGATGCCCTTCTCCAACCCCGTCCAGGCATTCATGCCGACAAAGTTGACGAAGTTGGTGCCGAGCAGATTGAGCTGCGCCATGATCGCGTTGTTGTCGTCGTCCACCGACAGGTGGCAGTCGGTGCACTTCTTGGTCTCGGTCTTGCGGACCGTGTGCGGGAAATGCGGCGCGAAGGCCTGGCTCGAGAAGCCGGCCGACGATAGCGGCGGCTGCTGGATGTAGATGCGCTCGCGGTTCAGGTTGGTCGACGACAGCACCAGCGCCGACGTCGATCGCACCGGCGCGATGATGTTGCCCTTGGTGGTCTGGTGGATGCCGAGCTGGAACATTTCGTCGCGCGCGACCTGCGGATTATAGGTCGCGAAGTTGCGGGTCTCGATGCCGTCATATTTGTGGCTGCTGGTCTTCCAGTTGGCCTCGATCGGCAGATGGCAGCCACCGCACGACGTGGTCCACGACAGGTGGCATGTGAAGCAGGCCATCTTGTCGACATTATGCGCCCGGTCCTCGGGCGCGACGCCCGGTCCCCAGTCGAATTTGCCGGTTTCGACGCCGGCCTTGCCCATCAGCTTGGAGCGGGCCGCCAGCGGATTGAAATGGGCGCTGTCGCGGTCGACCGATTCCTTGACCAGCGAAACCTTCCATTCGAGCCTGGGATCGACGATCGAGCGCTGGATCAGCGCGCGCTCGCCATTGGCGTCGACCGTCCATTCGAAGCGGCGGCGGCCATCCGAATTGCGGAGCAGCGAGAGGTCGGTGCCGCCGGGACGAGCGGCCGGCCCGGACGTGCGCAGCGTCGGGAAGGCGTCGGGGGTGCCGTGGCAGTCCTTGCACCCGATCTCCACCGCATTGGCGACTTCGCCGTAGATCAGGCCATTGCCATGGCTGTCCTGCGCGAAATGGCAGTCGGCGCACTGCAGGCCCTTTTCGGCGTGAATGTCCATCATGTGGACCGCCTTGCCCTTCTGCTCGCCGACGGGAGCGAACTCAGGCATGCCGTTCTTGCGGAACTTCTCGGCATCGTCGGGCGAGACGATCTTGCCCTCCGCGTCGAGCAGGTTGCCCTCGCGGTCGCGCTTGTAGATCGCCCGGAAGTTCCAGCCATGGCCGTGATAATCGGCGAACTGCGTGTCCTTGGCCTTCGGGTTTACGTCGTCATAGACGTTGCGCAGGAAATCGAGGTCGGACCATTTGCCGATAGCGGCGGCAGCCTCGGGGTTGCGCTGCTGGACGGCATGTCGCTCGGCGATCGTCGGGTTCTTCTGATGCTCGGGCCACATCAGCGGCGCGTCGGACTCATAGTCCCACATCGTGTAGCCGAGATAGGAATTCAGGAAAATGTTGGGCTGGTGCATGTGGCAATTCATGCACTGCGCTGTCGGGATCGCCTTGGTGAAGGCGTGCTGGATCGGGTGACCCTTTTCCTTCATCGCGCCGATCGGATGCTGCGGCACGCCCTCGGCGCCATGTGCGGCCTTGTCGGCATGGGCATTGGCGTCGTCGTGGCCGCGGCCATGCCTGTCGTCCTTTGGCTCCAGCTTGTCCTTGATCGTCGGATCGACCGTCGCGGTCTGCCCGTCGCGGCCATATTGGGCGTAGATCAGGCTGTGGGTGGGCTCGCGGTCGTTCGCATAGACGACGTGGCAGGATGCGCAGCCCGAATTGCGATAGTCGCCGGGCTGGTCGTTGGTGCCCATGAACCAGGTGAACGGGTCGTTCAGACGGGTCTTGTGGATGTTGAGGACCGGGATCGCGACGCGCAGGCCGGTGCCGGGGCCGCGGTTCGACTGTTTCAGGTCGGGACGGCCCGGCTCCTCGAGGCGCTGGATGCTGCCGGTCGAGTTGGGCAGGCCGATTTCGGCGAAGCCGCTGTTGATGGTGCGTCCGCCGCGCTCGAACACGCGGAAGATGTCGCCGGGCGGGATCACGTGCCAGGTCGGCAGCGGGTACATTACCGGCAGCGCCCCGCGCGCCTTCTGCTCGGGCGTGACAGTGCCGGGAGGGCTGCCAGGCGACTTGATCTGCGCAGGCTCGCCCTTGGCGGTATAGGCTTCGCCGAACACATAGTTCTTGTAGGGAACGATGCCGTTATTATAGGCGCCGCCGCCCCACAGCATCGCGCCGGTGGCCATCAACGATCGCTCCGACGCCTGGATGATCTCCAGGTGGCAGGCCCCGCAGGCCTGCCGCGCTACGCGGTAGTCGGACGGATTGACGAAGCGGATATATTCGGGCGCTTCCTTGTTCAACAAGGTGTAGCTGCGCTTGGGGTTGGCCGACGATGGCCAGTTCCAGGCGTGGGGATATTTCGGCAGGACATGCGCCTTGTCGCGGGTGCGGACATAGGCGGCGTCGGTCGCCTTCAGGCCAGCATCGACGCTGACCGTGGCGTCGCCGCCATGGCAATCGACGCAACCGAGCACGACCGCTTCGGTACCGTGCATCGTCTTGCGATCGGATGCGGTGTGACAGGAGATGCAGCCGACGCTCTTGCCGTCGGCGTCGCTCCATTCCTGGGTGCGTGGCGCATCGGCCACCTTGACGTAGGTGCGCGCAACGGGCTTCTCCCCTTCGGACGCGGGGGCAGGCGAGGGCACCGAGACGAGGAAGGTGACGGCCGCCGCCAGCGCCATAGCGCCACGGGCCGCCCACCGCATCGTCCGCATCGATCCCAAAGCCCCCATCGACATCCTCAGTAGGTCAAGATCACGTTGAACAGCACCGAATAATATCGGTCGTCACCGCGAGAATTCGTAACGAGATCGGCAAAGCCCTTGCCGGGATCGAACACCGCGCCCGAGAGCCGGACGATGGCGTTTTGCACCATGCTCGGCCGCCAGATGAGCGCGCTCGACAAATCCCAGCCCAGTGATTTCGGAATGCTGCCCTCGGTGCGCAGCTCGCGCAGCACAGCGGTGTTTGCAAACCAGAGATGGTTGATGTTGGTCGACAGGCGCAGCTGCGGCAGGATGTCGAAGTCCGCTCCGACGCCGAGCAGCATCGTGCCCGGATTGTTGAAGTTGGACTGGCCTTCTTCCTTCGACGTGCGAAGATCGTTCAATATGCCATTGCGCTGGCTGAGCGCGACGTTGACGCCGCCGCCGGCGAAGGGGACGCCCTGGCGGATATAATAGCTGGTGTCGGCGCCGGCAAAAATCGGGTTTTCGAAGATTGCGTCGAAGCCGGTTTCCTTGTTGTCCTTTGCCTTGCGATCGCCACTGGCGTAGAGGCCGGACAGCTTCACGCGCACCCAGTCTATATCGTAGCTGAGTTCGGCTGCCCCGAAAAAGGCGCGGATCTTGGCGGGCTTCGACGTGAAGAAGCTGTTCCGGTCTTCGCCGAACACGCCATAGACGCTCGACGAGATGTTGAAGCGCTTGATCCGCCCGTCGAGGCTGTAGCCGAGATAGAAGGCGTCATATTCCCGCGGCCGCTGATCGCCGAGCAGCGCCGGGCGCACCGGGAAGCCGTTATGGTCGAGATCGCGGTCCTTCTCGCGGTTGATGTTCGCGGTGAAGGAGGCGAGGGACGTCAGGCCTGGCAGCGGGAAATCCTGCACGAAGACGTTGGTGTGGAAGATATAGTCGTCGCGCGGCTTGCGGGTGACGTCGTTCAGCCCGCTATTGGTGTCCTTGTCGAGGCGCCAGATCAACTCGATATTATACTGGTAGCGATTATTGTCGCGATTGCCGAACCAGCGGATGCCTAACTGGTTGTCCTGAAACAGGAACCCCCGAAAATCGGCCTGGAAGGGCTGGATGCCGATGCGCAGCGAGTCGAAGTCAAAGCGATCCGAGCGATTGCCCATATGCTTGTCGACGAAGAACTCCTGGACGCCCAGGAAGGCATCGGTGCGGTGGCTGGGCTTGGACGAGCGGACGTTGAGGACGCGGCGTTCCTCGACGTTCACATAGTTGATGTTGTAGGCCAGCGCGATCTTATACTCGATGTCCGGCGGCTTGTAGGCGGTCGAGCCCTTGGTGAGGCCCGCGCCCAGGATGAAGGTCTGGGCGGCGACGAGGCTGCGTTGACGACCGAACTGGCCGATCGCTCCCGGATAGTCGCTGGTCTGGTCTGCCACGGGTGTCGGGAAGGAGCGCGGCTCCAGGATCGTATCCGAGATCGCGTTCAGGGCGAAGAACCAGTCGTCGCCTGTGATCGGCAGGAAGAACGGTTTCTTGTCGAGCTGGATCGGCCGGTCGGCCTTCAGGCTGTTCTGGTGATAGGGATCGAACTGCG
Source organism: Rhizorhabdus sp. P4_G6 (assembly GCF_056401045.1). NCBI lineage: Bacteria > Pseudomonadati > Pseudomonadota > Alphaproteobacteria > Sphingomonadales > Rhizorhabdaceae > Rhizorhabdus > Rhizorhabdus sp. P4_G6. The sequence goes on along the minus strand of NZ_JBFUKC010000001.1, from coordinate 250,186 downwards.
AATGGCAGACATTTTGCAGGCCGACGAAATTCTTGTCGGGGCACAACGCCTTGGCCAGCCGCCAGCGATCGGGGATCGGGAACTCGTCGGTCGGGAAGGCCTCCGGCGGCGGTGCCGAGACGGCGCCGACATTATTCTGCACCACCGGCGGCGGAAGCTTCTCGACATAGCCAGGGCGGCGGCGGCCATCGATGGAGCTGTCCTCCACCGTTGCGGCGGGAGCGGTGGCCGGCACGGTCAGAACGCTGGGATCGCTGGCTGCGCCAATCGTAGCGGGCTCCGGCGCAGGTGCCGCAGCTTCATCCGGTGCTGCGGCTGCCAAGGCGACCGCGTGCAGGATGAGAGAGGAGAGCGCGGCTGCCATTATTTGCCGTCGCACACGACTTGTTCGGAGGTGTCGAGGAACGGCGCGAAAGGACAGTTCACATAGCGCAGCCGAACGCCGGCACCGACGTTCACGACCAGCTGGTCGGCCCGAATCGCGGTCGGCGCATGGCCGATGCCGCCGACGCGCTGCCCGCCGTTGAAGAGGCCGAGGAACGAGATCATGTCGTCCTGGTCAATGCCGTCGCCCGAGATGCCGATCGCCCCGACCAGCGTGCTGCCGCGATAGATGGGCGAGGCGCCGGGGAAGATCTGGATGCCGTTTTGCAGCCGGTTCTGGGCCTTGCCGGGCACATCGGGATTGAAGGTGCAGCGCTGGCGCGTGTCGGTCGACGAAGCGCCGAGCACGAAGCCGAGATGCTCGGCGAGATTGTTGAGGATCAGCGCGCTCTGCAGTCCGGTCGAGAAGGGGCTCCACTGGCTGAAGGGACGCGAGAGCGGGCCATTGGCACGCGAGGTTTCACCATCGGGGAAGAAGGGCCGGGCGATATTGCCGATCGAACGGTCCGCGAACGCGGTCTTGCCAGTCAGCGCTGCGGGATCGTTGAAGAAGGTGCGGGTCTTGCCGACGAAGCCCTGGACATCCGCGCTGCTGTTGCCCAGCAGATCGGACGCGGCGCTGGGCCCGGAGAAGAATGCAACCGTTCGGGCCTTCTGTACCGACACGTCGGTTCCGAACACCGGCGCATCGGGCGAGCGCGCAACGCCGAGAATGCTGCCATCGGTATCGACCAGCGAGATCGTGACCTGGGCAGGGCTGTCGAGCGGCTTGCGGATCTGCGCGCGCGCGCGGCTCATGATCTTGAAGGCTTCCTCGAGCACTGCCTTCACTTCGGCCTGGCTCAATGGCGTGCCGACGCGCGCGCCATCGGTGCCGCCGCGCAAGGGATAGCGATTTGCGCCGGAGCCGTCCGTGAGGATGAACGCGTCGACATTGTCGATCGTATTGCCTGAACTCCGCTCCGCTGCGGTGGCGGCCCGATAGCCGGAGGCTTCGCTGCCATAGGCATGGCCCGCCAAGACGGTCGGGGTCGATCCCTGCGCGTAATAGCCGGGGATCGAGACGAGCGACCCCACCGTGCCGTTCAGGGCAGAGAAGGCGCGAGCGTTGGCCGGCGCCGATTTCAGCTTCGAAGGATCGGCATCGTTATAGCGCAGTTGGACGACGACATTGATGTTGTTCGCGCGAATCGCGTCCGGCGCGTCGAAGCCGACCGTGCCCGCGGTCGCGATATATTCGTCATCGTCGCTGTCGAAATCGTCGATATTGGGATCATAGCCATAAAGCCCGTCAGCCATGACGCCGATACCGCCGACAACGACACCATTCTTGTAGAGCGGGAAGCCGCCCGGATCAGCGGCCAGCCCCAATGGCGAGCGCTTCGGCCCGATGAAGGCAGACGCGCCGCCAGCCTGAAGATAGCGCTGATTGAAATCCGAGCAGGGCAGCTGGCTGAACTGCACGCCGAACAGCGGACCGCCCGCCAGCTGGTTGTCGCCCGGCGGGAAATGCTCCTGGACGATGAAGCTCGCCGTTCGGGTCGAGAAGGCGTTGCCGGACGAGGAGAGATAGGCGCCGGTGATCGCCTTGGCGATGGCGCCAGCGGCGAGCGGGTTGGCTGCGGCGGAGCCGGCTACGACGAGACCCTCGACATCGGTCGGCGTTACCGCGCGATGGGTGGTCTTGATGGTAAGCGTCGTCGGGGCGCCATTCATCTGGAACACGGAGAGGACGTTGCCCACCCGGTCCACCACCGCGATCACTGCGGGCTTGTTGCGTGCGGCTGCCTCCTCGATCGCCTGTGCCATCACCTTCTGCACGTCGGCCGCGGTCAGCGCTTCCTGCGGCGGAACTGCGAATACGGCGGTCTGGGACGGGGTAGAGGGCGTGGAAGGGGTCGAGCTTCCGCTGCCACCGCCGCCACAGGAGGTGAGTACGAAGGCGACAGTGGTAAGGATCGCTACAGCACGCGAAGCAAAAGTCATTTGAGAGCCCTTATCGACGCTGCTGCCTGACTCAGCGCCGCCCGGAAATCTGCGGGGCGATAGGCATTGCTATTGCCGACCGCCTTGTAAGCCCGATCGATAGCGCCGCGTGCGTTGCGCGCGCTGTCTTCGCTGACATAGCCCTGGTGGACGAGGGCGTTGACCAGGGTATCGATCGCCATCACGGCCTGCGCCGATCCTTCATAGTCGGTGAAGCGTGGCGAGATGGCGCTGCCGGCGATGCTGTCGATGATCGCGAAGGTTTCGGCTCGACCCAACGCGCTGTTGCCGATCGCGTCGGCCAGGGCATTGGCCGACGCGCCCAGCGTGCGGGCCGCTGCCACCGCCGCCGGGCGGTCCTTCGCAAGTGCGGCGTGGAAGGCGCGCGAGTCGGCGTCGAACCGTGCAGCCATGCCCGGTGCGGCTATCTTCGCCGCCGCCGAGAGCATGATGATATTCTCGTCGTTGAAGGCCGGCATGCCCGACGGAATGGGTCGACCCGGATTGGCGACCCAGGTGGCGCGACCAGCGGGGCCGTCGACGATCTGGCGATGGCAGGTCTGGCAATCGAAGAAGTATATCTCCGGAAATACGCCTTGGGTACCGAGCCGCGGATTGGCGAACAGCGTTGTCGCGCGGCTGACCGCCGTTGCCTGGCCCATCGCCCATAGCTGGACATTGTTGGTGCGGCGCTTGCGCTGGAGATAGTCGGCGTCCTCGTCATGGTGCTGCTGGAGCGCCGAGAAGAGATCGAGCTCGAACGAAACCCGGGGATGGCCGGCGGCCATGATGCGGTGCGAGACGAACTGCCCGGGTCGATCGCTGCCGAAATGGCAATCGAGGCATTTCTCGGCGCGTGCGCGGGGCTGATCGAGCGGATACATCCCCCTCGCGACGTTGGATGCATGCGTCTGGCCCACGGCATAATGGCTCGACAGCCATTTCTGCGCGCCGCCATGGCAGCCCTCGCAGCCGACGCCATCTTCGACATGCCAGCGGGACCCCTTGCCAGCATAAGCGGGATCGGCGTGACAGCCCAGGCATTCGCCCGCAGAGGTAGCGGAACCCAGGCCGAGCTTGGCGGCGATCGCCTGGCCGCGAGCCGATCCAAGCACCGCGAAGGCCCGGCTATGCGAACCGCCCTGGCTGGAGGCGTCCTGCCAATGCAGGATCTCATCCTGGCGCACGACCTTGCCGGTGGGCTCGCTGCGACCGTGGCAGGTCGAACCCGAACAGGAGGCGACGCCGACATGGGCATTGGCGGACGCAGCAGAAGCCGACGACGCGGCTGCGCGGTCGGCCGTGCTCGTCAGAGCAAGGATGAGAAGGGCACAGCCGACGAGTGCGGCACCGACGATGCCGCAGACAAAGGACAGCCCGCCCGAGACTTTTCCCCCCAATTCGGCGCTCCCTAAATGCCGATCCCTATTCGCGACTGGACGCTTGCCCCGGCGTCACCGCTCCGGAAGTTTATATCCCTCTTTAGCGTCGCAAGTGCAATCATTCAAAAGCTTATCAAGCGCTTCGACGACGAATCACGAGATTGCGAATCTCGGTCATGTCTTCCATCGCGAACTTGATGCCTTCGCGGCCGAGACCTGAATCCTTCACGCCGCCATAGGGCATGTTGTCGACGCGATAGCTCGGCACGTCATTGACGACGACGCCGCCGACATCGAGATCGTCCCAGGCGTCCAGAATCTTGAAGATGTCGCGCGTGAAAATGCCGGCCTGCAGCCCGAACTTGGAGTCGTTGACGATCTTCAGCGCCTCGTGCCAGTCGCTGAATCTCATCAGGAAAGCGGCCGGACCAAAGGCTTCCTCGCGATTGAGCTTGGTGTCGGGATCGACATTTTCCAGCAGCGTCGCCTCGAGCATCGCGCCCTCGCGCTTGCCGCCGCACAGCAGGGTCGCGCCCTTGCCGACGGCCTCCTGGATCCAGTTGTCGAGGCGCTGGGCTTCCTTCACGTCGATCATCGGGCCGACGAAAGTCTTTTCGTCATGCGGGTTGCCGGCAATCAGCGTCCTGGTCTTGGCCACCAGTTTGGCCTTGAAGGCGTCATAGACCGCATCGTGAACCAGGATGCGCTGCACGCCGATGCACGACTGGCCCGACTGGTAGAAGGCGCCGAACACGGTTCGCGTCACGGCGTCGTCAAGATCGGCATCGGCGTCAATCACCACCGCGGCATTGCCGCCGAGTTCGAGCACGACCTTCTTCTTGCCCGCCCGCGCCTTGAGATCCCAGCCCACGTCCGGAGAGCCGGTGAACGACAGCAGCTTGAGCCGATCGTCGGTGGTGAACAGGTCGGCCCCGTCACGCGCCGCAGGCAGGATCGAGAAGGCGCCCTTCGGCAGGTTGGTCTCGGCCAGTACCTCGCCCATGATGATCGCGCCGAGCGGCGTGCGGCTCGCCGGTTTCATCACGAATGGGCAGCCGACCGCGATCGCCGGCGCAATCTTGTGCGCGGCGAGGTTGAGCGGGAAGTTGAACGGCGAGATGAAGGAACAGGGGCCGATCGGCACCCGCTTCCACATCCCCTGATAACCCTTTGCGCGGGGCGCGATATCGAGCGGTTGGACTTCGCCCGTCATCCGCACCGATTCCTCGGCGGCGATGCGGAAGGTATCGATCAGGCGGCCCACCTCGCCACGCGAATCATTGATCGGCTTGCCGGCCTCGATGCACAGCGCATAGGCAAGCTCGTCCTTGCGCTCGGTGAAGCGATCGACGCAGTGCTGCAGCACCGCCTGGCGCTCGTAGCTCGCCATCTTCGCCATCGGCTCGGCGGCCTTGACCGCCCATTCGATGCCCTTCTCGATCGTCTTGGCATCGGCCAGCGCGACAAGCGTCGCGACCTCGCCGGTGAACTTGTCTGTCACCTTGAGATCAGTGTTCGGCTGCTGTGCCTCATTCGCGAGGTAGAGCGGGTAGGTATCCTGGAGTTTCATGGTCGGGTCGTCCAATTGTTCGTCCCCGCAAAAGTGGGGATCCATATGCTCGAAAGCCAGAGGTTATGGATCCCCGCCTTCGCGGGGATGAGGAGAGACCTAAACCTTCTTGCTGAGATCCTTGATGTCCTTGTTCAGGATCTGGTCGTTTTCCGAATAATCGACGGGGCAGTCGATCAGGTGAACGCCAGGCGTGTCGAGGCAATGCTTGAGCAATTTCGTCAGATGCTCGGAGCTTTCCACCCGATGGCCGATCGCGCCGTAGCTTTCGGCATATTTGACGAAATCGGGGTTGTCGTAGGTCAGGCCCCAATCGGCAAAGCCCATGTTCGCCTGCTTCCAGCGGATCATGCCGTAGGACGAATCGTTGAGGATCAGCACGGTGATGTTGAGCTTGAGGCGAACCGCCGTCTCCATCTCCTGGCTGTTCATCATGAAGCCGCCATCGCCGCAGATCGCCATGACCTTGCGGTCCGGATAGACCATGGCCGACGCCATCGCCGACGGCAGACCGGCGCCCATCGTCGCGAGCGCGTTGTCGAGCAGCACGGTGTTCGCCTGCCGCGCCGGATAGTTGCGCGCGAACCAGATCTTGTAGACGCCGTTGTCGAGGCAGATGATTCCGCTCGGCGGCACCGCCTCGCGGATCTCGCGCACCAGGAACGGCGGAAAGATCGGGAAGCGGGCATCCTTGTCGAGCGACGCGGTGTGGTCGACCTCGGCCTGGCGCGCCTTCATCATGAAGTCGAAGTTCCACGCGCCCGACGGCACGATGTCTTCCTTGATCTGCCAGATCGCATTGGCGATGTCGCCGATCACTTCGATGTGCGGGAAATAGACCGGATCGACCGACGCGGTGTTGGTGCTGACGTGGATGACCTCGCAGCCGCCCTGTTTCATGAAGAAGGGTGGCTTTTCGATCACGTCATGGCCGACGTTGATGATCAGATCGGCATGCTCGATCGAGCGGTGCACGAAGTCACCGGCCGACAGCGCGGCGCAGCCGAGGAACTTCGGATGGGTCTCGTCGATCGTGCCCTTGCCCAGCTGGGTGGTGACGAAGGGGATGCCGGTCTTCTCGATGAACTGGAGCAGCATGCGGCTGGTCATCGTGCGGTTGGCGCCTGCGCCGACCACGAGGACCGGCGACTTCGCGGCTTCGATCTTCTTGACCGCGGCGCGAACCGACTTCGGATCGGCGGTCGGGCGGCGAACCAGGCTGCGCTTCAGCGGGACGCTATCGGTATGCTCGTCGGCGATGTCCTCGGGGAACTCGATGTGGGTCGCACCCGGCTTCTCTTCCTCGGCGAGGCGGAAGGCTTCGCGCACGCGGCTCGGGATGTTGTCCGACGAGGCCAGCTGATGGGTGTATTTGGTGATCGGGCGCATCATGTCGACGACGTCGAGGATCTGGAAGCGGCCCTGCTTGGATTTCTTGATCGGCTTCTGGCCGGTCACCATCAGGATCGGCATGCCGCCCAGGAATGCATAGGCGGCCGCGGTGACGAAATTCGTGGCGCCCGGCCCTAGCGTCGCCATGCAGACACCGGTCTTGCCGGTGTGGCGGCCATAGGTCGCGGCCATGAAGCCGGCGCCCTGTTCGTGGCGGGTAAGGATGAGCTTGATCTTCTTGGAGCGCGACAGGCTGTCGAGCATGTCGAGATTTTCTTCGCCTGGAACGCCGAAGATATATTCGCAGCCTTCTTCCTCAAGGCACTGGATAAACAAATCGGATGCTTTGGTCGCCATGCTGTGCTCCCCCTGTTTGCGCCGCGCCCCTGTTGCGGTTCTGCAAGATCGGCGATTGCTATGTCATTTCGGCGACGGGGAACAGGGTTTTTTACGATCCGTTGCGGATTGATTCCGCACGATTGTTTCAGAGATCGAGAATCCAGTCCCACTGCATCGCACCTGCTCCATCCATTACTGCGACGCCACATTCCGCGAGTTCATCACGGATGCTGTCCGACGCGGCATAGTCCTTCGCAGCACGTGCCTGCTGCCGCGCGGCGATGCGGGTTTCGATCGTGGCTTCGTCGATTTTCGCATCCGCCGGGCGCAGCCGGAGGTCGACTCGGCCGGTCGTCAGCAGCGCCAACCCCAGCGCCATGTCCATGCTCGCGACGAGGCGCAGTTTCTCTTCCGCCGCGATGGCCTTGTCGGCGAGCGCCTGCTCGAGCAGCGGCAGCGCCTGTGGCACCATCAGGTCGTTCGAGAGCGCCGTATCGAACTGCGCCAGCAGCGCCTGCGCCCGGGCGCCCAGCCCGGCTTCTATGACGGAGCGCTGATAGGCCGCCGAAGCGCCCTTGCTCGCGCCCGCTTCGTCGATCAGGCGCAGCCAGTCGGGCGTGCCTGCCTGGCTGCGCACCTGCTCGGTCGCGATGATCAGCCGGGTCAGCCGGGTCAATGCCGCCGCCAGCGCCTCCGCCGAGAATTCCAGTTCGGACCGGTAATGCGCGGACAGGCAGAGCAGCCGATAGGCGAGGGGATGCACGCCCTTCTCGGCAACCCCGGCAAGGGTCGCGAAGCCGCCCTTGGATTTCGACATCTTGCCGCCGCGGTCCACCAGGAAGTTGTTGTGCATCCAGAAATTGGCACCCGTCCGCTCGGTGCCGGTAAATGCCTGGTTCTGGGCGATCTCGTTGCAATGATGGATCTCCCGGTGGTCGATGCCGCCGGTATGGATATCGAACTGGGTGCCGAGATATTTCATGCTCATCACCGAGCATTCGAGATGCCAGCCGGGCGCGCCGGGACCCCAGGGCGACAGCCATTCCATCTGGCGCTGCTCGGCGGCCGCCGATCGCCGCCACAGCGCGAAATCGGCCGGATTGCGCTTGCCTTCGACCTCCACGATGCGGCCGATCGTCTCGTCGGGACGGGCGCCGGCGAGGCGGCCGTAATCGGGCACCTTTGACGTGTCGAAGTACAGGCCGCTGTCGAGTTCGTAGCTTGCGCCTGCGTCTTCGATGTCGCGGGCGAATGCGATCATGTCCTGGATATGATCGGTAGCCACGCTCCACAGCGTCGGCGCGATGATGTTGAGGGCCTTCAGATCCGCCTTGAATGCATCGGTATAAAAGGCTGCAATTTCCCAGATCGTCTTGGAAGCGCGCGCGGCGGCGGCCTCCATCTTGTCGTCACCCTCGTCGGCATCCGAGGTCAGGTGGCCGACATCGGTGATGTTGATGACATGATTGACCGGCCAGCCCTTCCAGTTGAGCGCGCGGCGCAGGGTGTCGGTGAACACATAGGCGCGCAGATTGCCCAGATGCGCGAAGTTATAGACGGTCGGGCCGCAGCTGTAGAGCCGCACCATGGCGGGATCGACCGGCTCGAACGCGCGCATCGCGCGTGTCAGGCTGTCGAAAAGGATCAGCGGGGAGCCGGCGGGAGCGGTGTCGGTCATGCGCGCTTCCATAGGCGATAACTGCGGAGGCTCCAGAGGGATTTTGCTGCGACCTCGTCACGCCGGCGGGGATATGAAACGACAGGGGCCGGCGGATCGCTCCGCCAGCCCCTTCGGTCGATTGGCGAGCGATCAGCCCTTCGGATTGCCGTCCGGCAAGGCGACGGTCTGGATCAGCAGGTCCAGCTGTGCGTTGCAGCCTGCCTTGATCAGCGACTGGGCCATGTCCTCGAGCCCGGCGGTGGTGGGCTTCACCACGACGAACTTGAGCGATGTCGGTGCTTTTGCGCCTTCCCAGCTGAGCTTGTACTGGCCGCCGTCGGCAACCGGGACGCTTGCCGGCCACAGCGCTGCCGACTGGCCGGCGGCGAGATCGATCGTGCCCGATGCGCCCGCACCCGAGACGGTTACTGTCACCGGCTTCTCGGCATCGTGCCGCCATACCGTCACGGTCGAGGTGTCGGCGACGCACATGTTCGAACTGCGCGTGAGATCGACATACCAGACGTTGGGATTGCGGCCGCCGGTCTTGTCGGCACCGCTGACGCTGCGCACGGCTCCGATCCGGGCGCGGCGCTCGCCGCCGCCGGAGACCAGCGCATTGAGCGTCGACCCGGTGGTGGCAGCCGCGGTTGCGGTCGCGGTTGCGCTGAATGTGCCGGGGCCGCTCAGCGTGCGCGTGCCTTTGCCGTCGAGCAGCACGATAGAGTCGCCCGCTTTCAGGACGATCTTCGCGTTGTCGGGTATCGCCTTGCCCGCGGGGTAGGCCTTTGCCGACGGTCCGGCCGATCGCACGACCAGCGGCGCCGCGACGGCGGTTCCAGCCAGCATCAGGCCCATCATTGCCGCGACTGCAGCGCGCGGCCGGTTTTTATTTATCCAGAGCACTATACCCTCCTGGTCCAACCTCACGAAGTCGCTCTACCAGATTAGCGAGCGCTTTATCATCAGGATTCGTTACAGCCATTTGTTCGAACTCGGCCAATACCGTGACATCACCATCGTCGAATCTACGCAGCGTGTCTGTGAACTGTTGCACAGCTTCGGCGGAAAAATGTGGAACCGGCTCGAAGATGATCATCGGCGTCGATCGACCCGACACAGCGATGCGGCCCATCGGCCTGAAACAGGCCATTGTCGACTTCTCAACCACCGTGTCGCTCACCAGCGTCTTGGTTTTGAGATATTTGTTCGCGCCTTCCAGCCGCGACGCCGTATTCATGGAGTCGCCTAGCGCAGTGTACTGGATGCGCCCCTCACCGCCGAAATTGCCGACGATCGCCTCGCCCCGGTGGACACCGACGCGGGTGACGCCGATCGGCGGTACCCCTTCGGGCGCATCACGCCGGAACTGCTCACCCGCCTCGTACATCGCGATCGCGCATTTCACGGCGCGGTCGGCATCGTCGGGCCGGCTGATCGGCGCGCCCCAGAAGGCGACGATGGCATCGCCGACAAACTTGTCGATCGTGCCGCCATATTCGAGAACCGTCTCCGACAGAACGTCGAGATATCTGTTGAGCAGGAAGGCGACCATTTCGGGCTCGATCTGGTGGCTGAGCTTTGTGAAGCCCTCGAGATCGCTGAACAGCGCGAATATCTCGCGCTTCTCGCCGTGGAGCTGGAGCCGCTCAGGGTTCTTCATGATGTCCGCGGCGATGTCGCGCGGCAGATATTTGCCGAGCGCCGATTGTGCGAAGTTGCGCTGCTCCGAACCGATGCCGCGGGCCGCTGTGCCGACCGCCGAATAGGCGAAGATCCAGCCGATCAGCCAGCCAAACACCGGCAGCCCCTGGGTGTCCACATTGTTGAACTGCCAGATGAACGGCACCGCCACCACGCCCGCCGCCTGGATCAGCAGCATCAGGCTCAGCTTCCAGATCTTCATGTTGGACACCGCGGTCAGCGCGCCCAGCATCACGACCCCGATCGCGATAAGCCAGATGCCCCACGCCGGGATCTTGTTCGGCGTGACATTGTCGAGCATCTGCGCGAGCAGCGTGGCGTGGATCTCCAGGCCGATCGTCGTCTCGCCCTTCTGGATGCGCGAGGCCGGGGTGATGAACTGGTCGACATCGGGGATGTCGCCGCCGATCATGATGTAGCGGCCCTCGATCTGGGGTTTGAAAGCCTCGATCAGATCGGGGTTGGCGATCACCTCGATCGGGAATTTGTCGAACACCGGCCGATCCTCGAACTTCGGCAGCCGGTAGCGGATCGATCCGGTATAGTCGCGAAACCGCTCGAAGCCGCCGGTCAGCGAATTGGCCATCAGCGGCGGCAGCTCGCGGGGCTGGTTCGGCCAGCTGCGCATCACCCCGTCATCATCGGCGAGCAGGCGGATGCTGGTCGGATGGACGTTGCCGGGCTTCGTCTGCTTCAGGAAGTCGCGCAGGAAAGTTTCCTGGTCGAGCGTCATGAAAGTCTTGTTGGTCGCGTTCGACGCGAAGCCCAGATAGGTCGGCGTCTTCATCGTCCTGAAGGCGTCGATCAGTACCTGGTCTTCGGGCGTGGGCTGATCGACGAGAATATCGATGCCAATCGCCTTGGGCTGCATCTTGTCGAGCGCGAGCAGGCCCTTGGCCAGCATCGCGCGATCCAGCGGCGAACGGCGTCCGGTCAGGCGGAGCGTGTCCTCGGTGAAGGTCACCATCGCGATACGCGGGTCGGTCTCGACGCGCGGCGATGCGAGCAGCAGGCGAACGTCGAACAGTGCGCGCTCGGCGTCCTTGGCCAACATCATGTTCCAGCTGTAGCGGGCGAAGGCGAGGCCAAGGATCAGGAACATGGCAGTGACGACGAGGCGGGTCGTGCCGATCTGCTTGAGCAGCTTGCGCAGCGCCGGCCAGAATCTGTGCCAGCGCGCCGCCATTGACGCACCCCCGACGCTGTCCGGCATCCCCATCCCCCTAAACGCAACCCCGGCTCGATATTAGTGGCTGCGCCGGATATGGGAAGCGCCGAGTTGCGCTTGCATTCGCGGCCGAGGCACGGCACGGTTCGCTATCTGTTCCAGGGATTTACTCGATGTCATCGCTCGCCGCGCTCGCACTTCCGCTCTGTCTGCTCCTGGGACTCGCGCTCGGATGGTTCGCGCGCGGGCGAATGCAGGCGGGCGGCACCGCCGAAGCGGCAGATCTGCGCAGGATGCTCGAAACGGCGCGCGATGCGCTCAACCGCTCCGAGATCGAGCGATCCGGGCTTGTGGCCGAACGACAGGCGCGGGCCGAGGCGTTCGAGGCGCAACTGCGAGGTCTCCAGGAGGCGAAGGAGCAATTGTCCGCCCAGTTCGCCGAAGTGGGCGGAAAACTGCTCGACGTGGCCCAGCGCCAGTTTCTCGAACGCGCCGACCAGCGATTCCATCAGGCGGGCGAGAAGAGCGAAGCGCAGCTCAAGGCCTTGCTGACGCCGGTCGAATCGACGCTCAAACGCTATGAGGAGGGGCTGCAGCGGGTCGAGAAGGAGCGGGTCGATAGCTATGCAGGCTTGCGTGAGGCCGTCGACCAGGTCCGGGTCGGCCAGGGACAGGTCCGCGACGAGGCCGCCAAGCTGGTCAATGCGCTGCGCGCCAGCCCCAAGGCGCGTGGGCGCTGGGGCGAGCAGTCGCTGCGCAACGTGCTCGAACAGGCCGGGCTATCGCCTTATGCCGATTTCGCGACCGAGGTTTCGGTCGATACCGAGGACGGACGGTTGCGGCCGGACGTGGTGGTGCGCCTGCCCGGCGGCCGCAAGCTTATCATCGACGCCAAATGCTCGTTCAACGCCTATATGGATGCCAGCGAGCAGGTCGACGAGGCGTTGCGCCTGACCTTCCTGAAGGCGCATGCGGCGGCCCTGCGGACGCACGCCAGCCAGCTGGGCCAGAAAAGCTATTGGGATCGCTTCGGCGATGCGGCCGATTATGTCGTCATGTATATTCCCGGCGAACATTTCCTGTCGGCAGCGATGGAACAGGACGCCGGGCTGTGGGACTGGGCGCATGAACGCCGGGTGCTGATCGCGACGCCGATCAACCTGGTCGCGCTGGCCCGCACCGTGGCGAGCGTCTGGCGACAGGAAAAGATGGCCGACGAAGCGCGGCAGATCGGCCAACTCGGCAAGGAAATGTTCGAGCGGCTATCGGTCGCGGCGACGCACCTCAAGCGCGTCGGCGGCGGCCTCAACAGCGCTGTCGAGAACTACAACAAATTCGTGGCGAGCTTCGAGGGCCGCGTGCTGGTGACGGGTCGCAAATTCCGCGACCTCAACATCGAGACCGGTGGCAAGGAGATCGAGGAGATGCCGGCGATCGAGACGCGCGCGAGCGAACCGGTGGCCGACCTGTTGGCGGGGCCTGAGCAGATGGCAAAGCTCAACTGAATCCCATCCGCGGAGCCGCGATTGGCCGCCACCTGGCGGGGCCTGCTGCTGATCGAGGTCTGAAGGCGCAGGGCCTCGCCGCGGTCGAACGCAGCCGAGCGACCCGAATTGCGTGGAGCGGCTGACCTCTTGGCAGCTGCTATTGCCAGATAGGACATTGATCCCCAATTGGGCGCGACAGCAACCGCGCGGAGCATGACATGGCCGACCTTTCCCAATTTCCGATCATGCAGCGTTGGCCGGCCGCGCACCCCGACCGTATACAGCTCTATTCGCTCAATACGCCAAATGGGGTGAAGGTCGCGATCATGCTCGAGGAAACCGGGCTGCCCTATGAGGCGCATCTGGTGGATATTCTCGACAACCAGAGCCACACTCCCGAATTTCTCTCGCTCAATCCGAATGGCAAGATCCCGGCGATCATCGATCCCGACGGTCCCGGCGGCAAGCCGATGGCGCTGTCCGAGTCGGGCGCGATCCTGATCTATCTCTCGGACAAGACCGGCCGCTTCATTCCGGCCGATCCGGTGCTGCGCTATGAGACGATCCAATGGGTGTTCTTTCAGAATGCCGGCATCGGGCCGATGTTCGGACAGGTCGGATTCTTTCACAAATTTGCCGGTAAGGCCTTCGAGGACAAGCGTCCCCTGGAGCGCTATGTCAACGAGGCGAAGCGCCTGCTCGGCGTGCTCGACAAGCGCCTCGATGGCCGCGGCTGGATCATGGGCGACGATTACGGCATTGCCGACATCTCGACGCTTGGATGGGTTCGCAACCTCATCACCTTCTACGAGGCGCGCGATCTGGTTGAGTTCGATAGGTTGAAATATGTGCCGGGCTGGCTTGAACGCGGCCTGGCTCGTCCGGCGGTGCAGCGTGGCCTGGAAATCCCCAAGCGCGACTCGCCGCGCTCCCAATAGGGAACTTCGAATCCTTCGATTCGGACATTGGAGAAGCCCAGCGCCTTGGAGCCTCTCCACCGCCCAGTTGCGGGCGCAGGCGCAATCTGGGCGGAAAGAGGCGAGGCAAGCAGCGTGGGGAGGCGGCGCCCGGAGCGAGACGCGCGATCTTCGATAATTTCGTCATGATCTTGAAGCTTGCCAGCGGCTCGCCATTTGCCAATCGTCCAGCCGTCGGTTAGTGGCGGCGGCACATTTCCAGCCTTGATCATCCCATGAGGTCCGCGCCCGATGGCCGTGCAATATAGTTTCGTGATGAAGGGTCTCACCAAGACCTTCCCCGGTGCGAACAAACCGCTGTTCAACAATATCCACCTGCAGTTCCTGCCGGGCACCAAGATTGCGATCATCGGCGTCAACGGCGCCGGCAAGTCGACCTTGATGAAGGTCATGGCCGGCATGGACACCGAATATGTCGGCGAGGCCTGGGCTGCCGAGGGCCTGACGGTGGGCTATCTGGCGCAGGAGCCGCAACTCGACGCATCCAAGACGGTCAAGCAGAACGTCATGGACGGCGTCCGTCCGGTCGCCGACATGATCGATCGCTTCAACGCGATCTCCGCCGAGATGGGCGATCCGAAGGACGATACCGATTTCGACGCGCTGATGGAGGAAATGGGCGTCCTTCAGGAAAAGATCGACGCAGCCGACGGCTGGACGCTCGACAACCAGCTCGAGATCGCGATGGAAGCGCTGCGCTGCCCACCCGGCGACCTGCCGGTGACCGACCTGTCGGGCGGCGAGAAGCGCCGCGTCGCACTATGCCGCCTGCTGCTCGAAAAGCCCGATATCCTGCTGCTCGACGAGCCGACCAACCATCTCGACGCCGAGAGCGTGGCGTGGTTGGAACAGCATCTGATCGATTATGCCGGCAACGTCATCCTCGTCACCCACGATCGCTACTTCCTCGACAATGTCGTGGGCTGGGTGCTCGAACTCGATCGCGGCCGCGGCATCCCGTATGAAGGCAATTATTCCTCCTGGCTCGACTCGAAGTCGAAGCGGATGGAGCAGGAAGAGCGCGAGGACGCCGGCCGCCAGAAGGCGATCAAGGAAGAGCTCGAATGGATCCGGCAGAGCCCCAAAGCGCGCCAGACCAAGTCCAAGGCGCGTATCCGGGCGTTCGACGAGCTGGTCGAAAAGCAGAACAACCGCGCGCCCGGCAAGTCGCAGATTGTCATCCAGACCCCAGAGCGCCTTGGCGGCAAGGTCATCGAGGCCCAGGGTCTGACCAAGAGCTACGGCGACAAGGAACTCATCAAGGGGCTCGATTTCACCCTCCCGCCCGGCGGTATCGTCGGCGTGATCGGTCCTAACGGTGCCGGCAAGACCACGCTGTTCCGCATGATCACGGGTCAGGAAACCCCAGATTCGGGCTCGATCGACATCGGGCCGACGGTGAAGCTCGGTTTCGTGGACCAGAGCCGGGACGCGCTCGATCCCAAGAAGAATGTCTGGGAGGAAGTCTCCGAGGGACATGACATCATGACCGTCGGCAAGTTCGAGATGTCGACCCGCGCCTATGTGGGTGCATTCAATTTCAAGGGTCCTGACCAGCAGAAGAAGGTGGGCCAGCTTTCGGGTGGCGAACGCAATCGCGTCCATATGGCGAAGATGCTTCGCAAGGGCGGCAATGTGCTGCTGCTCGACGAGCCGACCAATGACCTCGACGTCGAGACCCTGCGCGCGCTTGAAGACGCCCTCGAAAATTTCGCGGGTTGTGCGGTGGTGATCAGCCATGATCGCTTCTTCCTCGATCGGCTCGCGACGCACATCCTGGCGTTCGAGGGCAACGGCCACGTCGAATGGTTCGAAGGCAATTTCGAGAGCTATGAGGAAGACAAGCGCCGACGGCTCGGCGACGCCGCCGACCGGGCGAGTGCGGGCACGTACAAGAAGCTGACCCGCTAAGCTCCGTCGGGACCGTCATTCCGCAAGGCGGGATGACGGTCCGGCTTACATATATTTCATCGGATCGGGCGTGGGCAGATCGCAGGCGCTCTTATAGCCCTTCTTGCATTCGGCCACCTGCGCCCGCCAGTCGCGCATCGCCATTGCATAAGCTTCCTGCTGGCGGATGAAGGTGGCGTCGGTCGAGAGAACCTCGCGATGATGGTCGCGCAGCGCCTGCTCATAAGCAGCCTTGTCGGCCTCATATTGCGCCTGGTTAGCATCATTCTGCGCCGCGACGGCAGATTGCGCCTGGGTCACCGCGGTGCCGACCTGATTGTTCAGCGCCTTGGTCTGGGGAACTTCGCGGGCATCGGCTGCCTGATGGGCCGCGTCGTTCTTGTTGCTCATCTGCGCGGCAAGCGGAGCGACCGCGATCAGCGCGGTGATGGCCAGGATGGAACGGGCAAACATGCTAAGCTCCTTTGAAAACACGGAGCCATAACGATCGATGTCCGGGCGCGTTCCCGATTGGTGGCCGCTCTATGCGGGCGAGAACCTGCCGCTTGCCTCGTCGAGCAGGTGCAACTGGCCGGTGGCGACGGCAAAATAGGCGCCGTGGATGCGCAGCCTGCCGGCCTGTTCCCGGACAGGGATGCAAGGGAAGGTACGAAGATTCGCGATCGATACCTTCACCGCTTCGAACTCCATCGCGCGGATCGCTTCCTCGCCCTGTCCATGCTTCGCCACGACGCGCTCGCGAGCCTCGTCGAGCATCGACATCCATTCGGCGATGAAGCCGCCTTCGCCGGGTGCGCTATGCTCGAACCGCTGGGTGAGCGCCGCCGCGCAGCCGCCGCAGCTCTGGTGGCCCAGCACGACGATCTCCGGAATCTCGAGCTGCGTCACTGCGAACTCAAGCGCCGCGGACACGCCGTGGCGGCCGGGCGTGGTTTCGAAGGGCGGCACCATGTTGGCGACGTTGCGAACCATGAACAGCTCGCCGGGCGATGTGTCGAAAATGATCGTGGGATCAACCCGGCTGTCCGAGCAGGCGATCACCATCAGCTTGGGGTTCTGCGCCTCGGCAAGCTCGCTCCAGCGCGCGCGCTGCTGCTGCCAGCCATTTTCCTTGAAGCGGTGGTAACCATCGAGGAGTGCTGCGAAGTCGGTCATGGGCAGCGCCCTAATCATGGTCGCGGGGGCTGGCAAGTGGTCGGCACATGGCTTATCTGGCTTGCGATGAGCGACCCCCTCCAGAACCCCGCCGCGCTGCGGCCCCGCAAGCCCGACTGGATTCGCGTGAAGGCGCCGATGGGGAAGGCGTTCAACGATACGAGAGCGCTGATGCGCCGCCTGAACCTCGCGACCGTATGCGAGGAGGCCGCGTGCCCGAATATCGGTGAGTGCTGGACCAAGAAGCATGCGACGGTGATGATCCTGGGGGACACATGCACCYGGGCCTGCGCATTCTGCAACGTCAAGACCGGCATGCCGCGCGCGGTCGACCTGTCCGAGCCGCAGCATGTCGCAGATGCGGCAGCCGAACTCGGTCTCGAGCACATCGTCGTCACGTCGGTGGATCGCGACGACCTCGCCGATGGCGGGGCATCGCAGTTCGTC
Organism: Rhizorhabdus sp. P4_G6; assembly: GCF_056401045.1. Lineage (NCBI taxonomy): Bacteria > Pseudomonadati > Pseudomonadota > Alphaproteobacteria > Sphingomonadales > Rhizorhabdaceae > Rhizorhabdus > Rhizorhabdus sp. P4_G6. The sequence continues at coordinate 232,624 of NZ_JBFUKC010000001.1, read as the reverse complement.
AAGGTGATCGAGGCACTGCGCCGCACCACGCCGACCACCACGATCGAGATCCTGACCCCCGACTTTCGCAACAAGGCGGATGCGGCGATCGAAGCCATCGTTGCAGCACGCCCCGACGTCTACAACCACAATCTGGAGACGGTGCCGAGGTTGTATCCGACGATTCGCCCCGGTGCTCGCTATTATGCGTCGCTGCGCCTCCTGGAGACGGTCAAGCGGCTCGATCCGACGATCTTCACCAAATCCGGGATCATGGTGGGTCTCGGCGAGGAGCGGCTCGAAGTTCATCAGGTGATGGACGATATGCGTTCGGCCGGCATCGACTTCCTGACGATGGGTCAATATCTCCAGCCGACCCCCAAGCACGCCAAGGTGATCGACTTCGTCCCGCCCAAGACGTTCGAGGCCTATGCCGCGATTGCGCGAGCGAAGGGCTTCCTGCTGGTCGCCGCGACGCCGCTGACTCGGTCGAGCTATCACGCCGGCGATGATTTCGCGAAGCTGCGCGATGCACGCAACGCCGAACTGGCGCGCAAGGCACCTGTTCCGGTCGCCTGACATGCCGCGTCATAGCGAGACCCGCACGCTGCCCTACACGCCGGATCAAATGTACGATCTGGTTGCCGACGTGTCGTCCTATGACGAGTTCCTGCCGTGGATTTCGGCGGTACGAATTCGCTCGAACAGCGAGAGCGAGATGGTCGCGGATCTGATGGTGGGCTTCAAGGCGCTCCGCGAAAAGTTCACCTCGAAGGTGACCAAGCACAGGCCATCGGCGATCCATGTCGATTATGTCGAAGGGCCGCTCAAATATCTCCGGAACGACTGGAAGTTCACCAGCGACGGGCATGGCGGCACGATCGTTGATTTCACGATCGAGTTTGAGTTCAAGTCGCGCCTGTTCGAGATGGTTGCGGGCCAGGTGTTCGATCGCACGCTCAGGATGATGATCGGCGCGTTCGAGGATCGCGCCGCCAAGCTCTATGCGTCCTCGGCGAGGGTCGCCCCCGGCATCAGCAGTTCGAGCGCGCACAGCGCGGCCTGAAGCCGCACGCCGCCACGGCCGAGATCGCCGAAGTGGCGCTTGTCGGCGACGATATCCTCCGCGTCGCCGCCCTTGCGCGCCTGACCGAATACGACCGTGCCGACCGGCTTCTTGTCGCTGCCCCCGCCGGGGCCAGCCACGCCGGTGATCGCCACGGCGATGTCGGCGCCGCTCTGCTCGAGCGCTCCCCGTGCCATCGCCCAGGCGACGGCGATCGATACCGCGCCGAAAGTCTCGATCAGTTCGACCGACACGCCCAGCATCGAGATCTTGGCCTCGTTCGAATAGGTGACCAGCGACGCGCCCAACACGTCCGATGAGCCCGGAATCTCGGTCAGCGCCGCCGCGACCAGCCCGCCGGTGCAGCTTTCCGCAAGCGCGATCTTTCGGCCCTCGGCGCGATTGGCGTCGATCACGCGACGGGCAGCCTCGAGGAGCTCGGAGGGCAGGATGGTGTCTTGATGCTGTGGCACGATATGTCCCTGATACTCTAGATTTGCGGCACGCGCACGGTGACAATCGCCTGTGCCGCGATGCCCTCGCGCCGGCCGGTGAAGCCCAGTTGCTCCGTGGTCGTCGCCTTGATGCTGACCTGGCCGACCGTCAGCCCGAGCATTTCCGCGATTCGACCGCGCATAGCATCGCGATGCGGCCCGATTTTCGGAGCCTCGCAGATGATCGTCACGTCGACATGATCGATGATTCCGTGGCGATCCGCGATCAGGTCGCGCGCATGGGTCAGGAAAATCTCGGACGCCGCACCGCGCCATTGCGGGTCGGATGGCGGAAAATGGCTGCCGATGTCGCCCGCTGCGATGGTTCCGAGCAACGCGTCGACCAAGGCGTGGATCGCCACATCGGCGTCGCTGTGGCCTGCAAGGGCCTGGTCGTGCGCTATCGTGATGCCGCCGAGTTGCACCGCGTCGCCGGGTGCAAAGCCGTGAACGTCGAAGCCGAGCCCGGTGCGGCTGATCATCCGTGCGCGTTCGGCGCGCACGAAGTCGGCAGGCAGGGTCAGTTTTTCGAGCATTGGATCACCTTCGACGAGGGCGACATCGAGACCGTGGGCGCGCGCGACCTGGGCGTCATCGGTCGCCTCCCGGCTGGCATCCCACGCATGGTGCGCGGCGAGAATCGCATGCCGGCGGAAGGCCTGGGGGGTCTGGATACGGTTGAGCCCGGCGCGCGCGACGGCGTCGCCGAGCATCGCATCCCCCCGAGCCAAGGTGTCGACGACCGGCAGCGCCGGCACCGCGCCGTCGGCACGGTCCAGCGCGTCGAGCAGGCGATCGATGACTATTGCACGCAGGAAGGGGCGGGCGGCGTCATGGATGAGCACGATATCCGAATCGATCGACTCGAGCCCGGCGATGACGGAGTCGCGGCGCAGCGCGCCGCCGATGACGGGCTCCGGAAGAACGCGGCTGCCGATCGCCTCGTCATAAAGGAAGCGCTGATCCTCGCCGATCACCACCTGGACGCTGTCGATCGCGGGATGGCCGGCCAGCGCGTCGATCGCATGTGCCAGCACTGACTGGCCCGCGACGGCGATATATTGCTTCGGCACGGCTCCGCCGACGCGCATGCCCTGGCCGGCGGCGACGATCAGCCCGGCGATGCGATTTCTCCCCGACATGGCCGCGGGGCTTAGCCGACGCCGTGCTTGCCCGCCAGCCGCTTTGCGGCTAGAGGCGGTGCCGCTTTTTTAGGCAATATGGCTCTGATGACTCCTAGGCTTCGCCCCATCGATATCGGTTCCGTGCGGATCGATACGCCCGTCATTCTCGCGCCGATGACCGGGGTGAGCGACCTGCCGTTCCGGAAGGTCGTGCGGCGCTATGGGTCAGGCCTGAACGTCACCGAGATGATCGCCAGCCAGGCCGCGATCCGCGAGACGCGCCAGTCGGTGCAGAAGGCGCTGTGGGATCCGGCCGAGGAACCGGTGTCGATGCAACTCGTCGGCTGTACGCCGAGGGAAATGGGAGAGGCCGCGCGGCTCAGCCAGGATCGCGGCGCCGCGATCATCGACATCAACATGGGCTGCCCGGTGCGCAAGGTCGTCAACGGCGATGCCGGATCGGCGCTGATGCGGACCCCCGAACTCGCGGTCGAGATCGTCAAGGCGACCGTGAAGGCAGTCGACGTGCCGGTGACGCTGAAGATGCGGATGGGCTGGGATCATGACAGCCTCAACGCGCCTGAACTGGCCCGCATCGCGGAGGATGTCGGCGTGCGGATGATCACCGTCCATGGCCGCACCCGCTGCCAGATGTATAAGGGCTCGGCCGACTGGGCGTTCATCCGGCGGGTCAAGGATGCAGTGTCGATCCCGGTGATCGTGAACGGCGACATCTGTTCGATCGACGATGCCGTGACGGCGCTGGACCAGTCGGGTGCCGATGGCCTGATGATCGGCCGCGGCGCCTATGGCCGCCCGTGGCTGCTGGCGCAGGTGATGCAATATCTGCAAAGCGGCGAAGTCCGGCCAGATCCTTCGCTTGAAGAGCAATATCACGTAATCACAGCGCATTATCATGAAATGCTCGAATTGTACGGTAAGGACGTTGGCGTCAACATGGCGCGGAAGCATATCGGTTGGTACACGAAAGGCCTGCCCGGATCGGCCGATTTCCGCAACAAGGTGAACCAAGAGCCGCAGGCCGAGACGGTTCTTGCGATGCTCCGCGAATATTATGCGCCATGGCTCTCCCGGGCGGCAGCCTGATCCGCTTCGCCTGGCGGGGACCCGCGGCCGACAGGCCGACCGACTCTCCGTCTCCCGCAGAGATCATGGCGGTGATGGCGACTGCGGTGATGGTCATCGATCCCGAGGGCCGGGTGATCGAGATCAACGCCGCCTGCGAGTCGCTTCTGAACCTCAGCCGCACCCAGATCGTCGGCCGCGCGATCTTCGATGCGATCGGCCATCCGCTGAYGACGATGCCCAGCGATGCCCCATTCGCAGCTTATGACGTCGACATCACCCTGCCGGATCGGCGGCGGATGCGGGTCGACCTGATGGTTGCGCCGCTGCCAGACCGGCTTGGTTGGCGTGCTGTCTCGATCCATGGACATGCCCGCAGCGCACTCGGCGCCCGATCGATCGATCGTGAGGGCGGCACCCGCACTGCCGTGGCGGCCGCGGCGATGCTCGCGCATGAGGTCAAGAACCCGCTGTCCGCCGTTCGCGGTGCCGCACAGCTGCTCGAAACAACCTGCGACGAGGAGTCGCGCGGGCTCACCCGGCTGATCCGCGAGGAGGTGGACCGGGTCGCCGCGCTCATCGACCGCATGCAGGGTTTCACCGATACACGGCCCATCGAGATGGCTCCGCAGAACATCCATGCGATCCTCGGTCATGCTCGCGAGGTCGCGCTCAAGGGCTTTGCGCGTGGCCGGACGATCCGCGAAGTCTATGACCCGTCCTTGCCCGCGGTGCTCGGCCACCGCGATTCGCTGGTCCAGATCCTCATCAACCTGCTCAAGAACGCGGCGGAGGCGATGACCGACAGCGAAGGGACGATCACCCTGACCACCGCCTATCGCCATGGCGTGTCGATGCGCCGCGCGGATGGCGACGCGCGCCAGCCGCTGCCCATCGAACTCTGCGTGATCGACGATGGCCCCGGCGCGTCCGAGGAGATCGAGGGCCACCTGTTCGATCCGTTCGTCACGACCAAGCGCACCGGCAGCGGGCTGGGGCTGGCGCTGGTCGAGAAGCTGGTGTCCGATCAGGGGGGCATCATCGAATATGCGCGCGAAGGCACGCCGCCCAAGACGGTGTTCCGTCTGTTGCTGCCGCGCGCCCGGGTGACGGCATGACCACGCTCGGGGGCAGGGTGCTCGTCGTCGACGACGATGCCGCGATCCGCACCGTCGTCCGGGAGGCCCTGCGCCGAGCCGGCTATGTCGTGGAGACGGCGGCCTCGGTCGCCGAACAGCGCCGCCTGTTCGCCAGCTTCAATCCCCAGGTGCTCGTCACCGACGTCGTCCTTCCCGACGGCAATGGCCTCGACGTGATTCCGGAGGTGCTGGAAAAAAATCCCGGCCTTCCGATCATCGTCCTGTCTGCGCAGAACACCTTTACCACCGCGTTGCGCGCGACCGAGCAGGGCGCGTTCGACTATCTGCCGAAGCCGTTCGATCTCGGCGAACTGACCCGTGCGGTGGCCGATGCACTGGCCGCGCGGATGAGCAGCGGCAGCGCGCTGCGCGTTACCGAGGCCGCCGAGGACCTGCCGCTGATCGGCCGTTCGCCGCCGATGCAGGAAGTCTATCGGACGATCGCCCGCGTCGTCGCCAATGATCTGACCGTCCTCGTGCTCGGCGAGTCCGGCACCGGCAAGGAACTGGTGGCCCGCGCGGTCCACGATTTCGGGCCGCGCAGTTCGGCACCGTTCGTGGCGATCAACATGGCGGCGATCCCGCGCGAACTGATCGAGTCCGAGCTTTTCGGGCACGAGCGCGGCGCCTTCACCGGCGCCCAGGCACGCACCGCCGGCCGATTCGAACAGGCCCAGGGCGGCACGCTGTTTCTCGACGAGATCGGGGACATGCCGATGGAGGCGCAGACCCGGCTGCTGCGCGTCCTCCAGGCGGGCGAGTTCACGACGGTCGGCGGCACCCGCTCGATCCGCGCCGATGTCCGCATCATCGCCGCGACTCATAAGGATCTGCCGCGGCTGATAGCCGATGGCGGCTTTCGCGAAGATCTCTATTACCGGCTCAACGTCGTGCCGATCCGCTTGCCGGCGCTGCGCCAGCGCGGCGAGGACATCGGCGAGCTGGCGCGCTATTTCCTGGAGCGGGCAGCGGCCGACGGACTGCCGCGCAAGGCGCTCGATCCGGGCGCGATCACCCGTCTCATGCAGCATGGCTGGCCCGGCAATGTCCGCGAGCTCGAAAATCTCATGCGCCGCCTGGCCGTGTTGAGCCGCGAGGACGTGATCACGGCGGCGCTCGTCGAGCAGCAATTCCAGCAGCCGGCGATGATCGACACCGGGCCCATGGTCAGCGGCAATGGCGGCGGACTGGCGGACGCGGTCGAGCAGCATCTCGCCCGCTATTTCGCTACTTTCGGCCGCGACCTGCCCCCCGACGGGCTCTATGACCGCGTGCTGGCGGAGGTGGAGCGGCCGCTGCTCGAGCTTAGCATGGCGGCGTCGAAGGGAAACCAGTTGCGCGCGGCGCGGCTGCTGGGGATTAATCGCAACACTTTGCGCAAGAAGCTGACCGATCTGTCGATCGACGCGGTGGCGGCTCGCCGAGGCGACTGAGTCGGCCTCAATGGTCGAAATGACGTGCCGGGACGACCAGTTGCCGGTTTACTGTGTTCCAGAAGCCACGCTCTTGTGGTATTCTGGTCACGATGGCGGCTTTGGGACTCGCATATAAGCGTTTGCAGCGACGGGCGGCGGCAGCGTTGCGGCCTCGCCGCCTGATCCCCCTCCTGGAAATCGCGGTGCCTGTCGCGGCGCTGCTCATCTTCGTCGCCAGCTATCGCATCGTCACAGCCAGCGATAAGCCCGAGGTGCCGATCTCGCCATCGGTGGCGGCAGCGCTGCTGGGTGCCAACCTCATCGCGTTCATGGGCCTCATGGTGCTTGTCGCACGCCGCGTGGCCCAACATCGGGCCGCGCGGTCGGAACTCGGCGGCAAGGCGCGGCTGCATGTCCGGCTCGTCGCCTTCTTCTCGTTGATCGCCACCGTTCCGACGCTGCTCGTCGTCATCTTCGCATCGCTGCTGTTCCAGGTCGGCACCCAGTTCTGGTTCTCGGACAAGGCTCGCGTGGTGCTGAAAAGCTCTGAGAGCGTTGCCCGCGCCTATGTCACCGAGAGCAAGGAACGGCTGCTGGGCGACATATTGGCAATGTCCGGAGACCTGCGCGGGGCGCTGACGGCAACGACGGTCGACGATCCGCGTTTCGCACCGTTCTTTGCGCGGCAGGTGGCATATCGCGGTCTGTCGGAGTCTGCCATCATCAGCATCGACCGTGACGGCACGCCCCAGCTGATCGCACTCGCAAATCTCGACAAGCGACCGCTCGACAAGCGGCTGCCGCCGGCTACGCTGCCTTTCCTGCAAGGCGGCCAGCCGCGCGTCACGGCCGAATCGGGCGACCGGATCGAGGGGACGATCCTGCTCGATTCCGCGAGCCGGACCTATCTCTACATCTCGCGCCAATCCAACCGCGACGTGCTGTCCCAGGCGGCACGCGCCCGTTCCGCGCTGGGCGACTATATCGCGACGGTGGATCGCGCTCGCGCGCTCCAGCTACGCTTCAATATCCTGCTGATGATCATGTCGCTGCTGATCTTCGGCATAGCCATCTGGGTGGCGATGACGGTCGCGGACAGGCTGGTGCGCCCCGTCAACGAACTGGTCGCGGCGGCGCGGCGCGTGGCCGCCGGCGACTTGTCTGCGCGGGTCCATAGCGCCCCCACGCCCGACGAGATCGGCACGCTCGGCAGTGCCTTCAATCGCATGACGCGCAAGCTGGGCGAGCAGACCGGCGCGCTCGTCGCCGCGAACAGCCAGCTCGAAAGCCGCAGCGCGTTCATCGAGGCGGTTCTTTCGGGCGTCACCGCGGGAGTCATCTCGGTCGATCGCGCGCGCCACATCACGCTGGTCAATCCGTCGGCCGTCGCCCTGCTCAACCTCGAGCAGATGGTGGAGGGCGTGGCGCTCGCCGATATCTCGCCCGAACTCGATCATGTCATCGACAGCGGCGACCGCGAAGTGGTCGTCCAGGTCGTCGTCGATGGCGAGCCGCGAACGCTGGCGGTGCGGTGCGTGGCGGCAGAGGGCGCGCATGTGCTGACGTTCGACGACATCACCCAGCGTCTCGCCGACCAGCGCCGCGCCGCCTGGGCGGATGTCGCCCGCCGCATTGCCCACGAGATCAAGAATCCGCTCACTCCGATCCAGCTTGCGGCCGAGCGGCTGCAACGCCGTTATGGCAATGAAGTGCAGTCGGACCCCGGCGTGTTCGAGCGGCTCACCGCGACGATCATCCGACAGGTCGGCGACATGCGCCGCATCGTCGATGAATTCTCGTCCTTCGCGCGCATGCCGAAGCCGGCCTTTCGCGCCGAGGCGGTGGTGGACATCGCGCGCCAGTCGCTGTTCCTGCACGAGGTGGCGCATCCTGCCATCAGCTTCAGCCTGGACAGCGAGGGGCTCGCACCCACGATGGTGTGCGATCGCCGCCAGCTGGGCCAGGCGCTCACCAACCTCGTCAAAAATGCGGTCGAGGCGATCGAGGAAAATCCTGCCCAGCAGGCGCCGGGGGTGATCGCGATGACGATCCGCGCCGACGACCGGCGGCTGCGCATCCTGCTGGCCGACAATGGCCCCGGCCTGCCGGCCGAGCGCAATCGCCTTACCGAGCCTTATATGACGACGCGCAAGCGCGGCACCGGCCTCGGCCTCGCGATCGTCCGCAAGATCGTCGAGGACCATCTCGGGACGCTGGCGCTGCGCGACCGGCCCGGCGGCGGCACTCTGGTCGAGCTGGATTTCGACCTCGAATCGCTTCGCGGACTGAGCGTTGCCGACGATGCCGTGCACGACAATGAAGACGCGAAATTTCCTGAACTCACGCGAAGTGGAACTGGTTGAGCCATGGCTCTGGAAATCCTGATCGTCGACGATGAAGCAGACATTCGCGACCTGGTGGCGGGCGTCCTCGAGGACGAGGGCTATTCCGCGCGCACCGCGGCCGACAGCGATGCCGCGCTCGCTGCGCTCGATGAACGCCGTCCGTCGCTGGTGCTGCTGGACGTCTGGCTGCAGGGTTCGCGGCTCGACGGGCTGGATCTGCTCGAGGAGATCAAGCGGCGCGATCCTACCCTGCCGGTGCTGATGATCTCGGGCCATGGCAATCTCGATACCGCGGTGGCGGCGATCCGCCGCGGCGCGACCGACTTCATCGAGAAGCCCTTCGAAGCCGAGCAGCTGCTGTTGCTGGTCGGCCGCGCGACCGAGACCGATCGTCTGCGCCGCGAGAATGCGACGTTGAAGGCCCAGATTGGCCAGGAGGAAGAGCTTACCGGCAATTCCGGGGCCATCAACGCGATCCGCGCCACCCTGAAGCGCGTTGCGGCAACCGGAAGCCGCGTGCTGGTCAGCGGCCCCGCCGGCGTAGGCAAGGAAGTGGCGGCGCGCCTGCTCCATCTGTGGAGCAATCGCGCCCAGGCTCCTTTCATCGTCGTCAGCGCGGCGCGGATGGAACCGGAGCGGGTCGAGGAGGAGCTGTTCGGCGTCGAGGCGAATGGCGAACTGCTCCGTCCCGGCCTGCTCGAGCAGGCGCATGGCGGAACGCTGTTCCTCGATGAGATCGCCGACATGCCGCTCACGACCCAGGCCAAGATCCTGCGGGTTCTGACCGAGCAGGCGTTCAACCGGGTCGGCGGCCAGCGCATCGTCAAGGTCGACGTGCGGGTCGTCTCGGCGACCGCGCGGAACCTTGCCGACGAGATCGAAGCGGGCCGGTTCCGGGAGGATCTCTATTACCGGCTGAACGTCGTGCCGGTTCATATACCCGCGCTCAACGAGCGCCGGGAGGATATCCCAGCACTGGTCGAGCATTTCCTTGCCCGATTCGCATCCGAGCGGCGCGTGCCCACGCCGATGGTCACCGACGACGCGGTCGGCGCGCTGCAAACCTATGACTGGCCGGGCAATGTCCGCCAGCTGCGTAACATCGTCGAGCGGACGATCATCCTGGCGCCAGGCGACCGCATCGGCCGGATCGAGCTCGACATGCTACCGCCGGAGGTGCTGAGCGACCAGGCTCGCCTCGCACCTGGCGAAGCGGCGCGATCGATCATGGGAACGCCATTGCGCGAAGCCCGCGAAACCTTCGAGCGCGAATATCTGCGCGTCCAGATCAGGCGCTTCTCGGGGAATATCTCGCGAACCGCGTCGTTCATCGGGATGGAGAGGTCGGCCCTTCACCGCAAGCTGAAGACGCTGGGGCTGGTCGATCCTCGCGAGGATGAGGTGGAATAGGCCGGCGATTCCTCGGCATCTGTGCGCCGAATTGAATGCTGCAACTGCGAGATGGACGCCGGCGATTCGCTTCGCTATCATCCCTGTAGCCCCGCATAAGGCGTGGCTGCACGACGCTAAGCACGGCGCAACCAGCGGGCCATGACCCGCCAAGACCGGAGACCGGCAATGGCCGATAAGGTCAATAATCTCCAGGATATCTTCCTGAACTCGGTCCGCAAGACCAAGACTCCCGTCACCATGTTCCTCGTCAAGGGCGTGAAGCTCCAGGGCATCATCACCTGGTTCGACAATTTTTCGGTTCTGCTGCGCCGCGATGGCCAGTCCCAGCTGATCTACAAGCACGCGATATCGACGGTCATGCCCGCGCATCCGATCGACATGAGCGAGATCGACAAGAGCTTCGAGGAGAAGAAGGCCCACCTGCTGCAGGAAGTGTTCCTGTCGGCAGTGCGCAAGGCGCGTGAGCCGGTGACGATGTTCCTGGTAAATGGCGTGATGCTTCAGGGCGAGATCGCGGCCTATGACCTGTTCTGCATGTTGTTGCGGCGCGACGGCCTGAGCCAGCTGGTCTACAAACATGCTATATCGACGGTGCAGCCAGCGCATCCTATCAACCTCGCCGAGGTCGACGATAGCGACGACGAAGATGAGGACGATTGAGCGTTTTCAACCGTGAAGATGACGACGGGCTGAGCCGCGGCGCGCGAGCGCTGGTGGCTTTGCCCGAGCGTTCCGGCGACAGCCAGCGCAGTGCCGAGGCACGGCTCGACGAGGCGGCGGGTCTGGCCGCCGCCATCGGCGTCGACGTCGTGGAGAAGCTTGCCTTCCGGCTGCGCGATCCCAAGCCCGCCACTTTGTTCGGTTCGGGTCAGGTTGACCAGATCGCAACGGCCGCACGGATGGGCGAGGCCGAACTGATCATCGTCGACGCGGCTCTTACCCCTATCCAGCAGCGCAACCTCGAAAAAGCGATAGAAGCCAAGGTCATCGACCGAACCGGGCTGATCCTTGAGATATTCGGGGAACGCGCGGCGACAGCGGAAGGCCGCCTGCAGGTCGAGCTGGCCCATCTCGATTATCAGGCCGGCCGGCTCGTCCGCAGCTGGACCCACCTCGAACGCCAGCGCGGCGGCTTCGGCTTTCTCGGTGGTCCGGGCGAAACCCAGATCGAGGCCGACCGCCGCTTGATCCGGGACCGCATGGCCAAGCTGCGTCGTGAACTGGAGCAGGTCCGGCGCACCCGCGGGCTCCATCGTGCCCGGCGGCAGCGCGCGCCCTGGCCGGTTATCGCGTTGGTCGGCTACACCAATGCCGGCAAGTCGACCCTGTTCAACCGGATGACCGGCGCCAAGGTGATGGCTGAGGACCTGCTGTTCGCCACGCTCGACCCGACCATGCGCCAGATCAGCCTCCCCGGCATCGACAAGGCGATATTGTCGGACACCGTCGGCTTCGTCTCGGACCTTCCTACGCAGCTCGTTGCAGCGTTCCGCGCGACGCTGGAGGAGGTGACCGGCGCCGATCTCATCCTCCACGTCCGCGACATCGCTCATCCCGACAGCGACGCCCAGGCCGCCGACGTGCTCGGCGTGCTGGGGGATATCGGGGTCGGCCCCCGCGCGCCGGACCATGACGCCGGAGAGGGCGCCCCGATCATCGAGATCTGGAACAAGATCGACATGCTCGATGCCGAATCACGCGCCGCGATTGAAGCCGAGGCGATGCGTCGCGAGGATGTGGTGACCCTGTCGGCGCTGTCGGGCGAGGGCGTCGATACCCTACGTCGGGTCGTTTCCGAACGCCTCTCGACCGGAAACCGCGTAAGGACCTTGTCGGTTTCACTACAGGACGGCTCGGCGCTCGCCTGGCTGCACCAGAATGGTGAGGTGCTCGGGCAGGAGGTCGACGGCGACCGCATAGCCGTCGAGGTGCGGCTTTCGAACAGCGATCTCGCCCGGTTCGAGGCGCGGTAGACTGGATTGAGCGCCGTTCCGGAGGCTCGCTCTTATGTTCGCTTCGCCTCCACCCAAAGTGCTTCCTTCTCGTCCAGCGAAAGACCCGCGAAGGTATCGCCTGCCATCGCCTCTATCGTCCGGAATCGTTTTTCGAACTTGGCATTCGCGCCACGCAGTGCCGCTTCCGGATCGATTCCCAGCTTGCGCGACCAGTTGACCACCGCGAACAGAAGATCTCCCATCTCCTCGGCGCGATGTTCGTCGGATCGCGCTTCGGCGACTTCGGCGATTTCTTCTTCAATCTTGGCGAGGGCCCCCGCTGGGTCGGGCCAGTCGAAACCGGTTCGCGCCGCCCGCTTCTGGAGCTTTTCGGCGCGCAGTAGCGCGGGCAGGGCGGCCGCGACGCCGGCCAGGGCGCTCCGGTCGTCGGACTTTCCGGCTCGCTCGGCGGCCTTGATCTCCTCCCAGCCGGGGCTTGCGCCCTCGCCGAAGACATGCGGATGGCGCCGGGTCATCTTGTCGCTAATGCCGTCGAGCACGTCCTGGAGGCTGAAAGCCCCCCTTTCCTCGGCTATCTGCGCGTGGAAGACGACCTGGAGTTGAAGATCGCCGAGCTCGTCGCACAGGGCCGGCATGTCGTCGCGCTCGACGGCATCGGCGACTTCATAGGCCTCTTCGATCGTATAGGGGGCGATCGTGCGGAAATCCTGTTGGACGTCCCACGGGCAGCCTGTTTCGGGGTGGCGCAGCCGCGCCATTATGTCGCGGAGTCGTTCGATCATGTCGGTCACCTATCCCAGGGTGGCAGCGGCGAGAAGAGTGCCCGGAAATACTCGATGAACGCCCGCACATTCGGGGCGGTTTCCGCGCCGCGCGGGTGGACCGCGTAGATCGCGACGTCGGTTGCCCCGCAGACATCGGGAAGAACGCGGACCAATGTGCCGTTGCGCAGCGCCGGGCCGATGTCCCAGGTCGAGCGCAGCGCGATGCCAAGCCCGGCGATAGTCAGTTCGCGGGCGACCTCGCTCGAATTGGTGCGAACGGCACTGGCGCCATCGACAGTGACCGGGCCGGCAGGGCCCTCGAGCCGCCAGGGCAGCTGATGGGCGGCAGCGAGCAGTCGATGGCTGGCAAGATCGGCGATGCCGGCGGGCGTGCCATGCTCGGCGAGATAGACGGGCGCAGCGCATAAGATGCGGTGGTTGTCGGCAAGCCGGTGCGCCACCAGCGACCCCGCGGGCTCGGATGCGATGCGAATGGCGATGTCGACCCGTTCGGCGAGAAGGTCGGAAAATCCATCATCCAGTTCCAGCGACATTTCGATGCGAGGATTGAGATCCAGAAAGCCCTTGAGGTGGGGTGCGATGTGCAGCCGGCCGAAGGACGTCGGCGCAGATACGAGCAGTCGACCGCCGGGCTGGCCGATCCGACCGGCGACGCGCGCCTCCGCTGCGCGCGTCTCCTCGATGATGCGGCGGACATCCTCGTAGAAGCCCTGGCCGACGTCTGTCAGCACCAGCCGCCTGGTGGTGCGGTGGACGAGCGTAGAGCCGAGGCGGGCTTCGAGGCGCGCGAGCCGCTTGGACGCCATCGCCGGTGAGATTCGCAGGCGCCGCCCGGCGGCCGAGAGGCTGCCGGCCTCGACGATGGCTACGAACAGCGCATAATCTTCGTGCATGGCGGAGAGCTAGCCCGATCATGCGTTGCAATGCCATCGCTAATCCCTGATGACGGCGCAGGAGTGGCGGGCAGGAGACGGGGGCGTAGCGTGCGCCGGCTCGCCTGGCATTACAGGCAGGAGGCCCCGGGGGCGGGTGGATCTTTGAACGCGTCCGTGGACCAGAGCGACCGACGCCGCACGGCGTTGCGGGATGTCGGCGAATTGGCCGGAGTCCAGTATCTGCGCGGCGTCGCCGCGATCATGGTGCTCATCTATCATGTCCCCGTACAGCTTGGCCGGATGGGCTATGCCGGGCCCTGGCCGGCAGGGCTGGCGGGCGGAGTCGACATCTTCTACGTCATCAGCGGATTCATCATGTGGGTGACCACGGTGGGGCGTCCGCAGGACACGCCACTGACCTTCTGGCGTCGCCGCATCCTGCGCATCGTCCCGCTCTACTGGGCGGTTACCGGCTTCGTCACGGCGCTCATGCTGGTCTCGCCCGGCCTGCTGCAATCCTCGCGGTTCGATCTTGCTCATGTCGCGGCATCATTCCTGTTCGTCGGCTACAGCCACCCGCTCACGCATATGATCGAGCCGGTGGTCATCCCCGGCTGGACGCTCAATCATGAGATGTTCTTCTATCTGCTGTTCGGATTGTTCCTGCTGGTGCCGGCGTCATGGCGTTTCGCCGGCATGATCGCGACCCTGGCGTTGCTGGTGCTGCTCGGCTCGATCAGCCGCCAGGCGCCCGACAGCGTTGGCGGCTTCTACACATCGGGCATGCTGCTAGAGTTCGGGCTGGGCGTCGCGGTTGGCGTGATCGCAACCCGGGGCGCTGGCCTGGCGCGGCTATCCTCCGCTACCGGTTGGGCCATGCTGGCCATCGGCGCCGCGGGGGTCATGATGCTGCCACAGGTTGTCGCCCTTCCACGCCTGCTCGCCAGCGGCCTGCCATCGGCGCTGCTGCTGGCAGGCCTGCTGGTGGTGGAAGCGCATCAAGGGCTGTTTCGCTCGGCGCTGCTGCATGCACTGGGCGACGCCTCCTATTCGATCTACCTGTCGCACATGATCACGCTGTCGGCGACGAGCCAGCTGTGGCGCGCGCTGGGCCTCGCCACCGACTTGCGGGCGCTGGCGCTATATGCGCTGCTGTCGATCGCGATCAGCGTAGCGGCGGGCTGCCTGTTGTATCTGCTCGTCGAGAAGCCGTTATCGCGGCGCCTTGGTCGGCAACAACGACTACATGCCAGACTGGCAACCGCCTGAGGGTCGATGACAATAGCCGAAATGACCTCTATCACTGCCGCCATGCCAGCCGATATCGCCGTGATCCTACCTTGCTACAATGAAGAGGCGGCGATCGCCACGACGATCGCCAGCTTCAAGGCGGCGCTGCCTGACGCACGCATCTACGTCTTCGACAACAACAGCAAGGACCGCACCGTCGAGGTCGCGCGGGCGGCGGGGGCAATCGTCCGCACGGAGCGGATGCAGGGGAAAGGCAACGTCGTCCGGCGCATGTTCTCCGATGTCGAAGCCGAGATCTACGTCATGGCCGATGGTGACGCGACCTATGATGCATCGGCAGCGCCGGAGATGATCCGGATGATGCTCGACGAGCGCCTCGACATGGTGGTGGGCGCCCGGCGATCCGAGGTGGAGGCGGCCTATCGCCGTGGCCATCGCTTCGGAAACGCGATGCTGACAGGTCTTCTGGCGCGCCTTTTTGGGAGAACTTTCTCCGATATCTTATCAGGTTATAGGGTTTTTTCGCGACGGTTCGTTAAGAGCTTCCCGGTGCTTTCGGCGGGCTTCGAGATCGAGACCGAGATCAGCATCCATGCGCTGGAACTGCAGATGCCGGTCGGTGAGGTCGTCACCCATTATGGCGCCCGGCTGGAGGGTTCGACCTCCAAGCTGTCGACCTATCGCGATGGCTGGCGGATCCTGTCGACGATCGGTACGCTGTTCCGGATCGAGAAACCGGTGCTCTTCTTCGGAGCGATCGGAGGGCTGCTCGCCCTGCTCGCGATCATCCTCGCGATACCGCTGGGCATCACCTATCTGCAGACCGGACTGGTACCGCGACTGCCGACGGCCTTGCTCGCGACCGGCCTGATCATCCTGGCCGTGCTCAATTTCTTCTGCGGCCTGATACTTGCTACGGTGGTGCGCGGGCGGCGCGAGGTGCGGCGGCTCGCCTATCTGAGTTTCGCGGCGCCGGGCGGTCAGGATCGCGACAAGGGCAGCACCACCGGCTGATCTTCGATCGTCCCGGTCCAGGCCCGGATATTATAGCAGCGGCTCAGATGTTCCGGGGTCAGCACGGTCGAGGCAGGGCCATCGGCGACCAGCCGGCCTTCGTGGATCAGGATCAGCCTGTCGCAAAAGCGCGCTGCCATCGCCAGGTCATGGAGCACCGCGATCACCAGCGTCCCGGCAGCGGCCTCCGCCTTGAGGAGCTCCATCATCTGCAGCTGATGGCCTGGATCGAGCGCCGCGAGCGGCTCGTCGGCTATGAGGGCGGGCGCTTCGACGGCAAGCGCACGCGCGATCAGCGCGCGGGCGCGCTCTCCGCCGGACAATTCGGTTACGACGCGATCGCGCAGCTCGAGTATTTCGGCGCGCGCCATCGCACGCTCAACCGCCGCCCGGTCGGCACCGCCAACCGAGGAGAACGGCGCCAGGTGCGGCAGGCGGCCTAGCGACACCAGCCGCTCCACAGTCAGCGGCCAATGAACCATCTGCCCCTGCGGCAGATAGGCGATGCGACGCGCAAGCCTCGCGCGCGGCACGCGCTGCACGTCTGATCCGTCGATGAGGACCTGTCCCGCAGCAGGCTGGATCAAGCCGGTGATGGCCCGCGCCAGCGTCGATTTGCCCGCCCCGTTGGGCCCGATCACCCCGACCAGCGCACCGGGTTCGATCCGGGCATCGACAGCATGGAGGACGGTGCGCTTGCCAAGCACCACCTGCAGCGCTGAAATGGTGAGACTCACCATAGCCGTCGCTCGCGAACCAGATGGTAGAGGAACACCGGGACCCCGAGCAGCGCCGTCAGCACGCCGAGGCGGAGTTCGCTGTCGGTCGGGATCAGCCGGACGGCGATGTCGGCCGCGCTGAGCAGTGCCGCTCCGCCTAGAGCGGAAGGCAGCAGCAGCGCCGATGGCGAACGATCGCCGAGCGGACGTAGCAGATGCGGCACGATCAGCCCGACGAACCCGATCGCCCCGGACACCGCCACCGCTCCGCCGACGCCGATCGCGATCCCGCCGAGGAGTCGCCAGCGCAGGGCGCGCAGGTCGACGCCGAGGGTTTGCGCCGCATCCTCGCCAAGGGTGAGCGCATCGAGCGCCCGGCCGTTCCACAACAGCAGCACCGCGCCGATGGCGATGCACGGCAGAGCAAGCCAGAGATGGACGAAGGAGCGATCCTCCAGCGAGCCCATCAGCCAGCTCATGATCTCCATCGCCGCGAAGGGATTCGGCGCGAGGTTGAGCGCAAGGCTGATCCCGGCGCCGGACAGCGTGCCGACCGCTATGCCGGCGAGGATCAGCGACAGCGGGCTTTCGGCGCGGCCGGCGAGCAGCATCAGCGGCGCCAGACCGATCAGCGCGCCACCGATAGCCAGCAGCGGCAGGCTCAGCGGATGGGCTTGCGTCAGCCCGAAATAGAGGGCGACCACCGCGCCGAGGGCGGCCGCGTTGGAGGTGCCGAGCACCGAAGGCTCGGCGAGTGGATTGCGCAGATAGCCCTGCAGCACCGCACCGGCGAGGCCAAGCATCGCACCGACCAGCAGCCCCAGCAACGCTCGCGGCAAGCGCAGCTCCAGCAGCACGGCGCGCAGCATGGGGTCACCGCTGCCGGAGAGGATCTCGATGATCTCGCGGGATCCGAAGCGGGTCGGCCCGGTCAGCAGCGATCCGACGCCAAGCAGCGTCGCGGCCAGCGCGAGAGCGGCAATCAGCAACATGCGTCGGGTTAGGGGGCTGATGGTCATCGCGCTCGCTTGACCCTAGCCGCCCGATCTTCGATTGAGAAGGCGATGCGGTTCCGAAATCATCGCTGGTTCCTGCTGGCCGCGGCACTGCTCTGCGCGGCGCCCGCCACCGCCGCTCCGAAGCGGATCGTGTCGCTGAGCCTGTGCGCCGATCAATATCTGCTCGCGCTCGCCGATCCTTCGCAGATCGTCGCGCTCAATCGCTTCTCGCACGATCCGGCGATGTCGTGGGGCGTGGCGAAGGCGCGCCGCTTCCCGGCGATCCGCGGCAGCGCCGAGGAGATGCTGACGCTGAAGCCCGACCTTGTATTTACGTCCGGTTTCGGCACTCCGGCGGCGCTGGCGGTGCTTAGAAGCCACAAGGTCACGATCATCGACCTGCCCCGGGACGATGATTTGGCGAGCATCGAGAGCACCACCAGGATGGTCGCCGCGGCGATCGGCCACCCGGCGCGCGGCGAGGCGTTGATCGCATCGATGCGCAGCCGCCTGGCGAAGCCGGGCAACCCGCCGGGCAGGGGCCGGACCGCGGCTTATTATCAGCGGCGCGGCTATCTGACCGGGCAGGGCACCCTGATCGACGAGATCATGCACCGCGCTGGGCTGGTGAACCTTGCGACGCGACTGAACCGGCCGATGCTGTCTTATCTGTCGATCGAGGAGATGGCGATGGCCCGGCCCGACTTCCTGATCGTCGACAATGGCGGCCGCGTGACCGACAAGGGCACCGAGATGCTGGAGCATCCGCTGCTGTCGCGGTCGATCCCGAAGGCGCGGCGGATCGATATCCCCGAGGCGCTGACGACCTGCGGCGGCCCATCCTATCCCGATGCGATCGAAAGGCTTGTGACGGGGATCAGACAGGCGGACAGGGTCGACCAGCCAGGCTCGTCATCCCGGCGGATGCCGGGATCTCAGTAGAGGTTCGCCCCCTTGACCCGCTCCGTCCCTGTGACGGAATGGCTTACCTCGTCTCGCCGTCCTCTCCGCGATATTTCAGCTCGAGATAACGCCCCTGCGTGGCGAGCTTGTCGAGGTCGCCGCTCGCGAGTTGTTCGGCCATCCGTACCAACTGCTCGTCGACAACCCGCAGGCCCTCGACAAGCTGCTTGTCGGGCGAACTGCCGTTGCGGTCGGCGCGGCGCATTGCTTCGGGCACGCGCTTATAGCCGTCGATCAGTTCCGGCAGTTCCTCCGCCATCAGCTTGCGCAGTTCGTAGGCCGCGGGCGCACGGGCGTCGAGCGTGGCAAGCTGCGGACCGATCGCCTCGAGCTTGATGCCGATCTCGTCTGCAAGCCGCTGCGCCGGGGCGGGAAGGGCAGGGCGCTGCGCTTCGAGCCAGCGTTCGGTCTGCGAGGGCAGCAGCGGCAGATCGCTCTTCGCCATCTGCTCCGGGGTCGGCTCGGCAGCGTGCGGCCAGCCGAGGATGCCGAAGAAGACGATCGCCATCGCGACCAGCATCAGGAAAAAGCCGCCGATACCCAGTGGAGTTATGAACGTACCGATCAATCCGGCGGCTAGCATCACGCCGAGCACCGCGAAGAACGCATATTTCACGCGGCGGAAGAAGCCGGCCACGCGCCGCCGATGCGCCTTGATCTGCCGGGGCGAGGTGCGCGCGCGGACCCTTTCGAGGATTTCCTCGGCGCGATCCATGGTGCCGCGGCTGTCGACCATGGCGGCTATTCCAGCGCCCGGAAAGGCTCGGCCTGGCTTTGCGCCGCGCCCTCGGCCCGCGCGATATAGCCGCGCGACTTCTCGACTTCGGTAGTAAGCGTGCCGACGGTCTGCTTCATCGAGGACAGCGCTTCGACCTTGAAGCGGTCTATCGCGTCCATCGTGTCGTAGATGTTCTGGAACGCCCGCTGCAACGTCTCGACCGGAATGGTCGAGGCGGCCGCCTGCTTGTGGATCTCGCCGGTCTGGTTCTTGAGCATCTCCCCGGTGGAATCGATCATGTTCGCAGTCGTGCTGTTGAGAGCGGTGATCTGCTCGAGCACCAGCTTCTGGTTGGTCAGGGCCTGCGCGACGGTGACCGCCGTGCGCAGCGCCGCTACCGTCGTGGTGGAGGCGCGGTCGACACCCTTGACCAGTTCGACATTGTTCTTCTTGACGAGATCGAGCGCCAGATAGCCCTGCACCGTCACCGCCATCTGGGTAAGCAGGTCCTGACTGCGTTGGCGCACGTAGAAGAGCGCCGTTTCGCGGATTGCCTTGGCCTTTTCGGGATCGCTGCTGTCGAGTTCGAGCGCCTTGGTCTCGAGCCGCTCGTCGAGCGTCTTCGAGAGATGGATCATCTGCTCGAGCCTGCCCATCGCCGCCCAGAGATTCTGCCGCTCGACATCGATGGCGGCGTTATCCTTGATCAGCTCGTCCTTGCCCGACGCAAGGCTGCGCAGGATGGAGGAGATATGGCTCTGCGCCGATTTGTAGCTGTCGAAATAGTCGCGCATTCGATTGCCGAACGGAAAGATGCCGAACAGCTTCTTGCGCGTGAACAGGTCGCCCTTGCTGCCCGGGTCGAGATCCTCGATCGTCCGCCGCAGCTGGGCGAGATCGGCGCCGACGCCGGTGTCGGCGTCGATCGCGCGCACCGGGCGATCGAGAAAACGGTTCGACTGACCCGCGGCCTCGGCGATTTCACGACGGCCCATGTTGCTGATCGAATCAACCCGCTTGCCGAACTCGGGGCTATTGACGTCCTGCGCCACCAGCTCGTCGACGAAGCTGTCGACCTTTTCATCGAGCTGGCTGCGCTGCTCGTCCTTCAGAGGGACGAGGCCGGCGGCCTTATCGGGAGCGAGCACCTTGACGGGTGCCGGCGCCTGCAGGACGAGATCAGGTTCTTCGGTCGTCGTCGTGCTGGCCATTGCCGGCATCTCCCTATGTTTTGACGAGGCGGAAGATGGCGGCAAGAGGTGCATTATTCAAGCGATACGGTCTGCGGCCCTACTCCGATCCAGCTGGTGCAAATGCTCAAAATGCAATGATTGCAAAAATTGCATCTATCGTTGTTGCATGAGCAGTTGTCGAATCGAACGCTGCACCGCAAAAGGAACGGGCCTTTCAGGCATCCTCTCCTAATAACTCAAGGGTCGGTTCCAACGAACCGGCCCCTTTTTTTGCCCGTCGCGGCGCGCATTGCGGTTGCGAGATCAGCGCCGCCGCATCGCTCACTCGGTTCCGGCCTTGTTGCGTTGCGCCAATTCAGCTATGCGGCCGGCAAATACCTCCAATCAGGATCATCAGAATCATGAGCCTCCGCAACGTGGCGATCATTGCGCACGTCGATCATGGCAAGACCACGCTCGTCGACCAGCTATTCCGTCAGTCGGGCACCTTCCGCGACAACCAGCGCATCGAAGAACGCGCGATGGATTCGAATGATCTCGAGAAGGAGCGCGGGATCACCATTCTGGCGAAATGCACTTCGGTCGAGTGGGAAGGCACGCGCATCAATATCGTCGACACGCCCGGCCACGCCGACTTCGGCGGTGAGGTCGAGCGCATCCTGTCGATGGTTGACGGCGTGATTCTGCTGGTCGATTCATCCGAAGGCGCGATGCCGCAGACCAAGTTCGTGACGGGCAAGGCGCTGGCGCTGGGCCTGCGCCCGATCGTGGTCGTCAACAAGATCGACCGGCCCGACGAGCGCACCCAGGAAGTTCTGGACGAAGTATTCGACCTCTTCGTCTCGCTCGACGCCACCGACGAGCAGCTCGATTTCCCGGTTCTCTTCGCCAGCGGCCGCAACGGTTATGCCAGCGAAAACCCGCAGGCGCGCGAGGGCACCCTCAAGCCGCTGTTCCAGAAGATCGTCGATCATGTGCCGGCGCCGGCCGCCGATCCGGACGGACCCTTCAAGTTCCTGGTGACCCTGCTCGACCGCGACAATTTCCTCGGTCGGATCCTCACTGGCCTGGTATTCTCGGGTTCGGTCAAGACCAACCAGGCGATTCACGCACTCGATCCGGACGGCAAGATCGTCGAGACCGGCCGTGCGTCCAAGATCATGGCGTTTCGTGGCCTGGAGCGGGTTCCGGTCGAAGAAGCCAATGCGGGCGACATCATCTCGATAGCCGGTCTCGCCGTTGCGACGGTGGCGAACACCATCGCCGATCCGACCGTGTCCGAGCCGCTGCATGCGCAGCCGATCGATCCGCCGACGCTGTCGATGCGCTTCGCCGTCAACGACAGCCCGATGGCTGGTCGCGAAGGCACCAAGGTGACGAGCCGGATGATCCGCGACCGCCTGTTCCGCGAAGCGGAATCGAACGTCGCGATCAAGGTGACCGAGAGCGCCGACAAGGACAGCTACGAAGTCGCTGGTCGCGGCGAGCTCCAGCTCGGCGTGTTGATCGAGACGATGCGCCGCGAGGGGTTCGAGCTCGGCATTTCGCGCCCGCGCGTGCTGTTCCGCGAGAATGAGCAGGGCGGCAAGGAAGAGCCGTACGAGACCGTGGTCATCGACGTGGATGAGGAATATTCGGGGACCGTCGTCGAGAAGATGGCGATCCGCAAGGCCGAGCTGCTCGACATGCGCCCCTCGGGCGGCGGCAAGACCCGCATCACCTTCTCGGCGCCATCGCGCGGCCTGATCGGCTATCATGGCGAGTTCCTGTCGGACACCCGCGGCACTGGCATCATGAACCGGCTGTTCGAGAAATATGGCCCCCACAAGGGCAATATCGAGGGCCGCAAGAACGGCGTGCTGATCTCGAACGGTGCTGGCGAGGCGAACAGCTATGCGCTTGGCCCGCTCGAGGAGAGGGGCATTCTCTTCGTCGCGCATGGCGAGGCTCTCTATGAGGGCATGATCATCGGCGAGAATGCCAAGACCGACGATCTCGAAGTCAACCCGATGAAGGCGAAGCAGCTTACCAACTTCCGTGCTTCGGGTGGCAAGGACGACGCGATCCGGCTGACCCCGCCGAAGCGGATGACGCTGGAACAGGCGATCGCCTATGTCGACGACGACGAACTGGTGGAAGTGACGCCGAAGTCGATCCGGTTGCGCAAGCGCCACCTCGACCCGCATGAGCGCAAGCGCGCGAGCCGGGCCAAGCAGGCGGCGTAATCGGCCTGACGGAAAGAGGGGCGCCAGAGAGATCCGGCGCCCCTCTTCTTTTTCCTTATGGCGTTACTCCGGTGGAGCCCGGCTTCTCAGGCGTCTGACGCGCGGGTCAGTCGAAAAGCTCTTCCAGAAACGACTTCTTCCGCTTGTGCTTGTAGCGCGGATCATAGCCAAAGGGCTGCTGTTGGGGCGGCGGCGCATAGTGCTGCTCGCGTCCCTGCGGCGCAGGCACGGCTTCTGCGGCCGATCGCTCGATGATCTTGTCGAGCTCGCCGCGGTCGAGCCAGACGCCGCGGCATTGCGGACAATAGTCGATCTCGACATTCTGACGTTCGCTCATCGTCAGCGGTACCGCGCAGACAGGGCAATTCATATTCGGATGGGTCAACTTGTATCTCCCTCGATTTCGCGCTCGGCGCTGAGGAAGAGGGGACCCCGCGGCACCGAGCATTGCTCGATGCGGTCCGACATCACGATCGGTTTCGATCGCCAGAGGGGCCCGGCCCGCGCAACCAAGATAAGGGCGCGGCCGGGTTCGACAAGGGGTTTCGCATCCTCCCTTTTATCGTCACTCCAGCGAAAGCTGGAGTCTCAGGCATTAGGAGAAGATGTCGAGGCAGGAGCCTTGCCGAGATTCCAGCTTTCGCTGGATTGACGGATCAGACTAGGAAAGCAGATCCTCCCTATCCCGACCTTTCAGCTCGGCAGGTCGCTCTTGCCCATCAGGTGAAGATCGACCGCGCGGGCGCACTGGCGGCCTTCACGGATTGCCCACACGACCAGACTTTGACCGCGGCGCATGTCGCCGCAGGCGAAGATGCCGTCTTGGCTGGTCGCGTATCCGCTCGTATCCGCCTTCACATTGCCCCGTGCATCGAGTTCGACGTCTGCCTGTTCGATGAGACCGGCGGTGTTGGGGCCGACAAAGCCCATCGCCAGCAGCACCAGGTCGGCTTTGAGCGTGAACTCGCTGCCGGCKACTTCCTGCATCTTGCCGCCGACCCACTCGACGCGGATGCATTCGAGCGCGGTCAGCTGGCCGTTGGTCCCGACGGCGCGTTTCGTCACCACCGACCAGTCGCGCTCACAGCCTTCCTCGTGGCTCGAGGAAGTGCGCAGCTTGAGTGGCCAATGCGGCCAGGACAGCGCCTTCGCCTCCTTCTCGGGCGGCCGCGGCATGATCTCCAGCTGGGTGACCGATGCGGCGCCATGGCGGTTGGAGGTGCCGACGCAATCCGATCCGGTATCACCCCCGCCGATCACGACGACATGCTTGCCGGTCGCGGTCAGCGTGCCGCGCGGGGCGGCGCGGAGTTCGTCGTCTCCGGCGTTACGCTTGTTCTGCTGGGTAAGGAATTCCATCGCATAGCGGACGCCTGGGAGCTCGAAGCCCGGGATCTCCAGCGGGCGCGGCTTTTCAGCGCCGCCGGAAAGCACGACCGCGTCGAAATTCTCCCGGAGCGAATCGATGGAAACCTGAACACCGACCTCGGTGCTGGTGCGAAAGGTGATCCCTTCGGCCTCCATCTGCACCAGGCGCCGATTGACGAGGTGCTTCTCCATCTTGAAGTCGGGGATGCCATAACGGAGCAGGCCTCCCATCCGATCGTTCTTCTCGAACAGCGTGACGCTATGTCCGGCGCGGGCGAGTTGCTGCGCGCATGCCATGCCGGCGGGTCCCGATCCCACGACGGCCACCGACTTGCCGGTCTTGCGAGCCGGCGGCATTGGTACGATCCAGCCTTCCTCCCATCCCCGATCGACGATAGCGCATTCGATCGACTTTATCGCGACCGGTGTGTCCTGGATGTTCAGCGTGCATGCCGCCTCGCACGGCGCAGGGCAGATGCGGCCGGTAAATTCCGGAAAATTATTTGTTGAATGAAGCACTTCAAGTGCGTTCTTCCAATCGGACTCATAGACCAGATGGTTCCAGTCCGGGATGATGTTGTTCACCGGACAGCCGGTATGGCAGAACGGGATGCCGCAATTCATGCAGCGGGAAGCCTGATCTCGCAGTTCCTTGTCCGGCATTGGCAGGACGAACTCGTTCCAGGTCTTCAGCCGCTCCGCAGGCTTCAGATAGCTGCGCTCCTTGCGCTCGATCTCGAGAAAACCGGTTGCCTTGCCCATCTTTATTCTCCGGTCATTCCGCGGCGATATCAGCGGCAGCGAGGCGCTCGGCCTCCAGCTGCTGCAGCGCGCGGCGATAGTCTCGCGGCATCACCTTCACGAACCGGGTGATGGTGGTCTGCCAGTCGTCGAGGAGGGCACGCGCCTGGGCGCTGCCGGTGTGCAGATGATGTCGCTCGAGCAGGATGCGCAACCGATCCGCGTCATGGCGGAGCATGTCGCCCATGCCATAATCGTGGACGCTTGCGGGGCGCTGCTGCGGCCGGCCCGTACCCTCATCCGCGTCGGGGGCAGCGTTGATGGGCTCGACATCGACCATCGCCGGATTGCAGCGGTCGCGGAAGCGGCCATCGACGTCGAGCACATAGGCGATGCCCCCCGACATACCAGCGGCGAAGTTGCGCCCGGTCTGGCCCAGCACCGCGACGACGCCGCCGGTCATATATTCGCAGCCATGATCGCCGGTGCCCTCTACCACCGCGATTGCGCCCGAGTTGCGCACGGCGAAGCGCTCGCCGGCGACGCCCTGGAAATAGGCTTCGCCGGCGATCGCGCCGTACAGCACCGTATTGCCGACGATGATATTCTCCAGTGGATCGCGGCTGACATGCCCAGGCTGGCGGACGACGACGCGGCCGCCGGAAAGTCCCTTGCCGACATAGTCATTGCCATCGCCGGTCAGTTCGAGCGTGACGCCATGGGCGAGGAACGCGCCGAAGCTCTGCCCGGCGACGCCGGTAAGGCGGATGGTGATGCTGTTTTCCGGCAGTCCGGCATGTCCGTAGCGCCGCGCCACTTCGCCCGACAGCATCGCGCCGACGGTACGATTGACGTTCAGCACCGGCCGCTCGATCACGACATGCTCGCCACGTTCGAGCGCGGGCGCCGCAGCGGCGATCAGGTCGTTGTCGAGCGCCCCGTCGAGGCCATGGTCCTGGAACTTGGAATGGTGCAGCGTGTTGCCCATCGCCGGTTGCGCCTGGTGGAGCAGGCGGCTGAGATCGATCCCATGCGCCTTCCAGTGATCCAGCGCGGCGCGGGTTTCGAGCCGATCGACCCGGCCGACCATCTCCTGAACCGTGCGGAAGCCCATCTCGGCCATGATCGCGCGCAGTTCCTCGGCGACGAAGAAGAAGTAGTTGATGACGTGCTCTGGCTGGCCGGTGAAGCGCGCGCGCAATACCGGATCCTGCGTGGCGACGCCGACCGGACAGGTGTTGAGATGGCATTTGCGCATCATGATGCAGCCGGCGGCGATCAGCGGCGCGGTTGCGAAGCCGAACTCGTCGGCACCGAGCAGCGCGCCGATCGCGACGTCGCGGCCGGTGCGGATGCCGCCGTCGACCTGCACCGCGATACGGCTGCGCAGGCCATTGAGCAGCAGGGTCTGCTGGGTTTCGGCCAGGCCTATCTCCCATGGGCTGCCGGCGTGGGTCAGCGATGTGAGCGGCGAGGCGCCGGTGCCGCCTTCATAGCCGGAGATCGTCACATGGTCGGCGCGCGCCTTCGAGACACCGGCAGCGACCGTGCCGACTCCAACCTCGGAGACGAGCTTCACCGAGATCCGCGCACCGGTGTTGACGTTCTTCAGGTCATGGATGAGCTGCGCCAGATCCTCGATCGAATAGATGTCATGGTGCGGCGGGGGCGAGATCAGGCCAACGCCGGGGGTCGAGTGGCGCACCTTGGCGATGTTCTTGTCGACCTTGTCGCCGGGCAGCTGGCCGCCTTCGCCGGGCTTGGCGCCCTGCGCCATCTTGATCTGGATGTCGTCGGCATTGACCAGATATTCGGCGGTGACGCCGAACCGGCCCGAGGCGACCTGCTTGATGGCCGAGCGCATCGAATCGCCGTTGGCCAGCGGCACGAAGCGATCCGGCTCCTCGCCGCCTTCGCCGGTGTTGGAGCGGCCGCCAATGCGGTTCATCGCCACCGCCAGCGTGGTGTGCGCCTCGCGTGAGATCGAGCCGAAGCTCATTGCGCCCGTGGCGAAGCGCTTGACGATCTCCGACGCCGGCTCGACTTCGCTGATATCGATCGGGCGATCGGCCGGCTTCAGCCGCATCAGACCGCGGATCGTCAGCAGCCGCTCGCTCTGCTCGTTGATCGACCGGGCGAACTCGGCGTAGCGATCCTGGCTGTTGCCGCGCACCGCATGTTGAAGCGAGGCGATGTTTTCGGGCGTCCAGGCATGGTCCTCGCCACGGACGCGATAGCCATAGACCCCGCCCACATCGAGCATGTTGCGATAGATCGGATTGTCGCCATAGGCAGCGGCGTGGCGGCGGACTGTCTCCACCGCGATCTCGGCAAGGCCAATGCCTTCGATGGTGGTCGCCGTGCCCGTGAAATAGCGTTCGACGAACGACGAGGACAGCCCGATCGCGTCGAAGATCTGTGCGCCGCAATAGCTCTGATAGGTCGAGATGCCCATCTTGGACATGACCTTGAGAATGCCCTTGCCGACAGCCTTGATATAGTTCTTCCGAACCTCGTAGCCGGACAGCGGCAGCGCCTGGCGGACGCGGATCTCTTCGAGCGTGTCGAAGGCGAGATACGGGTTCACCGCTTCCGCGCCATAGCCCGCGAGGACGCAGAAATGGTGGACCTCGCGCGCTTCGCCGCTCTCGACGACCAGGCCGGTCTGCATGCGCAGCCCCTGCTTGACGAGATGATGGTGGACAGCCGCGGTCGCCAGCAGCGATGGCATCGCGATGCGGTGCGCATCCTGCGCCCGATCGGACAGGATCAGGATATTCTTGTCGGCCAGGACAGCTTCGGTGGCGGCCCAGCACATTTCCTTGATCGCAGCGGCAAGTCCGGCAGCACCGGCTGCAGCCTCCCAGGTGATGTCGATCGTCTGGGTGCGGAAGGCGCCGTCGAGTTGGGCCTCGGCCGAACGGATCTTGGCCAGATCCCCGTTGGTGAGGATCGGCTGATCGACCTCAAGACGCTTGTGGGTGCCGGCCTGGCGCCCCAGCAGGTTGGGACGCGGACCGATCATCGACACCAGCGACATGACCAGCTCCTCGCGGATCGGATCGATCGGCGGGTTGGTGACCTGAGCGAAGTTCTGCTTGAAATAATCGTAGAGCAGCCGCGACTTGCTCGAGAGCACCGCGATCGGCGTGTCGGTTCCCATCGACCCGATCGGATCCTCGCCGTTGCGGGCCATCGGCTCGAGGAACTTGGCAATATCCTCCTGCGTGTAGCCGAACGCCTGCTGGCGATCGAGCAGGGTCTGGGGATCATTCGGCAGGGCGGGAGCCTCGGCCGTCTCCAGCGCCTCGAGATCCTTGAGCTTGTACTGCGCCGCCTCCAACCACTTGGCATAAGGCTTGGCGCTGGCAAGGCTGGCCTTGATCTCTTCGTCCTCGATGATTCGGCCCTGCTCCATGTCGATCAGCAGCATCTTGCCCGGCTGCAGCCGCCATTTGCGGACGATGTTCTCCTCGGGGATTGGCAGCACGCCCGACTCGGAGGCCATCACGACATGATCGTCGTCAGTCACGCAGAAGCGCGCCGGCCGCAGGCCGTTGCGATCGAGCGTGGCGCCGATCTGGCGGCCGTCGGTGAAGGCGACGGCGGCGGGGCCATCCCATGGCTCCATCAGCGCGGCGTGATATTCGTAGAAGGCCTTCCGTGCCGGATCCATCATCGGATTGCCCGCCCAGGCTTCGGGAATGAGCATCATCACCGCATGGGCGAGCGAGTAGCCGCCGGCGACGAGAAGATCGAGCGCATTGTCCAGGCAGGCGGTGTCCGACTGGCCGTGCGGGATGATCGGCCACATCTTGTCGAGATCGGAGCCCAGCAGCTCCGATTCCATGGTGCGGCGGCGCGCGTTCATCCAGTTGACGTTGCCGCGCACCGTATTGATCTCGCCATTGTGGGCGATGAAGCGATAGGGGTGCGCCAGCTTCCAGCTTGGGAAGGTGTTGGTCGAGAAGCGCTGGTGGACCAGTGCGATCGCCGAGGTGGTGAGCGGATCACCGAGGTCGCGATAGAAGCTGCCGACCTGGCCGGCGAGCAGCAGCCCCTTATAGACGACCGTGCGGCTCGAAAAGGACGGCATGTAGAAGTCGGTGAGACCCGGCAGGCCGTGCGTGGCTTCGAGTTCGGCGAGCGGATTCTGGGTTTGCTTGCGGATTGAGAGCAGCTTGCGCTCGAAAGCATCCTGATCGGCGCAGTCCGGGCCGCGGCCGATGATGGCTTGCCGGATGACCGGCATCTCATCGAGAACGGCCTGACCCAGGCCGGTCGTGTCGACGGGCACGTCGCGCCAGCCGATCAGGCTTTGGCCTTCCTTGACGATCAACTTCTCGAAATGCGCGATGCCGAATGCGCGCGCGGAATCATTTTGCGGCAGGAAGCACATAGCGACCGCATAATCACCGGCGGGCGGAAGGGTGAGGCCGGCGCCGGCCGCCCAGTCGCGCAGCAGCGCATCCGGGATCTGGATCAGGATACCGGCGCCATCGCCGAGCAGCGGATCCGCGCCCACGGCACCGCGATGGTCGATCTTGAGGAGGATCTCGAGGCCGCGCTGTACGACCGTGTTGGACTTGGCGCCACGGATGTTGGCGATGAACCCGACGCCGCAAGCATCATGTTCATTGCGGAAATCGTACAAACCCTGATTCGGCGGATAGGTCATCCGGCGGCAAGCTCCCCCTGGTCCGTACCGACGGACCTTCGCGGTGGCTGCTATACATATATGACCCGCGGAGTGAAGCCTACAAAAGTCCCTTGCCCAACTAGCGCAGCTTTCAGCAATCATGTTGCGTAGCCAGATCGCGCAAGCCGCGACGCGCCTTGGCTACTCGATGAACGGAGGGTGCCGCTCCGGCGAATCGCGGCCGAAGGCATCAGGCCGACGAAGGCCAGCAACACGGCTGCAAGCGCATATGTCCGATGACCCAGGCCCGGCCGGAGCGGATGCGGCGGATAGCCGCTGGTCGCGAAGAACGCGTCTTGAAGCTGGAGGAGGTGGACTGGCCCGCCGCCGCCCCCGGCAGGGAGAAGCTTCGCATGCGGGAGCTGCCCGGCCCGCAGAACAATCCGGACGGGATCGAGCCCTGCATTCGACATCCCTCGGAACCGGGAAAACCTCCCGCAGTTTAGCACCGCAGGAGGACTTTCCCATGATGCCACGTGATCCCGCCGATATCGAACCCAACAGCGAGCAGCGCGATGAAGGGCAGGCGCAGGATGTCGCATCCGACGCGCTCGACATCGAGCATCTCGCGGTCATCGACACCGAGCGTGGGAGCGGGTCCAATCCGGCGTCGCTGATTCCGGACGATGTGCCCGATCTGGTGGAAAAGATGAACGATATGATCGCAAGCGGCCGCCTCGACTTTGATGCCTTCGCGGGCGAGCCTGTCCATGATGACGAAGAGAGTTCGTTCGGATCCACCGATCCGGATGACGAGGATGAATGAAGGCATTCACTGGATCGCGGTGCCGGTGCGTCACAGGGTTTCCAGCTGCGTGAACAGCACGCCCATGATCTCGCGTACCGAAGCTTGGCTGCTGCCGTCCCAGCGGATCTGGGCGAGCCGTTGCCCGTTTTCGTCTCCGACGGGCAGGACAAGGCGGCCGCCGGGCTTGAGCTGGCGGATCAGCGCCTCGGGGATTTCACGCGCTGCGGCGCTGACCAATATCGCGTCGAAGGGCGCCGCGTCCGCCCAGCCGCGCGTTCCGTCGCCCACCCGAAGGCTGATATTGGCATAGTCGAACTGCTCCAGAAGCGATGCCGCCGTGGCGATGAATTCCTCCACCACATCGACGCTCCAGACCTCTCCTGCCAGTTCGGCGAGCAGGGCGGTCTGATAGCCCAAGCCGGTGCCCACTTCGAGCACCTTGGAGGCGGGGGTGAGTTCGAGCATGTCGACCATCAGGGCCGACATGAAGGGCTGTGAGATCGTCTTGTCGAAGCCGATCGGCAGCGGGCGGTCCTGATAGGCCATCAGGGTGAACTGAAGCGGTACGAAATGGTGACGCGGTACCTTGAGCAGGGCGGCGCGAATCGGCGGGGCGGGGCGCAGATGCCCGATTTCCTCGCTCATCAGGTCATATTCGATCTCGATCACCTCGACCATATGGCGGCGAAGGATGGACATATGCTCCTCGGTCAACTGCTTCATGCGGATGTGCCTTTGCTGCCTCTACAGAAACGCACGACGCGAGCCGTCGACGATCGACATTCCCGAGCGTGCACCTTCAGCTCGACCCGGCCCGATACCGCCGTGACGAAAGCGCCCGGGCGGTTCGAACTTGAAGGAGATCATGTCTCGGTGAGCACGGCCAAATGGGAGGAGCAAAAGACTGCAAGGGCCATCGATTCTGCCGGAAAGCCGGACGAAGCGTTGATCAGCGCGAATGGAACTTGCCATGATAGCCTTTGAGCTTCTGCTTGGCCTTCAGCTCGAGGCCATAGTCCGAGATCTTGCTCTTGCGGCGCTGGCCATGTTGGCCGGGGCTATAGGGGCGGGTATTGACCGGGCTCCTGGCGCGCCCCCAGATATGCTCAGCGATTCTGCGATCGAGCTTGTGCCTGGCGCCGTGCCGTTTCGACATGTGCCGCTCCCACGGATATCTGCCTGAAGTTTAGGTTTTCCCGAACTGATCACAGCCACATAGATTAAGACTCTGTTGCCGGATCGGCAGTGCGCCTTTCCAGGGGGTGATTGTTGCTGTGATGGCATGGATCGGTCACGAGCGGTGCGCGTTGTGCCCGCGATGAAAGCAATTCCTGCCGCGCTGACCATCGCCCTGCTTCCATTGGCATCCGGCGCACGCGCAGACCAGCTGTGGCTCGGCGTGTATCAGCACGATGTTACTATGTCCGAAACCAAGTTCGAAACCGGACAGGACATCAAGGCCGGATGGATCGGCGATCCCATCCAGTCGTTTCGATCAATCGGCCGGCCCGCGCCGCATCTGCTGGTTTCGAAAAGCCTGAACGGGGGGACCGACTATGTCGCTGCGGGACTCAACTGGACATTCGGAACGCGGGTCTATGTTCGGCCCGGGATCGGCGTTTCGGTCAACGACGGGCCATCGCGTGCCTATCGCGAGGGGCGGCGGGTTGATCTTGGTTCACCCGTCACCTTCGAGCCGGAATTGGCGCTGGGCTGGCGGGCCAACGAGCATATGTCTGTCGAGGCGTCCTGGATACACCTCAGCCACGCCACCATTTTCAGCCGGCAAAATCGCGGCATCGACAGCTTGGGCGTGCGCGCCTTGCTGACATTGCGATAATCGACTGGCTGCAACGGTCATTCCGGTAGCGTTTTACCGCGCAGTAATAAACGCCGTGTTAGGCATGCTTCCATCGCGGAAGGAATGCGGATGTTTTCATCAGAGGTTACCGTGTTGGAACATCGCCGCGGCGAGGAGCGGCTCCCCGCTGATGTGCGGGCGCGTTACGGCACCGGCGGCCGCCCTGAGCGTGCGCTGTGCCGCGTGCTCGACGTTACGACGCGCGGCGCCCGGCTGGAAGTGTTTTGCGACCTGCCGCGCGGTACCAAGATTACGCTGAAGCTGCCCAATGCCGACATCGTGCGCGCAAGCGTGATCTGGTCGAAGGATTTCGAAGCCGGTTGCAAGTTCATCGAACCGCTGAACGAGCGGGAACTGGCGTCGATCTTCATGAAGGGTCACGCCTGATCCGCCAACTTGTCTCGCAGTTGGTTCAGGTCCATCCAATAATCCGCGCGCGTCACACATCATCCAAATCGGAGGATTCGTTTCAGCGCCATCGTTGACACTGGCGAGACCCTGGGGCCAACCAAGGGGTCGGGGCATTAGGGATCGACCGGGGGCAGTTGGATGGCGCTTTATTCAGCATACACTCCAACTTCGCTGTTCACGCGCGCGATGTTCAATCTTGATGCAAGCGGGATCAGTGACTTCCGCATCAATGGCCAGATCCGCGTCAGCGTGTCGGACGGATTTGCCACTGGACCCTACGCCCTCGGGCTCGACAATGAGGTCCCGTGGCAGTCTACCAATCTGTCCAACATTCAAGGAATCTTAGGAGTATTCCAGCAGTTCGCGAACCTGAACTTCGCCACGGTAGTCGACTACGATACGACCTCGATCAGTTCAATCGCCGATCCATCAAGCGTCGGCCCGTTCGATCTCTCCGATATCAACATCACGTTCTACCGCCCTTCCAATCCGGACATACTCGGCGAATCCGCCTTGGCCACGGACAGCTTTGGATACTCCGGTTCCCGGGGTGACATCTT
Organism: Rhizorhabdus sp. P4_G6; assembly: GCF_056401045.1. Classification (NCBI taxonomy): domain Bacteria; kingdom Pseudomonadati; phylum Pseudomonadota; class Alphaproteobacteria; order Sphingomonadales; family Rhizorhabdaceae; genus Rhizorhabdus; species Rhizorhabdus sp. P4_G6. The sequence continues at coordinate 199,479 of NZ_JBFUKC010000001.1, read as the reverse complement.
TATAAATCCGGACTCGTCAATTTTTGGCGAAGATCTCTCCTTCGGCGAGTTCAGCAAGGTCAAGGAGGTCCTGATGCATGAGTTGGGACATTCTTTCGGCTTGTCCCACCCGTTTGTCTCATCGTTCGGCGTTGACCAAGTCACGTCCGACTTTTCAGCCCTTGTAAGCGCCGGCTTTCAGAAGCTGGGGTTTTCAATCACCAGCGGCGCTAGCCTGAACAAAGAATATTTCACCATCATGTCCTATGATGATGAACATGAGGACCCGTATCTCAACGCATATACTCCGATGATCTTGGATGTGATCGCTCTTCAACAGGTATATGGTGAAGGTTCTGGGACTAGTGGGGCGGGAAATGACATCATAGAAGCCGGGAATATTGGGTATCGTACGTATTTCGATAAGGGCGGAATTGACACGATCGAAGCCCAATTCTACGAGGATGGCGTCTACATCAACCTGGGTGTGTCCATCACCGGAGCTGATCATCTGGTAGGCATCGTGATGAGTCAGCTAGATGCTGAAACAACTATATTGAATGGGGGAAACCCTGACAGTCTACGTTGGCTTTATGGCGAATATGAAAATGCTAACGGCTCAGCTAGCGACGATCTTATCGTGGGCAATACGCTGAACAATGTTCTGATCGGACGAACGGGTAATGACTATCTCCTGGGTGATGACGGCTCCGATTCGCTTGGCGGCGATGACGGACACGACAATTTGTTCGGGGGAGCGGGTACGGATACGCTGGAGGGAGGCGCGGGTAATGACCATCTCTACGGTCAGAGCGCGAGCGGTGGCAGCGATGGCGCCGACAGCCTCTCAGGGGGCGGCGGCAGCGATTATCTCCAGGGCAATGCCGCGAATGACACGCTAGACGGAGGCGATGGTTCGGATCGCATCCAGGGCGGCCGCGACGATGATTTGATCCGCGGCAGCGGTGGCAATGACACTGCCAACGGGAACCTCGGCAACGACACGATCGACGGCGGTGACGGTAACGATTCGCTGCGGGGTGGGCAGGGCAATGACCTGGTCGTTGGCGGCACCGGCAACGATCTTCTGTCCGGAGATCTCGGCACCGACACCCTCACGGGGGGCGCAGGCTCAGACATCTTCATGGTGTCCGGCCAGGCATCGACCGTGGTCGCAGGCCCTGACCGCATCACCGACTTTGTCGACGGTACTGATCGCATCTCGGTGGGTTATACCCCCGCCATCGTGCTCACCGGAGCAGCGCGATCGAGTCTCATGGCTGCAGCTACGGCCGCACAGCAGCTGTTCGACGCTCGCGAAGGCAATGGAGAGATTGCTGTGCTGGGAGTCGGTACCGACACCTATGTGTTCTATTCCAGCAACGGCGGAGCGACGGCGGACTCAGCGATCCTTGTGGCAAATGTCGGATCGAGCGCCTTTAATGCTGCAGACTTTATTTAGCCCTCGGGGAAGTCTTCAATAGTCGATAAACGCTCGCTCTGGAGATGCCCAGTCGTTTGGCGATCTCAGTTGCTCCTACTTGATTGGCCCGTAGAGCTTCTATGCCGTTGACGGATATGTTCGGCGGCCAGCCGCAGTAGGTCCCGCGCTCCCTAGCCTTCTCGATCCCGTTACGCTGCCGCTCTCGTCTGATGTCGTTTTCGAACTCGGCAACCGCGCCGAGAATCGCGAGCGAGGCAGGATGCGGGCGATATAGGTCTTCTCGCCCTCATCATCGACGCTGCCGCCTGCGGGATCATCATCTTCCGCCGGGTCGTCGTCCTCCCTATCGGGATCATTGGCGACAGCGAGCAGGCTGATCGCCACCTCAATGAAGTCCTCGATCTGCTTGCGGTCCAAGCGAGACAGGATGCGCTCTACCGCGCTGGTGGCGGTTGGGATCTGGAATACGCTCGCCATTTCATGCCCTCCCGGACGCGGCGAGGCGGCGAATACCTGCGCGACGCCGGGATGTCTGCGTCGGTGAGCTTGACGTCCTTAAGGCTTGGTGACCCCTACGGGACTCGAACCCGTGTTTTCGCCGTGAGAGGGCGACGTCCTAGACCGCTAGACGAAGGGGCCGTGCGAGCGGAGCGGCGTCATTATGGGGCGGGGTGGGGCAAGTCAAGGCGGATCGGAAGCGAGCGCTTTCCATGGTCGAAAAGCGCTATTCCCGCTCCGCCATGCTTTCCGTGAATCTACGCACTGGCCTCCCCGGCCGGCACCGCTAAGCTCGGAGGATGGAGGCAGAGCTCATATGGCAGGACGAGGCGGAGAGCCTCATGCTGGTGCATGGCACCGGCGCCATCGGCGCGCTCGTCAGCCAGATTTCGGACGCGGTCCGCCTCTGTGACGATCAGGCGGTGCGCAAGCTGGACCATATGCTGCAATTGGTCGAAGCCCGGCTCGAAGAGCCCTGGCGCCTGCCTGCCGCCAGAGCGGATTAAAATGAACTCGGGTCGGGCCGCATCACCTGCGGCCCGGACGTCACTGCAGATCAAAAGAAGCGCGACTCGACCCGGTTCTGGTTGAACGGGCCGAGCCTATCGCTCTGGCCGGTTGGAGCGCGATCAGGCGGCTGCCCGATCGCGCTCCTTCATCTCCTGATTGAGCATCTCGGCTAGCAGGAACGCCAGTTCGATGCTCTGGCCGGCGTTGAGCCGGGGATCGCAATGGGTGTGATAGCGATCGGCGAGATTCTCGTCGGTCACCGCCATGGCGCCGCCGGTGCATTCGGTGACGTTCTGGCCCGTCATCTCAGCATGAATGCCGCCGCCATGCGTGCCCTCGGCGCGATGGACCGCGAAAAAGCCGCGCACTTCGGCCAGGATGCGGTCGAACGGCCGGGTCTTGTAGCCGTTGCCCGCCTTGACGACGTTGCCGTGCATCGGGTCGCAGGACCACACCACCTGGCGGCCTTCACGCTTAACGGCGCGGACCAGCGTGGGCAGATGCTTCTCGATCTTGTCATGCCCATAGCGGGTGATCAGCGTGATGCGGCCCGGCTGGCGGCCAGGGTCGAGCGTGTCCAGCAGGCGCAGCAACACGTCGGGTTCGAGACTCGGACCACATTTGAGGCCGATCGGATTGCCGACGCCACGCAGGAATTCGACATGCGCCGAGCCCTCGAAGCGGGTGCGGTCGCCGATCCACAGGAAGTGGGCCGAGCAATCGAAATAATTGCCGGTCAGGCTGTCCTCTCGGGTCAGCGCCTGCTCATAGGGGAGCAGCAGCGCTTCATGGCTGGTGTAGAACTGGGTGCCCTTGAGTTGCGGCACCGTCTCCGGATTGATCCCGCACGCGGCCATGAAGTCGAGCGCGTCGCCGATCCGGCTCGCCACCTCGCCATATTGTGCCGCCCAGGGGCTGCGGCCCATGAAGTCGAGCGTCCAGGCATGAACCTGGTGGAGATTGGCATAGCCGCCCTGGGCGAAGGCGCGCAGCAGGTTGAGCGTCGCGGCCGACTGGCTGTAGGCGCGGATCATGCGCCGCGGGTCCGGAGTACGGCCTGCCGCTTCGAAAGCGATGTCGTTGATGATGTCGCCGCGGTAGCTCGGCAGCGACACGTCGCCCTGCTCCTCGGTCGGCGTAGACCGCGGCTTGGCGAACTGGCCCGCCATGCGGCCGACCTTCACGATCGGCATTTTGGAAGCATAGGTCAGTACAACCGCCATCTGGAGGATGACGCGGAACGTGTCGCGGATGTTGTTGGGGTGGAACTCGGCGAAGCTCTCAGCGCAATCGCCGCCCTGCAGCAGGAAGGCCTTGCCGGCCGCGACCTCGGCCAGCGTCGCGGTCAGTTCGCGCGCCTCGCCCGCGAACACCAGCGGCGGATAGCTCGACAGTTCGTTCTCGGCCGCAGCCAATGCCGTCGCGTCCGGATAATCCGGCATCTGCACCGCTTTTTGTTGACGCCAGCTTTGGGGCGTCCAGTTCGTCGCCATTCCCAGTCCCACTTCCTTTTAGGGCGCTCCCAATGCGCGCGGGGCCCGCGAAAGGCAAGGGCAGGGTGGATTGGGGCAGCGCAAGATTAACTCGTCACGCGCTGGCAGGCAGCCGACCTCAGCGGTGCTGAACCTTCCAGCGCATATAGAGATTGGCGAAGATGCCGAGCAGGATCGCGCTGCCGATGCAGAGACTGATATAGGCGGCATGGGTCGGCAGATATTCGATCCAGAGAAAGCCCGCCGCATAGCTGAGCGCTACGCACACGACGAAAGTCTGCAGCGAATTGGACCCGATTATCGCAAACTGCCGCATCAGCCATAGCCGCTGCAGGCGCGGCCACATCCACAAGATGCTCATGATCAGCCAGCAGACCGACATCGCGTGCGCCACCCGGATCGGCCCGATCCTGATCTTGCTCTGGTACAGGACCTCGAACGAGAACCAGCCCTGGGCCAGGAACAATATGGTAAGCCCCGCGAAGATCAGGACCGGCGGCACCAGCCAGCGCCAGTCGCCTTCAGCGCGCCGCTCCATTCTCGCCAGCAGCCGGTAGCGGCCGGCTGTCATCGCGCCGAAGAACAGTAACTGCCAGGATGCAGGGTTGAAGTTCCACAGCCAGTCGCCGACGGGCGAGCCGCCAATAATGTTGAACCAGGCATTCTCATGCGCGAACCAGTAGAGCCCGATCGAGGCGAGCAGCCCGAGTAGTACATGGACCCGCAGCAGCAGTGCGAAGAGCGGCGCGGTGGCGAGCAGCGCCATATAGGTGACAAGAATCTCCAGGCAGTACGGTTGGATGTAGAGGATCAGGAAGTCGATCAAGGAGGCCGGCCCTCGCTGGATGAACCAGCTGTAGAAGCTCAGCCGGGCCAGGTCGGCGGATTCGATGCACAGCGGCAGCAGCACCAGGAACAGGCCGAGATTGTAGACATAGAGCTTGCCGGCCCGTGGCCATACCTTCGCGGCGAATCCGCGTAGCGTCACGTCCCGGTCGGCACGCAGATAGACAGCGCCGACCAGATAGCCGGAAAGCAGGAAAAACACTTCGGCCGCGCTGGAAAAGCCCCATAGCGTCAGTGTCGGGAACTGCATCCCGACCATGTGCATCCGGTCGGTGAACCCGGTTATGTGGTTGATCGTAATGGTGATCAGCGCCAGTCCGCGCAATATGTCGATGCTGGAGTCGCGCTGGCTCGGGCGCGGCCCGCCGGTCTGGCTGGAATCGATGGAAGTCACGCCGCGGCCTTACTGCGCGCGCGGAAAAATACAATGTGGACGCATGCCATGTCGCTGTTCATTGATCATGAAGATGGGCGGGCCCATATAGGTGCCAAGCGATGCGCCTGGCGGCGCTCCGATCGGAGAATACATGACTGAGAATCTGCCCGTATTGCCATTGCGCGATATCGTCGTTTTCCCCCACATGATCGTGCCGCTGTTCGTTGGACGCGAGAAATCGGTGGCCGCGCTGGAAAGCGCGATGGCCGCCGACAAGTCTATTTTCCTGGTCGCCCAGCTTGATCCGGCGGAGGACGATCCCGATCGAGACGCGCTCTACGACCTGGGCGTGGTGGCGACCGTTCTCCAACTCCTCAAGCTGCCGGACGGCACCGTGCGCGTCCTGGTCGAAGGCAAGCAGCGCGCGCGCCTGGACGAGCTGTCGAGCGGAGAGTCGCATCTCACCGCGACCGTCGAGCTGATCGAGGAAGCCGAGGCCGAAGGTACCGAAGTGTCGGCGCTGATGCGGTCGGTGATCGACCAGTTCGAGAACTACGCACGCCTCAACAAGAAGCTGCCGGCGGAGACGTCGGTCCAGCTCGGCCAGATCGAAGACGCCGCCAAGCTCGCGGATGCGGTCGCCGCGAACATCTCGATCAAGGTATCGGACAAGCAGGCGCTGCTTGTCGAACTCGATCCCGCCAAGCGGCTCGAAATGGCGTTCGCCCTGATGGAGGGCGAACTGGGTGTGCTCCAGGTCGAGAAGAAGATCCGCAGCCGCGTGAAGCGGCAGATGGAGAAGACCCAGCGCGAATATTATCTCAACGAGCAGCTCAAGGCGATCCAGCGTGAACTGGGCAACGGCGAGGGCGAGGACGCCGGCGACGAACTGGCGGAACTTGCCGGCAAGATCGCCAAGCTCAAGCTGTCCAAGGAGGCTCGCGGCAAGGCCAATGCCGAGCTGAAGAAGCTGCGGACAATGGCGCCGATGTCTGCAGAGGCCACCGTCGTGCGCAACTATCTCGATGTGCTGCTTGGCCTGCCCTGGGGCAAGAAGTCGAAGCTCAAGAAGGACATCGCGGCGGCGCAGGCGGTGCTCGATGCCGATCATCATGGCCTCGAAAAGGTCAAGGATCGCATCGTCGAATATCTCGCCGTGCAGGCGCGCACCAACAAGCTCAAGGGGCCGATCCTGTGCCTCGTCGGTCCTCCCGGCGTCGGCAAGACCTCGCTCGGCCGCTCGATCGCCAAGGCAACCGGCCGCGAATTCGTCCGCCAGTCGCTCGGTGGCGTGCGCGACGAAGCCGAAATCCGCGGCCATCGCCGCACCTATATCGGCTCGCTGCCGGGCAAGATCGTGACCAACCTGAAGAAGGCCGGCGCCTCGAACCCGCTGTTCCTGCTCGATGAGATCGACAAGCTTGGCCAGGATTTCCGCGGCGATCCGGCGTCGGCGTTGCTCGAGGTGCTCGATCCGGAGCAGAACAGCCGCTTCCAGGATCATTATCTGGAGATCGATATCGATCTTTCGGATGTGATGTTCGTGTGCACCGCGAACAGCCTGAATCTGCCGCAGCCATTGCTCGATCGCATGGAGATCATCCGGCTCGAAGGCTATACCGAGGATGAGAAGGTCGAGATCGCCAAGGCGCATCTGCTCGACAAGCAGATCGAGGCGCATGGCCTGAAACCCGCCGAGTTCGAGCTCACCGACGAGGGCCTGCGCGACCTGATCCGCTATTATACCCGCGAGGCCGGCGTCCGCACGCTCGAACGCGAGATCGCGAAGCTGGCACGCAAGAGCCTGCGCAGGATCCTGGAAGGCAAGGAGAGCCGGGTGGTGATCACGCCGGATAACCTGTCCGACTTCGCCGGCGTGCGGAAGTTCCGCTTCGGCATTGGCGAGGAAGAGGACCAGGTGGGCGCTGTCACCGGGCTTGCCTGGACCGAGGTCGGCGGCGAGCTACTGACGATCGAGGCGGTGACGGTCACCGGCAAGGGCGGCATCAGCACCACCGGTAAGCTTGGCGATGTGATGAAGGAAAGCGTCCAGGCGGCGTTCAGCTTCGTCAAGGCGCGCGCGCCGGCCTACGGCATCAAGCCGAGCCTGATCGGCCGCAAGGACATCCATATCCATTTGCCCGAGGGCGCGGTTCCGAAAGATGGCCCTTCGGCGGGCATCGGTATCACCACCGCCATCGTCTCGACCTTGACCGGTATCCCGGTGCGCAAGGAGATCGCGATGACCGGCGAGGTGACGCTGCGCGGCCGGGTGCTGCCGATCGGCGGCCTCAAGGAGAAACTACTGGCGGCGCTGCGCGGCGGCATCACCACCGTTCTCATCCCCAAGGAGAATGAAAAGGATCTTGTCGAGATCCCGGCCAATATCCGCGAGGGGCTGACGATCATCCCGGTGAGCCATGTCGATGAAGTGCTGGCGCTGGCCCTGGCGGGCAAGCTTACGGCGATCGACTGGACCGAGGCGGACGAGTTGGCTCTCACCCTTCGGGGCRCAACCAGCCCCGACGGGACGGAAGTCGCCGTCCGTCACTGACCGGTGGCAGCGAAGCGGCCAAGTGGAATGCCGAGCCGCTTCACTGCCCGGTCAGAAATGTCCCTTGGCCCGGAAGCTGTAAAAGCCTGACCGGCTGACGATGATATGGTCGAGCAGGCGGATATCGAAGAGCTTCGCCGCCGCGAAAATCGCGCGGGTAACGGCCATATCGCAGTTGCTTGGCGTGGAATCGCCAGAGGGATGGTTATGGGCCAGGATCATGCCTGTGGCGCCGATGTCCAGCGCCTGACGCACCAGCTCGCGAGGCGCCAGACTGACCCTGTCGACGGTGCCATAGGCGACGACATCGTCGCGTATCAGCCCGTTCTTGGCGTCGAGGTGGAGTATGCGCGCCTGTTCGACAGGCATATGGGCCATATGCGCGAAGAGATATTGTTGAACAGCGCGATCGTCTCCGAGGATCGTGCGTTGCCGGATTTCCTGGCCTAGCGAATGCAGCAGAAGCTGCCGGGCGGCCAGCAACAACTCGACGACGTGGGTGGCATCCGGCAGAGCCCGTTTCAGCCGCTCCGGACTTGCGGACAGGGCCGAGGAGGATGTGCCGAATTCGGCGATGAGCCGGTCGGCCAGTCGCGCGGCCCCAGGGCGTTCGACCGTATGGATCAATCGGTGAAGAAGGTCTCGCCCCTCTTGCGCCGATGATGGCGCCACGTCGCGCAGGCCAATGTGGCGAGCATCGGATAGACCCACATGGCTATCGCATTCGCATATGCCCACGGAATGACATGCGGGACATAAGGCGCGAAATGAGTGAGGGCCGTGAGTCCCTGCATTGCCGTAAGCCATAGTGGCCAATATTTTTCCGTCGTCATCGAAAGGCAGAGCAGAACCACGAAAAACGAGCCGTCGACCATGAAGACCGGCAACTCCATGTGGCGAAACCGCAAGGCCACCGAGCTCACGAAGAGCAAGCTCAAATAGGTCATGGCTATGATGCCGACAGCCGCTATCCGCTCAGCCTTGCCACCTCGAAGCAAGGCGTAGCCGCAAACGGCCCACATCAGGGCGCCATAGATTAGTTGCCGGGTCACCCGCTAAGCCCATCACGGCCAGGGGCCTGACGTCAAGGGGTGACCCGTCATCTCACGCTGCGCGCAGCGGCGCGACCTCGCGATCGTCGATTACCGGCGGGGCCGGGATCTTGTCACCGCCGGCGACCACCGGCAGGTTGAACTTGCGCTGGACCACCGCTAGCTGCCGATGGCCTTCCACGACCTGTCCCCGCGCAGCGATGATGGTCGAAAGCGAACCAAATAAGTTGGAGAAGGCGCCCTGCGCCACCTCCATGGCAAAGTTGCCATCGAGGCGCGCCATCGGCAGTTCCGCCGCGAGCATGGCACCCCTGTTAGCTGCGATGTCTAGCGCACGCTCATATTCCTCGAGCGCGGCATAGACGCGTAGCGTCGCATCATCACGGTTCTTGGACATAATTCTCCCCATGCGCCGGATAGGGCGCCTCAGATCGATTGCAGGGATGTCTAGCGCTTCAGCGCCAGGACAATATTCGACAGAGCAGCGAAGCCAGAGAGTAGCGCGCCGGTTCCCAAGCCAATTCCGATGATCAACACTGCGATCCAGAACAGGCGTTGGGCGATCGTCAGATCGTTGCGTGGTTTCCCTCTGGTAGGCACGGGCAGCGGGAAATCTATGAAGGTTGCTTCGCCGTAGGTCAGGTAGGGAACCTGATCCTCTCGAAGCGCGCTCATGGCATCTCCATGCCCGTTACCGACCGAAGCCGGTGACTGCATGATGAGCGTTTCGGACCGCGAGGCAACGGAGTGCGGTTGACTAGTCAACCGCTGACTAGGCTCCTCGCGCTCGAAGGAATCCAGCAATCGCGCGGCTTCGAGGCGATTGCTCACCCCAAGGGTCTGGATCGCGCTACGGAAATGATTGTCCACGGTCATCGGCGAAATGCCGAGTTCGCGGCCGATTTCCTTTGACTGCTTGTGCTGAAGGACCAAGCGCAGACAGTCGCGCTGCCGCGCGGTCAACTTGGTGATGGCCTCATGTCCCATGCGCTGAAATTACTCGATCGCTCCGCCAAGTCGATGCGAATCTGAACAGCTTTATACTTTCGGATGATCCGTGGCGGGACGACAGGGGGCGAATCGGCCCTCCCAGCCCCTTGTCTTCAGTCGATGGGATAGCTGATTGCGAGCACTTCATGTTCCCTGGTGCCGGCCGGTAGCGTCACGCGCCGGACGTCTCCGACCGCAGCACCTTTCAGCGCATGGGCAAGAGGGGAGCGCCAGCTGATCCGACCTTGACTGGCATCGGCTTCGTCCTCGCCGACCAGCGTAAGCACCCGCTCGACATCGTCGTCATCGACGATGGTCACCGTCGCGCCGAAGAAGACCCTGCTGCGATCGGCCTGGCGGGCTGGGTCAACCACCTTCGCCGATTTCATTCGCCGCGAGAGATGGCCAAGCTCGCGATCGATTTCGCGCAGCTTCTTGCGGCCATAGATATAATCCCCGTTTTCGGATCGGTCGCCGTTGCCGGCGGCCCAGCTTATCACCTCGACCAGCGCCGGCCGCTCGGTGCCGAACAACAACTCGTAACGCTCGCGCATCGCCGCGAAGCCCTCTGGCGTGATATAGTTGACGCGCTCCTCGGTCACCGCTCGCGCCGCTGGTTGAGGACCTCATAAGCCATCACCGCGGTTGCCACCGCCGCGTTCAGGCTGTCGGCCTTCCCCAGCATCGGCATCTTCACCAGCAAGTCGCATTCGGTTTCATATTCGGCCGGCAGCCCCTGCGCTTCGTTGCCGACAAGGATGAAGGTCGGGGCCGCATAACTGGGCGCCTGATAATCCTGGGCGGCCTTGAGGCTGGTTCCGACGAGCTGTCCTGGGCCGGCGCGCAGCCATGCCAGGAAGTCGCGCCAGCGCGCCGTCGCGATCCGCTGGGTGAACAGCGCTCCCATCGTCGCCCGTACGGCCTCGACCGAGAAGGGGTCAACGCAATCGTCCACAAGGATGAGTCCACCGGCTCCCACGGCGTCGCCGGTGCGCAGGATCGTTCCGAGATTTCCTGGGTCGCGCAGCGACTGCGCGACGATCCAGATATCGGCGGCGCTACGGTCTAGCCGGTCCAGCGTGGTATCGAACTCCCGATACACACCGATGACTGTCTGCGGATTGTCCTTGCCCGACAGCTTGGCGAGAATGTCGCGATCGGTCTCGATCGCGTCGCCGCCGGCTTGTTCGACCAGACCGATCAGCCGCTGCGTCATCGGATGTCCAGCGCCATCCTTGGCGAAGAAGATCATCTCCGGAAGGGTGCCGCTGTCGGCGGCCTCGGTCAGAATGCGCAATCCTTCGGCGAGGAACAGCCCCGCTTCACGGCGATGCCGCTTCTCGCGCAGCGAACGCACGCGTTTGACCAACGGGTTGGAAAAGGCGGTGATCTGGCGGGGCAGGGTGAAGACTCTCGGCTGATGTTCCGCGCATCTCGAGCAAAGTCGAGGAGCGCCGTTCTGGCGAAACATGTCTCGACTGCGCTCGGTACGAGCGCAACCTAAGTTGCTATTCCTCGCCGAACTTGCCCTCGACGAGTTCGACCAGCGCGCTCAGCGCCTTTTCCGCACCGTCGCCACGAGCCGAGATGATGACGCTGTCGCCCTTCGCGGCGCCCAGCATCATCAGCCCCATGATCGAGGTGCCCGCGACCTTGGAACCGTCCTTCTCGACCTCGACATCGGCACTGTGCGAACTCGCCAGTGTCACGAACTTGGCGCTCGCCCGGGCATGCAAGCCGCGGATATTGGTAATCTTGACCTCACGCTGGAGCGTCATGCAGCAGCTTCCCCCAGCACTTCGGATGCAACCGATATATATTTACGCCCTGCGTCGCGTGCTGCTGCGACTGCAGCCTTTATCTTCATCATCTTTCGCGCGCCTTCAAGGCGAATCAACATCGGCAGGTTGATTCCCGCGATAACCTCGATCCTTCCCGGCTCCATCAGCGAAATGGCGAGATTGGACGGTGTGCCACCGAACAGGTCGGTGAGCAGAATGACGCCGGATCCGTCGTCCACCGACTTGACCGCGCGCGCGATGTCGGCGCGGCGGCCTTCCATGTCGTCGTCCGGACCTATGCAGATCGCCTCAATGGCAGTTTGCGGCCCCACRACATGTTCCATCGCGGTAACGAATTCGGCCGCAAGACGACCGTGAGTAACGAGCACCAATCCGATCATTCGACTAACAACCCAATGGTCACGATCCTAAGCCTGGCAAGGTGCTCTCCCCGACGTCCGGCTTCGGCTGAGCCAGATCGCGGTGGCGAACCGTGGGCGAAAATCCCGCCTCGCGCAACCGCATTGCGAGCGATTCCGCGAAATGCACCGATCGGTGCTTCCCGCCGGTGCAGCCTATCGCGACAGTGATGTAATTCTTTCCCTCCGCCTCATAGCGCGGGAGAAGCAGCAGGATCAGCTCCTCAATCCGCGCCTTGGCCTCGGAATAGACGGGGTCGCCGGCGATATAGGCGGCCACCTCCGTGTCGAGCCCGGTGCGAGGCTTGAGCTCCGCGACCCAGTGCGGATTACGCAGGAAGCGCATGTCGAACATCAGGTCGGCGTCGCGGGGAACGCCGCGTGAAAAGGCGAAGGACATCACCGTCAGCGTAGCGCTGCCCGGACCAGATTTGCCGAAGCGCTGGCGCAGCAAGGCCTGCAAGTCGTTGGTCGAGCGCCGGCTAGTCTCGACCAGCTCGTCGGCAGCCTCGCGCAGCGGCGCGAGCAACTCGCGTTCGTAGATGATCCCATCCTCCACGGGACGGTCCTGTGCGAGCGGGTGCCGGCTGCGGGTTTCCGAATATCGGCGGCTAAGCTCTGCGCCTGAACAGTCCAGGAACAGAATTGAGGTATCGCGCCCATCGTCGCGCAGCGACTGTGCCCGGCGGACGATCCGGTGACTGTCGAAGTCGCGCGTACGGCTGTCGATGCCCACCGCCAATGGACGATGGTCGTCGACGCTGCCTTCCGGCGGGCTGGCGGCAAGCAGCCTGTCGAGCAGTGACACGGGAAGATTGTCGACCGTTTCCCAGCCCATGTCCTCGAGCGCCTTGAGGGCGGTTTTCTTGCCCGCCCCCGACATTCCCGTGACGAACAGGATGCGGCGCGGACCCGGCGATACTCTCATGGCCTCGCGTCCAGTCCGAACATCCGGAGCGCCTGTTCGGCCTTGATCGGTGCCGATGCTTCCAAGGCGGCGAAAGCAAGGACCGGGACGGCGATCCCGCAAAGCATATCGGTCGGCAGAGTTTCGCCGGCCATCCGTGCGGGGACGGTGTCGAGGTCAAGCATCAGCGCCACCGGACCTTCTCCGCCAAAACCTATATCGACGAGACCGATGCCTCGAATCTCGATCCGTCCGGCAATCTGGGACGGTGAGCTCGCATATAGGATCCCGCCGCGCGCCTCGAGCCCGGTATAGTCGTCCGCAATGAGCAGCGCACCGCGGTCGATCAGGCGCAGCGCCAGGTCGGATTTGCCGCTGCCCGACTGGCCGGACAACAGCAGCACGCGGCCGTCTATCAGGACGCTGGTCGCGTGCAGCGGATTGGTGTGCGGCACGGCTCATCGGCTCCAGGCGGGCAGGCGAATGACGAATCGCGCGCCAGAGGGGGCATTGTCCCGGTCGGTAGCCATGATCGTGCCGTTATGCCCTTCGACTATCGCCTTCGCGATGGCGAGGCCGAGCCCGCTATGCCGGCCGAACTCCTCGCCGTCCGGGCGATCGCTGTGGAATCGGTTGAAGATCGCCTCGCGCGCCTCGGGCGGCACGCCGGGCCCCTCATCCTCTACCCGGATCACCACATCATCGCCATCGCGGGTGGCTGCAACCTGAACGAGCCCCTGGGGTGGGGAGAAAGATACTGCGTTTTCAACGAGGTTCTCGACGACTCGGGTAAGGCGCGAGCCATCTCCGAACACCACTGCCGTCCCCCGGTGCGGCCGCGCGAAGGCGACGCGAACATTGCCGTTGCGGCCACGTTCCTCGCGCGTCGTCAGCAGCCCTTCGATCATGATGCCGAGGTCGATCGACTCGAATCGGGCCCGGGCCAGCTCGGCGTCGACCCGCGACGCTTCGGCAATGTCGGTGATCAGCCGGTCCAGTCGCCCGACATCGTCGCGGATCACGTCGATCAGCTGCTTTTGCAGGGCAGGGTCCTGCACCAGCCCGAGACTGTCGACCGCAGAACGCAGCGAGGCGAGCGGGTTCTTGAGCTCGTGGGTGACATCGGCGGCAAACGCCTCGGTCGCGTCGATCCGCTGCCGAATCGCCAGGCTCATGTCGGACAAGGCTCTGGCGAGAGTGCCGATCTCGTCGCGGCGGTCGGGCAGGCGGGGAACCTGCACTTCGCGCGCGCGGCCGAGCCGCACGCGGTGCGCAGCCAAAGCGAGACGGCGCAACGGGCGGACGATGGTGCGGGCCAGGAACAGCGACAGGCTGACCGACACCAGTACCACGAGCAGCAGGACCACGCTCAACCGCAGCCGTTCCGCGCGCACGATACGGGTGATGTCGCGCTGGTTCTCGGTCGACAGCAGCACATTGCCGCCGCCATCCGGACCTTGCACATCGATCGCGGCAATGATCATGGGCGTGCGGTCTGGCGCGCGCTGCACGTCGGTCACGATGTTGCGGCTTCGCACGGCCTCGATCGCCTGGGGCCAGGCGGCCAGCGTGTCGACCTGAGGCTCGCGGTAGTGGCGGGGGCGATCAGCCCCCACGACGACATCGATCGACCGATCGAGGAAGCGCGCGGCGCGTTTCTGCCATTCCTCCAGCGTCGGATCGCGCAGCTGATAGGTGGGACCGGAGATCGCCCAGCTGTCGAAAGTGGCAGGAACCTTGGCAGCGCGGGCGCGGCGCGACGGGTAATGATAGACGCGCAGCCTGGTGTCGGTGACGGTCCCCAGCTTGGCGAGAAGCGCCGGCCGGCCACCGGGAGGCGTCACCGAATAGGCTTCGGCGATCAGCCGCACCTGGGTCGCCGTCTCCTCGAGCCTGGCGTCGATCAGCTGCGATCGGTAGCTGTCGAGATAGAAGAAGCCGCCGGCCAGCATGGCCAGCGCGAAGATGTTGACGGCCAGGATTCGCGTGGTGAGCGACGTCCGTGCGGCGGCTTCGGGAGTGCCCAGCGCGCTGTCATTCCTCGGCAAAGCGGTAGCCCACGCCATAGAGGGTCTCGATTGCCTTGAAGTCGTTGTCGACCTGCCGGAATTTGCGGCGCAGGCGTTTGATGTGGCTGTCGATCGTGCGATCGTCGACATAGACATCGTCCTGATAGGCGGTGTCCATCAGCTGGTCGCGCGATTTGACGAAACCGGGCCGTTGCGCAAGCGCTTCCAGGATGAGGAATTCAGTGACGGTCAGCGTCACGTCCTGCCGGTTCCACTGGACCCGGTGCCGGGCGGGATCCATCTCGAGCCGCCCGCGCACGATCTTCTCGGCCGGCGGCGCATCGGGCTGGTCCTCGGCTTCGGCGCGAGCCTCGGTGCGCCGCAATATCGCGCGGATCCGCGCGATCAGGAGCCGCTGCGAGAAGGGCTTTGTGATATAGTCGTCGGCGCCCATGGCGAGACCCAGCGCCTCGTCGAGCTCGTCGTCCTTCGAGGTAAGGAAGATCGTCGGGATGCTGCTCTTCTCGCGGAGGCGCCGCAGCAATTCCATGCCATCCATGCGCGGCATCTTGATATCCAGCACGGCAAGATCCGGTGGATTGTCGAGCAGGGCCTTCAGCGCGGCTTCGCCGTCGGAATAGACCCGCACGCTGAATCCTTCGGATTGCAGCGCGATCGAGACCGAAGTGAGGATGTTACGATCGTCATCGACCAGAGCGATGGTAGGCGACATGGGCCGGATGGCCTCCCCGAGAAAATGGGCGAAAGGAATTGGCCTACACGCCATGGCCCGGAAACTGTGCACCCTGACTAGCCTAGCCCTTATGCGCGTTCAACTATGCCGCGCACACTCTTTACGATCAGCCGCTTTGAAACTATGCGCGAGAGAAACAGCTAAAGGCGCGGATGAGGCTCGATCGACGAGTTCGAGCCCCATAGACGCACCCAATCATTAGGAGGGCGGCCGCCCGTTGCGGTCTAACCCGTATAGGAGAACAATGTGCCTAAGCTCCCGCCCGCCTTTGGCCTCGACAAGCAGGGTCTTGATGTCGACGCTCAGCTTCACTGGAACCTCGGAACCGCACCGCTCGTAGAGCTGGCCATCCAGCGTGGCGAGGGCCTTCTTGCCAAGGACGGCCCGCTGGTGGTCAAGACCGGTGCCCATACCGGGCGTTCGGCGAACGACAAGTTCATCGTCCGCGACGCCGAGACCGAAGACACCGTGTGGTGGGGCAAGACCAACAAGGGCATGACGCCCGAGCATTTCGCGGCGTTGAAGGCCGATTTCCTGGCCCATCTCAAGACGAAGGACATGCTGTTCGCGCAGGACCTGTTCGGCGGATCGCAGCCGGCGCATCGCGTCAATGTCCGCGTGATCACCGAGTTCGCCTGGCACAGCCTGTTCATCCGCACCCTGCTGGTGCGCCCGCAAGCGGCCCAACTGGCATCGTTCGTGCCCGAGTTCACGATCATCGATCTGCCGAGCTTCGTCGCCGATCCGGCGCGCCACGGCTCGCGCAGCGAAACCGTGATCGCCGTCAATTTCACCGAGAAGCTGATCCTGATCGGCGGCACCCGCTATGCTGGTGAGATGAAGAAGTCGGTATTCGGCATCCTCAACTACAAGCTGCCGGTGAACGGCGTGATGCCGATGCACTGTTCGGCGAATATCGGCCCGAAGGGCGATACCGCGGTGTTCTTCGGCCTGTCAGGCACCGGCAAGACGACCTTGTCGGCCGATGCCAGCCGCACCCTGATCGGGGATGACGAGCATGGCTGGTCGGATGAGGCGGTCTTCAACTTCGAAGGCGGCTGCTATGCCAAGATGATAAATCTCTCGCCGGAAGCCGAGCCGGAGATCTATGCGACCTCGAAGCGCTTCGGCACGGTGCTCGAAAATGTCGTGATCGATCCCGAAACGCGCGAACTCGACTTCAACGACAGCAGCCTGGCCGAGAACAGCCGCGGCTCCTATCCGATCGATTTCATTCCCAATGCCTCGAAGGATAATCTCGGTCCGGTCCCGAAGAACATCATCTTCCTCACCGCCGACGCCTATGGCGTGCTCCCTCCGATTGCGAAGCTGACCCCGGATCAGGCGATGTACCATTTCCTGTCAGGCTACACCGCCCGCGTCGCTGGCACCGAAATCGGCGTGACCGAGCCGTCGGCGACCTTTTCGACCTGCTTCGGCGCCCCGTTCATGCCGCGCCATCCCTCGGTCTATGGCAACCTGCTGAAGGAGCGCATCGCCAAGGGCGGGGTCGACTGCTGGCTGGTCAACACTGGCTGGACCGGCGGCAAATACGGCGTCGGCAATCGCATGCCGATCAAGGCCACCCGCGCGCTGCTCAACGCTGCGCTCGACGGCAGCCTGAACGATGCCGAGTTCGTCACCGATCCCAATTTCGGGTTCAAGGTGCCGCTCGCGGTCGCCGGTGTCGACAGCAAGATCCTTCAGCCCCGGGACACCTGGGCGGACAAGGCCGATTATGACGCGACCGCGCGGAAGCTGGTCGGCCAATTCATCGAGAATTTCGCGGAATTCGCGGACCATGTCGACGAAGGCGTTCGTCAGGCGGCGCCGAAGGCGGCCTGACGCAAGTCCGGAAAGGGCCGGCGGCCTTCAGGAGGGCGCCCCAGCTTCGGCCGGGGCGCCCTTCTTGCATTTGAGGGACAGGAAATGACGATGTTCGAAGCGCCGCGGCTGTTCGGAGACGAGCGCGAGATCCGTCGCATCGGCCTGGGCCTGCTCGATCGCAGCTTGCCGAAGGAGCAGTGGACGCATGAGGCGCACCTGGCGGCATGCCTGTGGATCCTGACCGAACGCCCCGACATCCTGCCGGAACGCGACATGCGCGAGATCATAAGCGGCTATAATGCAGCTATGGGCGGCGTGAACGACGACAGCAGCGGCTATCATGACACGATCACCCACTGCTTCATCGCCGGCGTCAGGAGATGGTTGGATCGCACCGACGCGCCCTCGCTGCTCGAGCGGGTCAACGGGCTGCTGCTGGCACCGGAGGGGCAGCGCGACTGGCCTCTGCACTTCTACGATCGCGAAACGCTGTTTTCGGTCGAAGCGAGGCGCGGAAAAATCGCTCCGGACGTGAAATATTTACCATGAATCTCCTACTAAAAATTAAGGCGGCGGCCCTTAAACCGATCAGGAAATCTCCTGGGCGGATGCAATGTACGAATCCAAACCACCTTCGTCTGGCGGCCGGAAGGGCTGGAGCCTCGACGCCCTGTTCGGGCGCTCCGTCGAGCAAGCCGCGGCGACCCCGTCACCGCTGATCGCTCCGGCGCTAGAACCTGCCCCGGCGGCCACCGACATCTTCTCCCGCATTGGCGGGTTCCTGCGCGCGCATCGGCTCGATCCGACGCCGATCAACTATGATCTCGCCTATAAATATCTGAGCGGCAACGATCCGACGCTGGTCGCCTCGGTTGACACCGCGATCGTGCGCGACGGCCTTCTTCGCCCCGAAGTGGCGGAGCAGATCGCCGAGGCTGCCGCTAACCAAGTCTCCTCCGAACTGGTCGGGAAGCTGATCGACCAGGCACACCAGAGCATGACGCTGGCAGCCAGCCTCGTCGGCCAGTCGCGGACCGACGTGAAGGTTTTCGGCACAGCCCTCGACAAGGGGGCGTCCGCAATCGACGCTGGCGGCGAATCTGCCGCAAGGGCGCTGGAGCTGATGGTCGAGCTGACGCGCACGATGATCGGCAAGACCCAGGATGCAGAGCGCCGTCTCGCCGACATGGGCGCGCAGATGGAATCCTTGCAGGGCGACCTGGCCGAGGCGCAGGCCGTGGCCGAGAGCGATCCGCTGACCGGGCTCGCGAATCGCCGGGCCTTCCAGTCCCGTCTCGCCCGCGCGATGACGCAGGCCCAGGCGGAGAATTATCCGTTATCGGTGGCGTTCTGCGACATCGATCATTTCAAGTCGATCAACGACAACCACGGCCATGACACCGGCGATCGGATCCTCAAGATGGTCGCGGATGCCTTGTCGGAAGGTGCGGGAGAGGATGCCTTTGTCGGACGCTTTGGCGGTGAGGAGTTCCTGATCCTGTTCGACGGCATCATGGCGCGCCGTGCGGCGATGCGCGTCGACGAGATTCGCGACGAGCTATCTGGCCGCCATCTGGTTTCGAGGACGACGGGCGAACCCCTGGGTACCGTCACCTTCTCGGCCGGGATCGCGCAACTCCTGCCCGGGGAAGCCGATGGCGACATGCTGCGGCGTGCCGACGAGGCGCTTTACAACGCCAAGAACAGCGGGCGGAACCGCGTTATCATCCACGGAGAAGATTGACGGAGCCCTTGCTCAGCCCTTCGATCGCCGGGCGCGGGACATCCGCCTCCGCCCGGTGTTCGAAGGCGAAAGCGAACAACCCGCTGGTTATCCCCGCGCTCTCACCATATATGGCCTCGAATCCTTCACCACCTCGCTGGGATTCGACTTCATGGACATCAGCCTCGGCCTTACCTTCGACGACGTGCTTCTCCGGCCCGCCGAGTCCGAAGTCCTGCCGAGCCAGGCCGATACCGCCACGCAGGTAACGAAATCGATTCGCCTTAATATCCCGGTGCTGTCCTCGGCGATGGACACCGTTACCGAGGCCGATATGGCGATCGTGATGGCCCAGCTCGGCGGCCTCGGCGTGCTCCACCGCAACCTCACCGTGGAAGAGCAGGCCGCCGCGGTCCGTGCGGTCAAGCGGTTCGAATCGGGGATGGTGGTCAACCCTATCACGATGCGCCCGGAGCAGAGCCTCGCCGAGGCGCTTGAACTGATGGCGCGGCACAAGATTTCCGGCATTCCAGTGGTCGAGGCGAGCGGCAAGCTGCTCGGAATCCTCACCAACCGCGACGTGCGGTTCGCGGAGAATCCCAAGCAGCCGGTCGCCGAGCTCATGACCAGCCAGAATCTGGCGGTGGTCCGCACCGGCGTGTCGCAGGAAGAGGCGCGCCGGACCCTGCACCAGCGCCGCATCGAAAAGCTGCTGGTGGTTGACGACAGCTATCATTGCGTCGGCCTGATCACGGTCAAGGATATCGAGAAGGCGGTGAATTACCCCAGCGCCACCAAGGATGGCACGGGGCGGTTGCGCGTCGCGGCCGCGACGACGGTCGGCGACAAGGGTTTCGAGCGCACCGAGGCGCTGGTCGACGCAGAATGCGACCTGATCGTCATCGATACCGCGCATGGCCATAACCGCGACGTCGCCCGCGCGGTCGAGCGGGTGAAGCGACTCTCCAACTCGGTCCAGGTGATCGCGGGCAACGTCGCCACGGCGGAGGCCACGCGCGCGCTGATCGACGCCGGCGCCGATGGCATCAAGGTGGGCATTGGCCCCGGTTCGATCTGCACGACACGGGTGGTCGCGGGCGTTGGCGTGCCGCAGCTCACCGCAGTCATGGAGTCCGCCGAAGAGGCCGCGAAGTCGGGCATCCCGATCATCGCCGATGGCGGGCTGAGGACGTCGGGCGATCTCGCCAAGGCGCTGGCCGCCGGCGCGAGCTCGGTGATGGTCGGATCGCTGCTGGCGGGCACCGCCGAAGCCCCCGGCGAGACCTTCCTGTACCAGGGGCGCGCCTATAAGAGCTACCGCGGCATGGGCTCGGTCGGTGCAATGGCGCGAGGCTCGGCAGACCGCTATTTCCAGCAGGATATCAAGGATCAGATGAAGCTGGTCCCCGAGGGGATCGAAGGTCAGGTGCCGTTCAAGGGCGCGGCGCGCGACGTCATCCACCAGCTTGTCGGCGGCGTCAAAGCAGCGATGGGCTATACCGGATCCCGCACCATTCCTGATCTCCAGAAGCGCGCGCAGTTCGTCCGCATCACCAATGCGGGCCTCCAGGAAAGTCATGTTCACGATGTATCGATCACCCGCGAGGCACCGAATTATCCGACGCGGTAGGCCCGCATGACCCCAGGCGGGCGGGCGCAGGCCGCGATCGAGCTTCTCGACGAGATCATCATCGCCGCGCGCGACGGCGGGGCCGCGGCCGACACGCTGATCGCGCGCTATTTCAAGACACGACGCTATGCCGGATCCAAAGACCGGCGGGCGATCCGTGAACTGGTTTACCGGGCGATCCGACGCGCGGGCGACCCACCCAAAAACGGCCGCGCGGCCCTGATTGGCGTTGCCCGCAGCGATATCGACCTCGCAGCCGCCTTTGACGGATCGCCGCATACGCCGGCGCCCATCGAGCCAAGGGAGATCGGCGCGACGGGCGGCATCCTGCCGACCTGGCTCGCTGCCCGCATCGCCCCATCCGAGCATGACGCGCTGTTGGAGCGCGCCCCGCTGGATATCCGCGTCAATCGACGCAAGGCCGATCGCGACAGCGTGGCGGCGCTGTTACCCGATGCCACGCCGACGCCCTTCGCGCCGCATGGCCTGCGCCTACCCGAAGGAACGGCGGTAGAGGCGAGCGAGCCTTGGCAACAGGGGCTGATCGAAATCCAGGACGAAGGCAGCCAGCTGATCGTGCAGGCGGCGCGCGCGCGGCCGGGCATGACGGTGCTCGACCTTTGCGCGGGTGCCGGCGGCAAGACCCTGGCGCTGGCCGACGACATGGCGGGAGAAGGACGGCTGATCGCCAGCGACACCAATCGCGCGCGGCTTTCGCGCCTCGCACCGCGGGCCGCGCGGGTCGGCGCCGAATTAATCGAGGCCCGGCTACTCGACCCCGGCCGCGAAAGCGCAGCGCTGGCCGATCTCGAGGGGGCCTGCGATGTCGTTCTCGTCGACGCGCCCTGCTCGGGCAGCGGCACCTGGCGGCGCAATCCCGAAGCTCGCTGGCGGCTGACCCCGGACCGGCTCGCGAAGCTGGCGGAAACCCAGGCGCGGCTGCTCGATATCGCCGCGCCGCTGGTCAAGCCGGGCGGCGCTCTGGTCTATGCCGTCTGCTCGCTGCTCGACGAGGAGGGCGCAGGGCAGGCGGCGGCATTTCTCAGCCGTGCATCGGGATTCCGCCCTGAAAAGGATCTGTTCACCCCCGGCTGCTACCAAGGCCCCGGCAAGCTGCTGAGTCCGGCGCGCGACGGTACCGATGGCTTTTTCATCGCCAGGTTCGTCCGCGCATGATAGAAGGCCAGCATGCTTCTGTGTTGGAGATGTTGATGCGTTTTTCGCCTGTTGCGATTGCTTTGTCGCTGACCCTGTTGGCGGTTTCGAGCGGGGTAAACGGCCAGAAGGCCGATGACGAGATCAATCCGAAGTCGATGGCGCTGCTCGCCGAGGGGCAGGCGGCGCTGAAGGCAGGCAATCTGATTGCCGCCAACGACGCGCTGGAGACAGCCTTGGCGATAGACCCGCGCAATCGCGCGGCATTCGTCTCGCTGGGCCGTGTCGCGCAGGCGCAGCAACTGCCCGGCAAGGCGATCCGCATGTATTTCGAGGCTCTGTCGCTCGAGCCGAACGACGTCAATGCGTTGTCGGCGCAGGGTGAGGCCATGGTGCAGAAGGGTGCCGTCGAGCGCGCCCGTGCCAATCTCGCCCGCGTCAAGACGCTGTGCAAGACCGAATGTGCTCCCGCGATGCAACTTGCCGCGGCGATTGCCAAGGGGCCTCCGGCGCCGGTGCTGGCGGCACAGCAGAGTGACAAGGTTCCGCCGAAGGGCCAGGAAAAGAGCACCGCCGGCGAGAACTGAGGGGCTACCGGCGGAGAGTCATCGAGGGTCAGGCCTCGAGCGCCCGCCCGATAGTCACGAATTCCTCCACTGACAGGGTTTCGGCGCGCCGCTCGGAATCTATCCCGACTGCGCCGAGCGCCTCGACGGCGCCGGCCAACCCCTTCAGGCTCTGCCGCAGCATCTTGCGGCGCTGCCCGAATGCGGCGGCGGTCAGGGCTTCGATGGTGTGCACCGACACGCCGTCAGGCTGGCGGCCTGGAACGACATGCACCACGGCTGACATTACCTTGGGTGGCGGTACGAACGCCGAACGATGCACGTTCATCGCTATGGCCGGGCTGGCGCGCCACTGCGCCAGCACCGCCAGCCGTCCATAGGCCGAGCCGCCGGGCCTGGCGACGATCCGCTCCGCGACTTCCTTCTGGAACATCAGGGTTAGCGAGCGCCACCAGGGAGGCCAGCAATCGAGCGTCATCCAACGCACGAACAGAGCGGTTCCGACATTATAGGGAAGGTTTGAGGCGATATGCGCGCCTTCGCCCGCCTCCGCACGCTCATCGATCTTCATCGCATCCGCGGATATCACCCGCAGCCTTCCGTCCGAAGCCCGGTTCAGTTCGTCGAGTGCAGGCAGGCAGCGGTCATCGCGTTCGACCGCCACCACGGAAGCCCCCGCGCCGAGCAGCGCGCGCGTCAGGCCGCCCGGCCCGGGGCCGACCTCGTACACGGTCTGCCCGTCGAGATTGCCGGGCACCCGCGCGATCCGGTCGAGAAGCTGCCCGTCGAGCAGGAAGTTCTGCCCGAGCGCCTTATTGGCACTCAGACCGTGGCGCGCGATCACGTCACGCAGCGGCGGCAAATCCGGCAATGCGCGATTCATGCGTAGATGAGGCGGTTCCGCGCGGCCTCGGCGGCGAGCGCGATGGCGGCTATCATAGCGCCGGGGTTCGCCTTGTTCTGCCCGGCTATGCCGAAGGCCGTGCCATGGTCGGGGGCGGTGCGCACGATCGGCAGCCCCAGGGTCATGTTGACCCCCTCGTCGAAATGGAGCGTCTTCAGCGGAATCAGTGCCTGGTCATGATAAAGGCACAGCGCGCAATCGTAGAGCGCGCGGGCGCGGGCATGGAACATGGTATCGGCCGCCAGCGGGCCGACGATGTCGATCCCCTCCGCACGCAGAATTTCCACAGCCGGGATGATCAGTTCGATTTCCTCGCGTCCGATCGAGCCCTGCTCCCCGGCGTGCGGGTTGAAGCCGGCAATCGCGAGCCGCGGCCGTTCGATCCCGAAGTTGCGGGCGAGGCCGCGGTCCGTAGCGCGCGCCTTGGCGACGATGAGGTCGACCGTTACGAAGTCGGCGACGTCGCGCAACGGCATGTGCGTGGTGATCGGCACCGCGCGCAGCGTAGGCCCGGCCAGCAGCATCACTGCATTGGCGGACGCGATGCCGCACCGCTCGGCGACGAACTCGGTCTGGCCAGGATGCGTGAAGCCGATCGCATAGAGCTGTGCCTTGGCGACCGGTGCGGTGACAAGCCCGCCGACCATCGGCGAGCGGGCCAGCCCGGCGGCCATTTCGAGCGAGTCCAGCGCACAGCGGGCGCCGGCGAGGTCCGGCTCGCCTGGGATGATGAGGCCGGTATCTTCGATCTGGATCAGCGGCAGTGCACGGTCGAAATAGGCGACGGCCTCATCGGGGCTGGAGATAAGCTGGATCGGGCCGTTCCACACTGCCTGGATCGAGCGCCGGTCACCCACGGCAAAGAATGGCGCCAAGCCATATTGCGTGCGCGCATCCCATGCCTTCGCGGCGATTTCAGGTCCGATCCCGGCGGGATCGCCCAGCGCGACGGCAAGCGGGCTCATCTCCATCGCGTTACCGATATTCGATCACCGCATCGCGGCGCAGATCCCGCAGATAACGCTGGGCGCGGCGGTTCACGCGCTCCTGTTCGATCTGCGACTGAATCTGCTCGAACGAGGGGCCTGAAGCGGGCTGTGGATCATCGCGGCCGCACAGCACCAGGGCGCGGACGCCATCGGCGAGCGAACCGAACGGCGGCGTGGCCTGGCCGACCTGGAGCGTGAGCATCAGATCCTGCAGCTGGGGCGGGAGATCGCGGACCTTGATCTGGTCGTTGTTGACGACATCCGCGCCTACGGTCGCGGCGACTTCGTTGGCCTTGCCGCAACCCTGGAGGGATTGCAGCGCGCGCGCGAATGCCTCGACCTTCGGTGTCGCCTGCGCCTGCGTCATGCCCGCCGGGAAGGCGATGGTGAGCTGCTTGAGCGCCAGGATCGCATCGCGCGGATCGGTGCCGAGCACCTGGCGCTTGTCGATCAGCAGGATGATCGAATAGCCGCCCGGGACCGGTATGGGGGAGCTGATCTGGCCTGGGGAGAGACCGGCGACGACACCGGCCAGCTGCTCGGGAAGCTGTTCGGCACGCACCCAGCCGAGATCGCCGCCCACAGCCGCCGTCGACGCTTCCGAAAACTGCCGGGCATAGGCGGGGAAGGAGGCGCCCTTGCGGATCTGGTCGATGATCCGCTCCGCATTGGCGCTGGCGTCCGCCATGCTTTCAGGCGTTGCGGACAGGAATATCTCGCCGACGTGGAACTCGTCCGCGCCCTTGGTGGCGTTCAGGCGCGAGATGATGGCGTTAACCTCTTCGTCGCTGACCGCGACGAACGGCTCGACCCTGCGGCTGAGCACGCGCCGCCAGGCGTTTTCGCCCTGAATCTGGCGCTTGATCGACGCTTCCGATGAGCCTTGCTCGCGAAGGAATTTGCTGAACTCCTTCGGCGTTTTCTTGAAGTTGGCTGCCACCCGCTGATAGGTTTGCTCCACTTCCTCCGGTGCGATCTCGATTTTCTGCGCGGTCGCTTCCTGGATCTGAAGCGTCTCGTCGATCAGGTTGCGCAGCACCTGGAGGCGCAGCCGCTCCTTCTCTTCGTCGGGCAGCTTGCCGCCATTGGCCGCGACCACCAGCGCGAGCCGCTGGTCGACATCGGTCTGGGTGATGATGGTGCCATTGACGATCGCGGTGGCGGTGCGGACATTGGGATCGCGATTGCCGAAGACGGTGATGTCCTTCGGCAGGTTCAGGCCGCCGGACATTTCGGGCTCGTCGCCGGACACCGTCTGGCCGATCAGCGGAGCCGACATCGCGACCGCACCGGCAACCGCCATCAGGAGGAATTTGCCCTGGCTCAACTTCATTCCGCGCACCTAGTCACATCCTCGATCATATGGGGTGGGCTTCTCCTGGCACTCGCCCGCTGAATGAACGCTTAGCGGCCCAAATTCTTGAGCGCCAGCCGCAACAGGAAGGTATTCCCGCGCCGCGCGTCGCCGATTGCGTCATATTCGCGCCGCCAGGTGACGCCGAGTTCGATGCAGTCGTCGTCATAGAGTATGCCCAGCCGGTGCCGAATCGGCTGATAACCGTCGGATAAGGTGAGCGGATCTTCCTGGCGGCTCGTCAGGTCGATGACCGTAGATCCGAAGATCGACCAGTAGCGCGCAATCTGAATTCGGCCGCCGAGGCGCACTTCTTCCCGGTCGCGCAGGTCTTCGATGCTCGCCACCACGTCCCGGTTCAGCTTCAGATAGCCGATGGTCGCGTAGGTCCTGGTGGTACCGATGGTGGCATCGAGCTCGTTGCGGCGGACCGCGAAATTATCCTTGTCGAGACGGAAGCGATGCGTGATTTCTAGGAAACGGCCATATTGCAGGGTCGTCCGGCCGACGATGTCCGATGTCCGGTCGGACAAGCCGGTGCCGACCGGCAAGATGCTCGGCTTGCTCGACAGCCGGTAGCTTTGGCCGATCACGGTACTGAACGCGATGCCGGGCACGTTGACGGCCCATTCGGCGCCATAGGTGATGCGGCTGCCGTCCTCCCACCGATCATAGCCGGAGAAGCGGTTCAGCGCGAATAGGTTGCTATCCTCGAGATCGATGGAGCGCGCATCCTCGTTGGGCAGGCTCAGGTTGCGCGTCCGGGGGCTCGCGACGATCTGCACGCGCGGCGTGAGGCGCTGCGTGCCGTTGAGGAAATTGCCGATCAGCGGCCAGCGCATGTCGGCGGCGAGGGCGGCGATCCCGCGTCCGCTCCAGCCTGGATTGCCGCGATAGACTATCGTCGCCGTCCGACCGACCTGATCGGTATGATAGGCATCGCCGCGGCCATAGGCGGTGAGGGAGAACTCCTGCCCCAGCGGCGTGTAGCGGCGCAGGTCCCACTGGATCGCGGCAAAGGCGCGCTGCGTGTCCTGGCCATTGGTGCGCAGCAGCGCGAGCGTGTTGGCCTGGAGCTGAAGGCGACCGCCAACCCAGGGGTCGGTCAGTCGAAGGCGATAGTCGATCGCGGGCAGGGCGATCGGCTGCTGGCCCTGCGGGTCATTGGTGCGCAAGGTCTGCACCGCCCACCCCTTGATCGACAGATAGCTGTCGGGGGTGATTCGCTCGGCATTGACCTGGTTGCGCAGCCGATCGTCGCGCGAGATATCATAGCGGCGCAGGAACGTGCGGTCGGTCGTCGCCCTGATCGAACCGGACAAGGTCCAATAGGGGCCGTACTGGAACTGCCCGTTGGCATCGACATAGCCACGGAGGTCGCGGTTGCCGTTGGGCGCAGCAGTGCCGGCAGCGGTCGCGGCGAAGCGCGAGCTATAGGTGGCCATGGCCGTAGCCTGCCACGCGCCATGATCGGTCAGCGCCCGATATTGGGCTTCGAGGGCGGGAAGGACTTCGCTGTAGACATGCGGGGTGATCGTCAGGTCGCGATTGGGCGCGAGCTGGATATAGTAGGGCACCGACAATTCGGCGCCGTTGACCCGATTATACTGGATATTCGGGAGCAGCAGGCCGGAGCCGCCTCCCTGGCTGCCGTCGGGGTGGGACAGGCCAGGCAACCACAGGATGGGCGCGCCAAGAAAGCTGATCCGGGCGCCGTCATAGCTGATGCGATGCTTGACGGGATCGTGAACCACGCGGACGGCGCTGATCTTCCAGATCGGCTCTGTGGGGCAGCCATGGCTGTCGACCACGGCGCACGGCGTGTAGACCGCCTTGTCGAGCGTCGAGACCCCGTCCTTGCGCACGCCATGGACAGCGGCCAGGCGGCCGCCATCATTGAGCACCAGCAGCAGATTCTCGATGACGCCGTCGCGCAGCGAGTCGGTCAGTTCGACCGAGTCTCCGTAGACGGTGTCATTGCCCGAGTTCACCACGGCGACATCGCCGGTGGCGCGGACCACGCCCGTCGCCTGGTTCCACTCGACCTTGTCGGCACGCAGGCGATCGCCGCGGCGCATCATCTGCACGTTACCGGTCGCCGTCACGACTTCGCCATTGCTGTCATAGGCCAGCGTATCGGCGGCGAAGGTCACCTCCTGCTCGTTAGCCGGCATCGGCGCGTCGCCGCGTTGCGGGGGAGGTGCAGCAGGGGTGGCCAGACTTTGTGCGATGAGCGGCGTTCCCGCGCAGAGCAAGGGAAGGGTGGTCGCCAGCAGGAAAAATCTCGGCTTCTTCACACTACCCCACAGGACGGGTGCGACGGGCAAGGCCTTCAATCGCGTTCGCGCCGCCTATCGCACCCGGCGCTCCGCTGCAATCCTCTGGTGCGGCGATGACGATCACCACCGTTGCGGCGCGTGAATCGCCATCCTAGATGTGGTGCACGAACCAAATAAGGAAATCTCATAAATGCGTATCAGCTTTGCCGACCATCGGCCGGCCGCGACTCATGCTCTGGCAATCGTCGTTGCGCCCGGCACCCTGGGCGGCGGGGGCGTCTCGGCTTTGCCGGCTCCGATCCAGGCGCTGGCACGCGCGGCCGGCGCGGCCAATCGCTTCGATGGCGACAATGGCGCGGTAGTGGAGTTCTTCGGCGAAACCGACGGCGCGCATCGCCGCCTGTTGCTCGTCGGGATCGGCGCCAAGAAGGATTTTGAGCGCGCCGGCGCGGCGCTGGCGGCCAAGCTGTTGACCTCGGGAGAGAAGAGCCTGGTGGTCGACATTTCGGGCGCTTCTGGCAGCGATCAGGCCGAGGCGGCGGTGTCGCTTGCCTTCGGGGCGGCGCTGCGGAGTTGGCGGCACGACATCTATCGCACCAAGCTCGATGCCAAGCAGCGGCCTTCGTTGGAGGAGATCGTGATCATCGGCGGCGGCGCCGACGCGGCATCGCTGTGGGCCGCCCGCGAGGCTGTCGCCGAAGGGGTGATGTTCACCCGCACGCTGATCACCGAGCCGGCCAACATCCTTTATCCGGAAAGTTTCGTCGAACGCTGCCGTCCGCTTGCCGATCTCGGCGTCAGGATCGACGTGCTGGGCGAAGAGGAGATGGCGGCCCTCGGCATGGGCGCGCTGCTCGGCGTTTCTCAGGGATCGGTGCGGCCGGCCCGGCTCCTGGTCATGACCTGGGACGGCACGGATGGCGCGGAGCCGCCGATCGCGCTGGTCGGCAAGGGCGTCACCTTCGACACCGGCGGCATCTCGCTGAAGCCGCCAGCCGGCATGGAGGACATGAAATGGGACATGGGCGGCGCCGGCGCGGTTGCGGGCACGATGAAGGCGCTCGCCCTGCGCAAGGCCCGGGCGCATGTCATCGGCGTGTGCGGGCTGGTGGAGAATATGCCCGACGGCAATGCGCAGCGGCCGGGCGACGTAGTGACCTCGATGTCGGGACAGACGATCGAGGTCATCAACACTGACGCCGAGGGCAGGCTTGTCCTGTGCGATGCGCTGACCTGGGTCCAGAAGACCCATTCGCCGAAGACGATCATCGATCTCGCCACCCTTACGGGCGCGATGATCGTGTCGCTCGGCTATGAATATGGCGGCATGTTCGCCAATGATGACGAACTCGCCGGGCAGTTGCTGGCGGCGGGCACGTCCGTCGGCGACAAGCTGTGGCGGATGCCGCTGGGCGAGGCCTATGACAAGCTGATCGACTCCCCGATCGCAGACATGAAGAATGTCGGCCCCCGCGAGGGCGGCTCGATCACCGCCGCACAGTTCCTCAAGCGCTATATCGACGATGGCGTGCGCTGGGCGCATCTCGACATCGCGGGTATGGTGTGGGCCTCGAAGCCCGGCGCGACTTGGGACAAGGGCGCCACCGGCTATGGCGTCCGCCTGCTCGATCGGTTCATCGCGGACAGCATCGAGAAATAGCGAAAGGGTATTTGGGGGATCCGGCAGCCTGGATCCCCCAAATATACGCCAACAGTAACAGATGTCTTCCGGTTACGCCTTTTCGCCCCGCTGGAGGTCAGGGCGAGGGACTATCGGGAATGAATGGGCACTATGCCCACACTCGCGAACCGCGCGTCTTTCCCGAACCACGCGTTACGCAGTGCTACCTCCTTGGATATCTTCTTCATAATGGCATCCCTGCTGTCCTCGCTCGTCGCGAACAGCACCAGCGCTTGGAACTTCTGGCCGTGGTCAATGCCGTCAGGCAGGGGATGTAGCGTGGCGATGTGGGAAACCGCGCGCAGGGCGGCGGCGTCCAGATCTCGTGAACCTGACGATTTCTCCAGTGCGACCGCGGCCGGAGATCCACTGTCGCTGCAGTTGAACTTTACAGTGACGACGCCTTCGTTGCTCGCCTTGCCGAGGAGGCCAGGCGGGTAGGAAAGCCCATGTTCCAATGCACGCGTTACGCGACTAGACCATTGTGCCAGGGTAACATGCTCTTCCGCCGTGCCGGTCGATTGAGCTGTTGCCCGAGATGTCGGTGCGAAGAGACATGCTCCCGCAATCACCATGGACAAAAAGCGTTTCATCTCGATCTCCCCGATAAAGGACGATCGGCCGCTCGCATGAGCTGTCCGGCGACGTTTCTGACGTCACTTCACGCTTATGGTCGAAGGGGGCGCCGAGTCGGCACGCCCAATCCGGAGCGTTATGCTTCCGCGAGATGAGTGCAACTCCAAATCGCGTAAATTTAACCCATGTATTACAACTTCCTAGGCAGATCTTGATCCATGTTGCGGGGGGTGCGACGAGGTCCTCTCCATCGCTTGCGGTCAGCCCCTCGAAAGCTCCGCGAGATCTGCGGGGGTGTCGATATCGCGCGCCAGACCCGGCGAATCCACCACGACCGCCTTCAGCCCGGCTTTCTTGGCGGCTACGAGATGTGCCGCGAGACTGCCTGGTCCGTAGCAGAACGGGATCGCGAACGGCCGCCGCATCAACAGGGCATTCGTGCCGCTGTGCAGCCTATCGGTCGCGATCACGAGGTCGCCATCGGCCGCAAGCATCGTCGTTACATCCTCGACCGTGAGAAAGGGCAGGTCGCTGCTTAGCGACAGCAATTCCGTCGCTCCCCTGTCGACCGCAGCCCGTCCCGCTTGCGACAAGGCCTGGTTGAGATCGTTGCCGTGTTCCGGCTCGGCATGGCAGCCCGCCGCGCGCGCTTGATCGAGCAACGCCGCGGACCGGCTGACGACTGTGATGTGCGCGGGCAAGACCACTTTTTGCGCTACATCAAGAATATGCTGGAACATTCTGTAATTCAGCAATTCTCTGGCCGTATCGTTGAGTACGCCGGCGAGCCGGCTCTTGCCCTCGCCAGGTGGGCGAACCGCAAGAAGGACATGGCAGGCCATGTCAGCCGATGGCGCGGGCGAAGGCCAGCGTCGTAGCGGCAAGCTGATGCTGGTCTTGGCGTCCGCGCATCAGCGTGTCGGTGACGTGCAGCTTGGCCGAGGCCACAGGATCGCCTGCATCGGCATGGTGGACGACGATGCCGTCGAGCAGGCCGCCATAATAATCCACGAGACCGACCGCGCTGGGGGCGACGCCGATCTCAGCCATGATCTTCGCGGCGGGGCCTTTGACGGCCTTGCCACCGATGAACGGCGAGACTGCCACGACAGGGACCCTGCGTGCGTCGAGACGCGCGCGGATGCCCGGAATGGCGAGGATCGGCGCGATGCTCAGCACCGGGTTGGAGGGGCACAGGATGATCGCCTCGAGAGCGGGATCGTCGAGCGCCTGGAGAAGTGCGGGGGAGGGTTTCGCAACCTCGATCCCTTCGAACCGGATGGAGCGGAAGCGCGGCGCCGCGCGACGGCGGACGAAATAATGCTGGAAGGCAAGCTCGCCTTCGTCGGTATCGATCATGGAGCGCACCCGGTCGTCGCTCATCGGTGCGATAAGATGGGTTATGCCGAGGGACGATGCGAGACGGGCGGTTATCCCGGAAAGACTTTCTTGCCCGAGCATGCCGGTTCGGGTGACGTGGGTCGCCAGGTCCCGGTCGCCCAAGGCGAACCATGTGTCGCCGCCGAGACGCCCGAGCGCCTCCATGAACGCCCAGCTTTCCCCCTCGATACCCCAGCCTTGCGCGGGGTTGTTGATGCCTGCCAGCGTGTAGCAGACGGTGTCCAGGTCGGGGCAGATCAACAGCCCCAAGTGCTCGAAATCATCGCCGGTATTCACGACGATCATGAGCTGTTCTGGTGGGAGGATAGCCGCCAGACCATTGGCGAGCCGGGCGCCGCCGACCCCGCCTGCGAGCGCGAGGATCATGGGAACATGTCCATGTGGCGTGGGCGGATCAGCTCGGCGGCAGTGCCGTCGCGCCGTCCATAGCCCACGCCGCGTGCGAGGACGATCGGTCGACCTTCGTCGGCCTGGCCCATGATCAGCGAGGCGGCGGCGGCAACCTCATCGGCGAGACCAAGCTCGCTGGTCGCAAGCGTGCGGCCGTGAAGATCGGGCTGGCCGCGCAGATCGACCAGCCCGGGCATGCCGGCCACGCCGATCGCGGTACCGATGGTCCCGGTTCGCCAGGCGCGGCCGAGACTGTCGATGATCAGCACCGCAACGTCTGCGCCGGTGCGCTCCACCAGCGCCCGGCGGATCCGTTGCGCGCTGGCATCGGGATCCTCAGGCAGCAGCAAGGCGAAGGTTGCGCCGCCATGATCGATGTTGGACTGGTCGATACCGGCGTTGGCCAGCACCAGTCCCAGCCTGTGGCGCACGATCAGCGCGCCCTTGCGCACCCTCATGACTTCCTGCGATTCCCGCAGGATAAGTTCGACGAGCCGCGGATCCTTGTCGGACTCTTCCCCGAGATCGACCGCCCGGGGTGATACCGCAATCGTGGCGAGATCAACCAACCGGCCCTCGGCCTTGGAGACGATCTTCTGCGCGAGGATAATGACATCGCCGTCGATGAGCACCTGCCCGTCATGCCCGACCGCTGCCAGGACGATCTCCGCGAGATCGGCGCCCTCGTCGATCATCGGTACGTCGCCGAGGGCGAAGAGCGTGAGCGCAGTGCAATGGTCCGTCATGCGAGCGCCTTAGGGTCCACCGCGGAGCGGCGCAACATCAGTGGGCGCGAGCCAGCGCGCCCAGGACGGATCAGCATGCGAGAAATGGCGCGCCCGACAGGATTCGAACCTGTGACCCCAAGCTTAGAAGGCTCGTGCTCTATCCAACTGAGCTACGGGCGCGCATAAGGCCGCCAGATAGCGTGGTTTGCGCCGCGATGGAACGAGGTTAGTCAGCCCCGATGAAGGATTTGCACGACGTTACACCCGGAACGCTCACCGCGATCGACGCCGAAGCCCTGAAGGGACGCCCGCTACGCTATTTCGATTTCGTGATGGCGGCGTTCGTCACGATCCTGCTGCTGTCGAACGTGCTGGGTGCGGGCAAGGTCGCAACCGTCGACCTGCCGGGGATCGGCGCCTGGCCATTCGGCGCCGGCATATTGTTCTTCCCGATCGGCTACGTGCTCGGCGATATCCTGACCGAGGTCTATGGCTATGCCCGCGCGCGCCGCTGCATCTGGGCGGGAACGGTGGCGCTGCTGTTCATGGCGTTCATGAGCTGGGTGGTCGTGGCCCTGCCTCCCGCCGCGGATTGGGGCGGCCAGGCGGCCTATGAGCAGGTCTTCGGACAGGTGCCGCGCATCGTTTTCGCGTCGATCGTCGCTTTCTGGTCAGGCGAGTTCGCGAACAGCTTCGTACTCGCCAAGATGAAGGTGATGACGCAGGGCAAGCATCTTTGGACGCGGACGATCGGCTCGACGGTGGTTGGGCAGGCGGTCGACAGCATCATTTTCTATCCTCTCGCCTTCCTCGGTGCGCAGGGCTGGACGACCGGGCTGGTGTTCAAGGTGCTCGTCACGCAATGGGTGCTCAAGGTGAGCTGGGAAGTGATTTTGACCCCGGCGACCTATGCCGTCGTCAACTTCCTCAAGCGGCGCGAGGGCATCGACATCTTCGATGGAAAGACCGACTTCACGCCGTTCAAAGCGGCGATCTGACGAGCATCAGCCAACCGGCAGGGGCTGTTTCTCGATGCTCGGTATATCGGCTGAGATGCAGGCCCAGTCGGGCGCCTGCGAGGTCCAGATCGTTATCTGCGGACCCATCAGGTTCGGGTCGTCGAGGGTTCCGATGCGCAGGAAGATCAGGGTCGGGCGGCTGAGCGCCTGGCTGGTCAACGGCGTGCCGCAGGTCGGGCAGAAGCCGCGGCGCATCAGGTTGCCGCTGTCGGCGATGCGGTCGAAATATCGGATTTCGCCGCTTGAGCTGACCTTGTCAGACGGAAAGCAGATATTCGCGGTCGCAGTGCCGCCGCCGAGATATTGGCACAGCCGGCACCAGCATGTGCGGGCCGCCATCGGCTCGGCCTCGATCGTGAAGCGGACGGCGCCGCAGAGGCAGCCGGCCCCGTGGCTCACGCCACGGTCTCGAGCAGCCCTTCGAACAGCCGACGGCCGTCCGTCTTGCCATGCGCGGTTTCGATGACGCGCTCGGGATGCGGCATCATGCCCAGGACATTGCCGGAATCGTTGAGGATGCCGGCAATATTGCGCGCCGAGCCGTTGACAGCCTCGGCATAGCGGAAGGCGACGCGGCCTTCGCCTTCGATGCGATCGAGCGTTCCGCTGTCCGCCGTGAAGTTGCCGTCATGATGCGCCACCGGCAGGTGGATCGTCTCGCCCGCGTCGTAGCGCGCGGTGAAGGTCGACTGGCTGTTCTCGACGGTCAGGGCGACATCGCGGCAGACGAAGTTCAGCCCCTCGTTGCGCATCAGCGCGCCGGGCAGCAGCCCCGCCTCGGTCAGGATCTGGAAGCCGTTGCAGATGCCCAGAACGGGTACGCCCCGGCCGGCCGCCTCGACGATCGCGCGCATGATGCGGGAGCGCGCCGCCATGGCGCCCGAACGCAGGTAATCGCCATAGGAAAAGCCGCCGGGCACCGCGATCAGGCCGATGCCGTCCGGCAGTTCGCTTTCGCCATGCCACAGCATCTCCGGCGCGTGGCCGGTGACGTCGCGGATCGCGACGGCGAGGTCGCGGTCGCAGTTCGATCCGGGAAAGACGATGACGGCGCTCTTCATGGCCTGGTCTCCGCTTTAGCTGCGTTCGATCCGGAAATTCTCGATGACGGTGTTGGCAAGGAGCTTCTTGCACATCGCCTCGATATCGGTGTCGCTGACACCCTCGTCATGGTCGAGTTCGATCAGCTTGCCGGCACGGACATCGTTCACGCCCGAGAAACCGAGCGAGCCCAGCGCGTGGTGGATCGCCTTGCCCTGCGGATCGAGCACGCCGCCCTTCAGGGTCACATAGACGCGGGTTTTCATCGCGGCCTCATAATCTGGAATGTGCCGCCCCTATGACGACGAAGGCGGCAGCGGGCAAGGGGCGTCGGCTAATAATCGAGCATCGCCGCGAGCGCGGGGCTGAGAAGCTCGATATCGCTTATGATCCGGGCCGCCAGCCCCTCGCGCGCCGCCAGCGCCAGACCTTGTTCCTCCCCCAGTACGGTCAGCGCGGTCGCCCAGGCGTCGGCCAGCATGGCGCTTTCGTGAATGACGCTGACCGAGCGGATACCGTTGTCGATCGACCTGCCCGTGCGTGGGTCGATGCTGTGCGCCCCGCGCCGATAGTCGCCCGATGTCGCGACGGCCAGGCCATGCAACGCTATCCGCAGGCGGGGAAGGGCGAGGCCCGGCGGATCTTCCAGCTCGACCCACCAGGGGTCGCCGTCCGGGCGCACGCCGCGTCCGGCCAGTTCGCCGCCGATCTCGACCAGTGCATGGCCGATGCCCTGCTCGGCCAGCTGAGCGACGAGCGCGTCGACGGCATAGCCTTTGGCGATGCCCGAAAGGTCAAGCGCGAGGCCGCCTGGCTGGAGCAGGCGCCCACCGTCCCGGCGCAGGCGCTGCCAACCCGCCGCGGCGCGGGCCGCTTCGATCATGCGCGCGTCGTCGCTCCGGTTCGCCGGTTCGGGACCGAAGCCGCGCAGATCGACGAGCCGGCCGATCGCGGGATCGAACGCGCCCCGGCTGCGCCGGGCGATGTCCAGAGCGGCGTCGATGACGGCGACGAAATCCGGTGGGAGTTCGACCCATGTTCCGGGTGCCGCGCGGTTGTAGGCGGAGATCACCGAGTCCGGGCGCCAATGGCTCATCTCCGCGATGATCCGCTCGAGCCGCTCCAGGAGCGCAGCCTCGACCATGGCGATATCGCAAGCGGCAGGTGCGGCGAAAAGAACCGACCAGCGCGTCCCCATCGTCTCGCCCCCCAATGTCCTCACGGGACGCGACGGATCGCGATCGGCAAAGGCGCCGATCGCTATCTCGCTGGGCAGGGCAATGCGCGGCTGGCTCAGGGGAGCAGCACCTCGACGGTCGTCATGTAGGTGAGCCGGCGCTGGCTGGCCCGCGGTTCGGAGGTCCTGTCGTCGGTGGCCGTGGCGTTGATCCAGTACATCCCCGCCGCCGGCCAGTCGATCCGAACGACACCATCGGCGCCAGCGGTCAGCT
This sequence comes from Rhizorhabdus sp. P4_G6, assembly GCF_056401045.1. NCBI lineage: Bacteria > Pseudomonadati > Pseudomonadota > Alphaproteobacteria > Sphingomonadales > Rhizorhabdaceae > Rhizorhabdus > Rhizorhabdus sp. P4_G6. The sequence continues at coordinate 163,153 of NZ_JBFUKC010000001.1, read as the reverse complement.
CGCGCGCGCCATCGTCGTTGCGATAGCGCTTGCCGCCCGGCACGACGGTTACCTTGAGGCCCGCGGCGGGCTTGCCGTCGACCAGGAAGCGAAAGCTCGCCGTCTCGCCGGTCACCAGTTCGTCGGGGTGGGTGATCGGCTCGAGCTCGAGACCCTTGCCGATCGGCTTGAAAACCGTCGTGCTCGGCGCATCGGCGGTCACGAAGATCTCGTTGCGGCTGACCACCTCGATCAGCTTCACATCGGTTGCCTCGGGCGGGATTTCCGTGACCGATACCGCAGGCGCGCGGGGAGGGGCGCCCGGCGCACCTGCAGCCATGGCCGGCGCGCCGCCGGGCCGCCCGCCGACGCGGCGCTCTTCGCCATTCAGCTTGAAGCTGCCCATCACGTTGGTGCCCTGGGTGCCGATCTTCCAGGTGCCCGGCTTGTCGAGCTTGACGTCGAACGTCGATCGGTAGCGGCCGGTCGACGCGTTCTCGATCCTGGCCTCGCTGCCGTCCGGAGCCCAGGCCTTGAGCCCGTCAAGCCGCATCGGCTGATGGTCGGCGAAGAACAGGTCGTTCGAGGCGGCGGCGTCGACGGTGACCCAGCTGTCGGTCCCGGAGAAGATCGTGGCGCTGGGGAGCAGCCACTGGCGATGCGCCGAGGCGGCGACCGGCAGCGACAACAGGGCGGCTGCGGCAAGCAGGCGGGCGGCGAGGCGCTTCATGGCCGTTCCTATCAGCGGGCGGAGAGGGTGATGGTGCCGAGTTCGCTCTTGCCCCCCGCCTTGGCGGCCTTGGCGGGTATGCTGATCGGCATCGATACGACCTCGCGGCCACCGGTCTCCCGCGCAGCCTCGACATTGAGGACATAGGCGCCGGGCTTGAGATCGGCGGGCAGGGGGATGGCATAGCTGCCGGGTGCGCGGGTCGCGCCGCTGATACCGTCGGCGGGCATGTTCAGGCTCTTGCCGCCCTTGCGCCACCATGCGCGCAGTTCGGACAGCCATTTGGTGCCTGGCTCGTTGCCGCCCTTCTTGAGATCATACCAGATCGCCACTGTGCGCGGCGCGCCGCCACCGGCCGGCTCGATCCACACCGCCATATAGGGCTTGTGATATTCGGCGACGTTCAGGCGAGGGATGGTGACGTTGACGGTGCCGGCCGCCATGGCAGGTGCCGCAACCATGCCGCTCAAAGTCAGGAAGGACGTATAACGCATCGATATACTCTCAATGGACGAAGAGGAGGATGAGCAGCAGCGGCGCGACCATGCCGAGGCCGATCAGCGGCCAGGTCAGAGGGCGCGGCTTCGAATGCATGTAGAGCAGGAACAGCCCGCTGAGCGTGAAGAGGATGCAGGCGCCCGCGAAGATGTCGATAAACCAGCTCCACGCGGCGCCGGTATTGCGTCCCTTGTGGAGATCATTTGCCCAGCTGATCCAGCCGCGGTCGGTGACTTCGGCTGTTATCGCGCCGCTGCGCCGATCGATGCTGACCCACGCATCCCCGCCCGGGCGAGGGAGTGCGATATAGACTTCGCCTTCGGACCATTCGCCGGCCTTGCCGCTGGCGTCCAGTCCTGTGCTGCTGCGGAGTTCATCCGCTACGGGAGCGGGCAGGCTGGCCGCGTCCGAGGCAGGCTTGGCCAGCCGGGACAGCAGGGGGGCAGCAAGCTGGCCCTTGAGCGCGCGCGTCTGCGGGACCGCGTTGATCGTCGCCGCGTGGTTGAGGGTGATGCCGGTTGCGGCGAACAGCAGCATGCCGATCATCGACACGGCTGCGCTCATCCAATGCCATTTGTGCAGCTGCTTGAGCCACCAGCCCCGCGACCGATACCAGGGCCGCGCTATAGGCTTGCGCCTCTCGACGAAGGTGGCGGGATCGGGCGACCGGTTCACCACCGCCGAGTAACGCGAAGGCTGGCGCGCCGCAATAGCTAATGCGAATAATTCGCAATACAGGACAGGCGATGAGTGCGTGCCGCTACCGATCGTCTCGACCGTTTATCCTCGGGAACCACTCGCCGAAGCTTGGTCTCCTCCGGTTGAGCGGGATCGCTTCGCTATTGATCCAGGAAGCTGCGCATCTTGCGGCTGCGGCTCGGGTGCTTGAGCTTGCGCAGCGCCTTCGCCTCGATCTGGCGGATGCGCTCGCGCGTCACCGAGAATTGCTGGCCGACTTCCTCGAGCGTGTGATCGGTGTTCATGCCGATGCCGAAGCGCATCCGCAGCACGCGCTCCTCGCGCGGGGTGAGACTCGCCAGGACGCGGGTAACCGTCTCCTTGAGGTTTGCCTGGATCGCCGCGTCGACTGGAATGATCGCGTTCTTGTCTTCGATGAAGTCGCCGAGATGTGAATCTTCCTCGTCGCCGATCGGGGTCTCGAGGCTGATCGGCTCCTTGGCGATCTTCATCACCTTGCGGACCTTCTCGAGCGGCATCGACAACCGTTCGGCCAGTTCTTCGGGCGTCGGCTCGCGGCCGATCTCGTGGAGGATCTGGCGGCTCGTACGAACGAGCTTGTTGATCGTCTCGATCATGTGGACCGGGATGCGGATAGTCCGCGCCTGATCCGCGATCGAGCGGGTGATCGCCTGCCGGATCCACCAGGTCGCATAAGTGCTGAACTTATAGCCGCGCCGATATTCGAATTTATCGACGGCCTTCATCAGTCCGATATTGCCCTCCTGGATCAGATCCAGGAACTGCAATCCGCGGTTGGTATATTTCTTAGCGATCGAGATCACGAGCCGCAGATTCGCCTCGACCATCTCCTTCTTGGCGATGCGTGCTTCGCGCTCGCCCTTCTGGACCATGTTGACGATGCGGCGGAACTCGCTGAGCGCCATGCCGGTCGCCTGGGCGATCTCGTTGATCTCATTGCGAATCCGCTCGACAGAGTCGGCCTCGGTGACCGCGAAATTCGCCCACTTCTTGTCGATCTTGGCGACCCGCTCCAGCCAGCCTTCTTCCATCTCGTGGTTGATATAGGCGTCGAGGAAGTCCTTGCGCGGCACCTTGTGGCGCTCCGCGAGGCGGAGCATCTGGCCGCCCAGCGTGGTGAGCCGGCGGTTGAACGAGTAGAGCTGATCAACGAGATATTCGATCTTGGCACCGTGGAACTGGACGCTCTCGACCTCGGCGGTCAGCTGTTCGCGCAGTTCCTGGTAGCGATCTTCTTCGGACGACGGGAAATCGTCGCCGACGCTGAGCGCGGCGACGCGCGCCGCCTGAACGGCGGAAAAGGACTTGTAGAGATCGGTGATCGTCGCGAACCGCTCGAGCGCCAGTGGCTTGAGCTGCTCCTCCATCTGGGCGAGGCTGAGCGTGTTGTCCTCGTCATCGTCTTCCTGCGGGCGCGGCGCGCGCCGTTCGGTCATCGATTCCTCGTCCTCGTCGGCGGCGGGCTCCTCCTCGGGCTCTTCCTCCTCCTTGAAGGTCGGCCCGGCGGTCTCGGCGGATATCTCGCCCCCTTCGTCCTCGTTCTCGACCTGCTCGGCGGTCGGGCCCTTCGACAGCATGGCGTCGAGATCAAGAATCTCGCGCAGCTGCATCGTGCCTTCGTTGAGCGCGTTCGACCAGTCGATGATCGCGTTGAAGGTGATCGGGCTCTCGCACAGCCCCAGGATCATCGTGTCGCGGCCGGCCTCGATGCGCTTGGCGATGGCGATTTCGCCCTCGCGGCTGAGCAGCTCGACGGCGCCCATCTCGCGCAGATACATCCGCACGGGATCGTCGGTACGATCGACGGTTTCCTTCTTGACGGTGGTGGTAAGGGTAGGACCGGCGTCGGCCTCCTCGGACGCGGCAGCCTCGTCGGCGCTATCGTCCTCGGGCTGCTCGTCCTCGCCGCCTTCTTCGTTCTCGACGATGTTCACGCCCATCTCGTTGAGCGCGGACATGACGTCCTCGAGCTGGTCGGAAGTCATCTGATCCTGCGGCAGCGCTTCGTTGAGCTGCTCATAGGTGATGTAGCCCTTGCGCTTCGCGCGGGCGATCAGCTTCTTCAGCGACCCTTCGTTGAGATCGATGAGCGGGGCATCGCCATCAGTCCGATCGCCACCATCGCTCCCGTTCGTCTTCGCCATTAAGACCAGCCCTCAAATTCGAATAACCCAGGCCGAACCCGGCCCAAACAAGTTTAAGCGCCCTCGCCGTCCCCGCCCTGGGCGAGATCGGTGAGCGCGCGATCCGCCGCGTCACGGGCCATAAGCAGTCTATGCTGCTCGTCCAGTCCCGCCTCGTCGGTTGCCATACCCAATCTCTCGGTCGCCTCCCGCAGCGCCGCATCCAGCATGGGACGCGCCGCCAGGGCCTCGATTGCCGCCGAAAGATCGCGCACAGCACGGTCAGGATCGGCATTGCCGCGCAAGAAGGAAAAGGCAAGAGCGTTCGTTGCCTTGAGCTCCTCGATCACGACCCCAAACCCCGCCTCACGCAATATGGTTTCAAGACGGTCCTTTTCAAGCGGGGCTCCGGCGAGGCTGGCCTCGAAAGCGGCGGAACGGAGGCGCTCCAGCCGCTCATCGCCCAACTCGAGCCGGCCGATCGCCTCGATATCGGTGGCGAACAGCGCGGGATAGCGCAACAAGCCGGACAGGATCGCGCGGACGAGCATCCGGTCGATGCCCGACAGGTTGACGGCATGGGCGGCGCGCGACGGCGGCAGTGATTCGGGCTTCCAGGGCTTGCCGGGACGGCGGCCAGCGGCACCGCCACCCGCACCGCCACCGCGGGGCTGAAACTGACGCTCGAACGGACGACGCGGCGGGGCGGCGAACAGGTCGTCGAAGCGACGGCGGAACTCGCCCTGATATTGTTCGCGGACATCGCGGTCCTGGATCGTGCCGGCCAGTTCGCCCAGCCTTTTGCGCAGGCCCGCCCGCGCCTCGGGCGTGTCGAGCGGCTGCGCTTCATATTCGCTGCGCCACAGCAGCTCGTCGAGGCTGATCGCCTGGCCGAACACCGCCTCGACCGCGGAAGCGCCGCCGGTCTTGACCAGATCGTCGGGATCCTGTCCGCCCGGCAGCAATGCGAAGCGCAGCGTGCGGCCTGGCGCGATCATCGGCAGTGCGCGCTGGGCGGCGCGGATCGCCGCCTTCTGCCCGGCCTTGTCGCCGTCGAAGCACAGGATCGGCACCTCCGCCATCCGCCAGAGCCGTTCGAGCTGCATCTCGGTCAACGCGGTACCGAGCGGAGCGACCGCTTCCTCGATGCCGGCCCTGGCGAGCGCGATCACGTCCATATAGCCCTCGACTGCGACGATCCGTCCCGCCTTGCGGGAGGCCGGGCCAGCGCGATCGATGTTGAACAGGGTACGGCCCTTATCGAACAGCGGTGTGTCGGGAGAGTTCAGATATTTCGGCTCGCCGCTGTCGAGGATGCGGCCGCCGAACGCGATCACCCGGCCGCGCTGATCGCGGATCGGGATCATCAACCGGCCGCGGAACCGGTCATAGGGCTCCTTCTCCTCGACCAGGATCAGCAGGCCGGTCTCGATCAGTTTGCTCTCGCCGAACGCTTTGAGAGCGCTCTTGAGCTTGCCGCGCGAATCGGGCGCAAAGCCGATATGGAAGGCCTTCGCCAGCCGATCATCGATGCCGCGCCGCTTCAGATAGGCACGCGCTTCCGCACCCTCCACGCCGGCAAGCTGTTCCTCGAACCACGTAGCGGCACCGGCCATCACTTCATGCAGCCCGGCATGATGGTCGTTGCGCTCGGCTGCGCGGGGATCGGGGGCAGGAACCTCCATTCCCGCTGCCTGGGCGAGCTCCTTGACTGCATCCATGAACGGCAGGCCCTTTGCCTCGGTCAGGAAGCGGATCGCGTCGCCATGCGCGCTGCAGCCGAAGCAGTGGTAGAAGCCCTTGTCGTCGTTGACGTAGAAGCTGGGCGACTTCTCGTTATGAAACGGGCAGCAGGCCTTGAACTCGCGACCCGCCTTGACGAGCTTCACCGACCTCCCGATCAGCGTCGAGAGCGTGGTGCGCTGGCGTAGTTCGTCAAGGAATTGCGGGGAGAGGCTCAACGCTCCTCCTTCCCGCCAACGGGGACATCCTGAAGCCCGTTCGTCCCGAGCGAAGTCGAGGGACGTTCGCGAGGGGGACGCGCGAAGTGGGAGAGAGATGCCCAATCGCCCCGAATCAACGCGTCCTTTTTGGCTCGCGACCACGGCTTGATACGCCGCTCCGCCTCCAGCGCCTCTATCCGCGTCTGGAAATTCTCAAACCACATCAATCGAACCGGGCGCCGCCTGCTCGTAAACCCGCAGAATCCGCCTGCCTGATGCTCCGCCACACGTCTATCCAGATCATCCGTATGGCCGGTATAAAAGCGGCCATCGTCACATTGCAGGATGTAGACCCAGAACGCCATCGGGTGAATCTGCTACAGCGCTACGGGCCTGTCGAGCCGACAACGTCCCTCGACTTCGCTCGGGACGAACGGAAAAATGGACTCTCCGCAAGCGGGAGGGGAGGATCGGCGTCCTACCTTTGTTCGCTTACCCCGCCAGTCGCGCCTTCACCAGGCCGCTGGCCTTCGCCATGTCCATCTGGCCGGCGTGGCGTTCCTTCAGCGCCGCCATTACCCGGCCCATGTCCTTGACCGACGCCGCCCCCAGCTCGGTGGCGATCGCGTCGACGGCGGCCGTCGCTTCCGCTTCGCTCATCTGCTGCGGCAGGAAGCGTTCGATCACCGCGACCTCGGCGGCTTCGGCGGCGGCCAGTTCGGGGCGGTTGCCCTTCTCGTACATGTCGATCGATTCGCGGCGCTGCTTGATCATCTTCTGCAGCACTTCGGTGATCAGCAGATCGTCGTCGGGCTGGCTGGCGGCGGTGCGCAGCTCGATGTCGCGGTTCTTGATCGACGACTGGATCAGCCGGATCGCCGCGGTCGTCGAGGCGTCGCGCGCCTTCATTGCGACGACGAGCGCCGTCTTGATATCGTCTCGAATCATGGGGGGCCTGTCGCAGCTGGATCGGAAAGGCGGAGTGCTAGCACAGAGATTCTTATTTTAATAGAATTGACCCTGCCGGGACCGGTGCCTAGTTACGCCGCCGTTTGCCCCGCACCCTGTTGCCAAGAGGAGAGCCCGATCGTGGCCGAAACCGATCACGCGCGTCTGACACCCCCCGAGGGCGCAACGGGCGTTTTGGTGTTGGGAGACGGCACTTTAATCTGGGGCAGGGGATTCGGCGCAACCGGCGACGCGGTTGGCGAGGTCTGCTTCAATACCGCGATGACCGGATATCAGGAGGTGATGACCGATCCCTCCTATGCCGGGCAGATCATCACCTTCACCTTCCCGCATATCGGCAATGTCGGCACCAACGTCGAGGATATCGAGGCGATCAACCCGCATGCGCTGGGCATGGTGGTGCGTGAGGATGTCACCGACCCCGCCAATTTCCGCTCGACCCAGCATCTCGACGCATGGTTGAAAGCCAATGGCCGGATCGGCCTGTCGGGGGTCGACACCCGCGCATTGACCCGGGCGATCCGGATCGGCGGCGCGCCGAACGGCGTCATCGCGCACAGCCCGAGCGGCAGGTTCGACATCGCCGCCCTGCAGAAGAAGGCCCGCGATTGGCCGGGCCTCGAAGGCATGGATCTCGCGAAACAGGTCTCATCCACCCAGAGCTACAAATGGTCTGACGGATTGTGGGCGTTGGGCGAGGGCTATGACGTCGACGCCGCACAGCCCGATGCTCCCCATGTCGTCGCGATAGATTTCGGCCTGAAGCGCAACATCCTGCGCAATCTCGTCGCCGCCGGCGCCCGTGTCACCGTCGTGCCCGCCACCGCGACCTTCGAGGAGGTGATGGCGCACGAACCGGACGGCGTGTTCCTGTCCAACGGGCCGGGCGATCCGGCCGCCACCGGCGAATATGCGGTGCCGGTGATCCGCCAGCTGCTCGAGATCGGCAAGCCGATCTTCGGCATCTGCCTGGGCCACCAGATGCTGGGCCTGGCGGTGGGCGCGAAGACCTTCAAGATGCACCAGGGCCACCGCGGCGCGAACCATCCCGTCAAGCGCGCCCAGGACGGCAAGGTCGAGATCACATCGATGAACCACGGCTTCGCGGTCGACGCGGAGACGCTGCCGGCCAATGCCGAGGCGACCCATGTGTCGCTGTTCGACGGTTCGCTGGCGGGGCTTCGGCTCACCGACAAGCCGGCGTTCAGCGTGCAGTACCACCCCGAGGCCAGCCCTGGGCCCCAGGACAGCCACTATCTGTTCGAGCAGTTCGTGAGCCAGCTCAGGTGAAGGCGTGGCTTGCAGCAGTGGCGCTGGTCGGCATCGCCATGCCGGCGGGAGCGGTTGAGCGTAGCGCGAGCCGCATCACCCAGGGCGAGCTCGACACCATGGCCGATCTCTGCGCCGTGGATAGATTGTCCTACAAGTTATTGAAAACAGGTAATATAAAGTTCAAGTCGCGAAAGGTTGCTCGCCGCAAGACGACCGGCTGCCTGCTGACCAGGATCGTGCAGGACCATCCCGGTACGCGGATCATCTTCCCCGACAAAGCGCCTCGTTCGAAAGCCCGATAATGCCAAAACGCACCGACATATCCTCCATTCTGATCATCGGCGCGGGCCCCATCGTGATCGGGCAGGCGTGCGAGTTCGATTATTCGGGAACGCAGGCCTGCAAGGCGCTGCGCGAGGAGGGCTATCGCATCATCCTCGTCAATTCGAATCCTGCGACGATCATGACCGATCCGGACATGGCCGACGCCACTTATGTCGAGCCGATCACGCCGGAGATCGTCGCCAAGATCATCGAGAAGGAGCGGCCCGACGCGGTCCTGCCGACGATGGGCGGCCAGACCGCGCTCAACACCGCGCTCGCGCTGTTCAACGACGGCACGCTCGAGAAATATGGCTGCCAGATGATCGGCGCCGATGCCGAGGCGATCGACAAGGCCGAGGATCGGATGAAGTTCCGTCAGGCGATGGACAAGATCGGCCTCGAAAGCCCGCGCTCGGACGTCGCCCACACACTCGACGAGGCGCTGCGTGCACTCGACAATGTCGGGTTGCCGGCGATCATCCGGCCCAGCTTCACCATGGGCGGCACCGGCGGCGGCATCGCCTATAACAAGGACGAATTCCTCAAGATCGTGACCGGCGGGCTCGATGCCTCGCCGACCACCGAAGTGCTGATCGAGGAATCGGTGCTCGGGTGGAAGGAATATGAGATGGAGGTCGTGCGGGATCGCAACGACAACTGCATCATCATCTGTTCGATCGAGAATATCGACCCGATGGGCGTTCATACCGGCGATTCCATCACCGTCGCCCCAGCGCTGACGCTGACCGACAAGGAATATCAGATCATGCGCAACGCGAGCATCGCGGTGCTGCGCGAGATCGGCGTCGAAACCGGCGGATCGAACGTCCAGTTCGCGGTGAACCCGGTGGACGGGCGGCTCGTCGTGATCGAGATGAACCCGCGCGTGTCGCGCTCCTCGGCGCTGGCCTCCAAGGCGACGGGCTTCCCGATCGCCAAGGTCGCCGCCAAGCTTGCCGTGGGCTATACGCTCGACGAGATCATGAACGACATCACCGGGGCGACCCCGGCCTCGTTCGAGCCGACGATCGATTATGTCGTCACCAAGATCCCGCGCTTCGCCTTCGAGAAGTTCAAGGGGGCCGAGCCGCTGCTGTCGACGGCGATGAAATCGGTCGGCGAGACGATGGCGATCGGCCGCAACATCCACGAATCGATGCAGAAGGCGCTGCGCGGCCTGGAGACGGGCCTTGCCGGCTTCAACATCGTCGAAAGCCTGTGCGGTGCGTCCAGGTCGGCGATCGAGGAGGAGCTCGCCCGGCCGACGCCCGATCGCTTCCTCGTCGCGGCCCAGGCCCTGCGCGAGGGGATGACCGTCGAGGAGATCCACCGCATCTCCAAGTTCGATCCCTGGTTTCTCGAACGGCTCGCCGAGATCGTCGCTGCCGAAGAGCGGGTCTGCCGCGATGGATTGCCGCGGGATGCCGCCGGGATGCGCCGTCTCAAGGCGATGGGCTTCTCGGACAAGCGGCTCGCCTGGCTGGCGCTGCAATCGGCCAATCTCGCGGGCATGGCGCGCGAGCAGGCGCGCGGATCGGGCATAGTCCACGATGCGGCGAAGGCGTTGACCGGCGGCATCACCGAAAAGGAGGTGCGCGCGCTGCGCCACCGGCTCGGCGTGCGCCCGGTGTTCAAGCGGATCGATACCTGCGCGGCCGAGTTCGAGGCGAAGACGCCCTATATGTACTCGACCTATGAGGCGCCGAGCTTCGGCACGCCCGAGTGCGAGAGCATGCCGACGAACCGTGAGAAGATCGTCATTCTCGGCGGCGGTCCCAACCGGATCGGGCAGGGCATCGAGTTCGATTATTGCTGCTGCCACGCCTGCTTCGCGCTGGCCGATGCAGGTTATGAGACGATCATGGTCAACTGCAATCCCGAGACCGTCTCGACCGATTACGACACGTCCGACCGGCTCTATTTCGAACCGTTGACCGCCGAGGACGTGCTGGAGATCCTGCATGTCGAGCAGTCGAACGGGACGCTGAAGGGCGTGATCGTCCAGTTCGGCGGCCAGACTCCGCTCAAGCTCGCACAGGAACTCGAGGATGCGGGCATCCCGATTCTCGGCACCTCGCCCGACGCGATCGACCTCGCCGAGGATCGCGAGCGCTTCGCTGATCTGGTTGGCAAGCTGGGGCTAAAGCAGCCGCGCAATGGCCTTGCCCGCAGCCGCGAGGAGGCGCTCGCCGTCGCCGAGCGGGTCGGCTATCCCGTGCTGATGCGCCCGTCCTATGTGCTGGGTGGCCGCGCCATGGAGATCGTCGAGGATCCGGTGCAGCTCGATCAATATATTAACACTGCGGTGCAAGTATCTGGTGATTCGCCAGTTTTGATCGATCAGTATCTGCGTGATGCGATCGAGGTGGACGTCGATGCGATCTGCGACGGTGACGATGTCGTGGTCGCCGGCGTTCTCCAGCATATCGAGGAAGCCGGCGTGCATTCGGGTGACAGCGCCTGCTCGCTGCCGCCCTACAGCCTGTCGCGCGACATCGTCGACGAGATCGAGAAGCAGACCGATGCACTGGCGCGGGCGCTGTCGGTGCGCGGGCTGATGAACGTGCAGTTCGCGGTGAAGGATGGTTCGGTCTACCTGATAGAGGTGAACCCGCGGGCGAGCCGCACCGTGCCCTTCGTCGCCAAGGCAATCGGCGAGCCGATCGCCAAGTTCGCGGCGCGGGTGATGGCCGGCGAGAAGCTGAAGGACCTGCCGAAGATCAGCCTCGACATCGCCCATATCGCGGTGAAGGAAGCGGTCTTTCCGTTCGCGCGCTTCCCCGGCGTCGATCCGGTGCTGAGCCCCGAGATGAAATCGACGGGCGAGGTGATGGGCATCGACAGCGATTTCGCCACCGCCTTCGCCAAGGCGCAGTTGGGAGCAGGCACCAAGCTTCCGCTCGGCGGCACGGCCTTCGTCTCGGTAAAGGAGAGTGACAAGGGCCCGATCTTGCCGGCGGTTCAGAAATTGATCGCGATGGACTTCACGATCCTCGCGACCAGCGGCACCGCCGCCTATCTGCGCGCGCAGGGGCTGGAGGTCGAAACGGTCCTGAAAAAGCGCGAGGGCAGGCCCAACATCGTCGACCGGATCGTCGACGGCGATGTCGACCTGATCTTCAACACGACCGAAGGCTGGCAGTCGCTGCTCGATTCCAAGGCGATCCGCACGTCGGCACTCTATGGGCGGGTGCCCTATTTCACCACCGCGGCGGCCAGCGTCGCTGCGGCGCAGGCGATAGAGGCGCTCAGGGAGCGCAAGCTTGAAGTACGCGCGCTTCAATCCTATTATTCAGCATCGCACGCCTGATCCCCACATTGCAGGAGACGGTGCGGGCGGCCCGAATGGGGCCGGCCGGGGATTGCGGCTTTTGACGAAGGGGTTTGAGGACGATGGCGAGCGTTGAGAAGATGCCGATGCTGGCGGAGGGGCAGAAGATGCTCACCGAAGAGCTCGCGCGCCTCAAGGCCGAACGGCCGACGATCATCGATGCGATCGAGGAAGCTCGTGCGCACGGCGATCTGTCGGAAAATGCCGAATATCATGCGGCCAAGGAACGCCAGGGACAGATCGAAGCGTCAATCGCGGACATCGAGGACCGGCTGAGCCGTGCCCAGGTGATCGATCCGCGCGATCTGTCGGGTGACAAGATCGTGTTCGGCGCGACCGTCACCCTGCTCGACGACGACGAGAAGCCGGTCCGCTACCAGATTGTCGGACAGACCGAGGCGGACGCCAAATCGGGCAAGATCTCCTATAATTCGCCGCTCGGCCGCGCCCTCATCGGTAAGCGCGTGGACGACGAGGTCGAGGTGACGGTGCCGTCGGGTGACCGTTTCTACGTCGTGTCGAAGATCGAGTTCATCTGAACCGAACGGCGGCAGCGATGCGATTGCCGCCAACGCGCGCCACCGGCTTGATCGCTGCCGCGACGGTGGCGAGCTATGTGTTGTTGATGCTGTCCGGTTGGGCTGACAGCGCCGATTTGCTCGGCGGTTTCGTGCCCGCGCGGGTGAGCGGCTTCGAACTGCCCGGTGCGCTTCCGGTCTGGATCACCCCGCTGACCGCCACCTTGCTGCATGGCGGGCTGTTCCATATCGGCTTCAACCTGCTGATGTTCGTCTTCTGCGGGCGGATGGTGGAGGCGGTCATCGGGCCGCTCGGACTCGCCATCCTATATGTCGTGGGCGCTTATGCGGCGGCGGGCGCGCAATATCTCGTTGGCCCTTATGACATGGCACCGATGATCGGGGCGAGTGGCGCCGTTTCGGCGGTGTTCGGCGCCTATGCGCTGCTCTATGGCCGACCGCGCGGCTTTGCGGCCCATCCGCGGATCGGGCTTGCCGTCAACATCCTCTGGCTGGCGGTGGCCTGGGTCGGCGTGCAGTTCCTGATGGGGATGGCATTGGGGATCATGGGCATGGCGATCGCGACGGCCGCGCATGTCGGCGGATTTATCGCAGGCCTGGCGTTGATCCGGCCGCTGCTGGCAATGGAACGGCGCCCAGCCTGAAGTGAGAGCTACGCCAGGTCCGGCTCCAGCAGCTTGTGGAGGTGGACCACAACATATTTCATCTCGGCGTCATCCACCGTGCGCTGAGCGGCGCCGCGCCAGGCCTTCTCGGCGCTCTTATAGTCCTCGAAGAAGCCGACGACGTCGATCTTGGACAGGTCTTCGAAATCGAGGCCCCGCGGATCCTTGACGCGCCCGCCGAAAACCAGGTGGATCTTGCTCATGCCGATACTCCGTTGATCGCCACAGGGGCGAAGCCATCCGCCACCTCCTGTCGAAAAACAGCCGCAATTGGAAGGTCGTTATGCAAGGTGACGGCGCGCCGCGAGCTTGCCGTCACCAAGCGGAGGTCAGCCGCGCGCCTTCATCATGGTGATCAGGCCATTGATGCCTTTGCGTTGGATGATCGCGTCGAAATCCTGCCCCTGGGTTACCGCCAGGTTGATATTGGCGACGGTCAGGTTGGTAACCTTGAACGCGCCGCCGACGTTGGCGACCGACCATACGGCAGTAATCGGCTGGGCACCGGGCTTCTGGACCTGCGTGGTGACGTTGAAGCCGCTTCCTGCCGGCGCCGTGCGGATCACCTTCATCGACGCATTGGCATAGTCGTACAGATTATCGGAATAAGTGCCGATGATGAAGGTCGGGATTGCCTGCTTATAGGATGCCTTCTGGGCCGGCGTGATCTGGCTGGACCAGCGACGGATGAGACGCTCACCAATCGCATCGATGGCGAAATGCTGTGACAGAAGATCGCGGAACTTGGCGCGCACGGCGGTCTTGTTCCCGGTCTTGAGCACTGCGAAAGCTTCGGTGCCGAGCGACGATATGAACGTGCCGGCGTCCTGGTTGGCGACCACGGCCGCCCGTGCGGGCGCGATCGGGGCCGTCATCATCGTGCCGGACATCAGCGCCGCGCCGGCAATATACAAAATGGTCTTCATTATGTGCCTTCTTCTGCATGGGCTCGCCATAGGCGCGCCGTTGGGGACCGCCCTAGAAGCGGCGCCATGAACCCTGATTGAACCGTGGCCGTTCCGAAGCGATCAGCGGCGAACGGCGTCGACGGCCGCGCTGCCGGCGGTTTCCGCGACCTGAGCGATCGAGTCGATCAGCTTGCCGACGGTCTTGCCGGCCGAATTGCTGCTGATGCCGAGCTCGTCCAGCTTCGCCTGTCCGGCCTCCCGAGCCGCGGTGACCGCGCCCTTGGCCTTGTCGTTGATCGAGCCACCGATTGATCCGAGCAACTGCTCTTCCTGGCGCGTGCGCGGCAGCAGCGCTCCGATCACCGCGCCTAGCGCCACGCCTCCCACCAGCGCTGCCACCGGAAAGGCGTCGACGCCCTCGACGGCCTTCCGGCTCGCCGCGCGTGCGGCGGCGCTGCTGCCTTTGAGCTTCTCGCCCGCAACCGCCGTAACGCGGGTGGCGCGCGCCTTGATGCCGGCTGCGCCTTTCGCTGCCGGCCTGGCCCGATTATTCCGGCTTTCCGTGCCGGAGGCAGCCTTGCCCCGGCCGGTCTTGCCCTGCTCACCCTTGCCTGGCGTCTTCATGAGCCTGTCTCCTCGTCTTGCGATCGGGACGATCGCGCAGCTTGTTGGCGTTTCAAACTCGCCGCGCTTCGCCGGGTTGCACGGCCAAGCCCGGTCACGAACCGATAGATGGGCGGGCGCACCAGCAGCAGCAAGATGGTGACGGCCACAGCGGTTGCCCTTGCGGGCCGACGGCGGACGGCGGCGAGCGCAGCGTGAGTCAAAGCCTGCGCCCGATCCACCACCTCGTCGGCGAGATCGGCGAGCAGAGCCTGCGGATGCAGTCGCGCCTGGGCTGCTCCCACGGTTTCGGCCAGTTCGGCGCGCGCCAGGTGCGAGCGTTCCCGCATGCTGGCGAAGAGCTCTTCGAGCCGGCTTACCCCCTTGCCGTCGTCATTCTGCTCGTCGTCGATATCCTCGACGACGAGCATCAACTTCTTCACGCCGGCACGGACCAGGAAGACGGCGAGGCCGACACCCAGCGCCACCGACACCGCTGCCCCCCCGAGGCGCCCGATCCAGGGCGTCAGCACGAAGGACAGGGTGACAAGGAAGGTCACGGCCGCCGCCTGGCCCATGATCGCGCCGATCAGGCACAGCAGCGCGCCAGTGCGCGCGCGGCCGATGCGCCTATAGAAATCGGTCCGGAACAAGGTGAGCTCGGCCTTGGCAACCGTGCGCGCGTCGTCGAACAGCCGCGCGAGCAGCGCGCCGATCGTTTCCTGTTCCTGCTCTGGCCCCGGCAACAAAGGATCAGCTGATCGGCGGTATGAAGTCCGGCGCGCCCGGCGTTGACACGGGATCGCCCGTGTGGACCGTCTCCGGCGCGTTCTTGCGCGGCGCGACAGCAGCATCTTCGGGCGCTGCCTTCGCGGCCTTGGGCGTAAAGCCCGACTTCACCACCCTGGCCGCCAGGAAACCGACCGCCGCCGCCGCGGCGATCGCGATGGCAGGCGAGCTGCGGACAGCGTTGCGGGCATCGTCGATCAGTTCGTCGGCATCCTTGTCGCGCAGCGTGTTGGCGAGGCCACTGACCGCATCGGCAGCCTGCTGGACATATCCGCCATATTGATCGCCGAGCTTGCCGCTGACCTGGTTCGCCGCGTCGCCGACGAGGCTCGCTACATTGTCGAGCGCCTCGACCGCACGGTCCTTGCCTTGGCCGGCATAGTCCCGCGCCCGGGAAGCGGCCTGCTCGGTGAAGCTCGATGCGGTGTCGCCGAACGCCTTGCGGGCGCTTTCGAACGGGCTTTCGGCAGCGCTGCCGCTGCCCTCGTTCAGATTGTCGGTCGCCATGTCGATCGTCTCCATTTGGGAAGTCAGTCCATCAACCACGTGGGGAGAATAGCGTTCCTTTTCCAGATCCGAAACGACTTCATATTTGCCTATCTCAAGCCGCGCGGATAGAGCGCGCGCAACCTACCGTCCACCAGCAAAGGTATTCGCGCACATGACCGCCATCGTCGACGTCCATGCCCGCCAGATCATCGATAGCCGGGGTAATCCCACCGTCGAAGTCGACGTGACCCTGGAGGATGGCAGTTTCGGCCGTGCAGCGGTACCGTCCGGCGCTTCGACCGGCGCCTATGAGGCGGTGGAGAAGCGCGACGGCGACAAGAAGAAGTGGCTCGGCAAGGGCGTCGAAACTGCGGTCGATGCCGTCAACGACGATATCGCCGACGCCATCATCGGCATGGAAGCCGAGGACCAAGGCGAAATCGATGCCCGGATGATCGAACTCGACGGCACCCCCAACAAGAGCCGACTCGGCGCCAATGCCATCCTGGGCGCGAGCCTCGCGGTGGCCCGTGCGGCTGCCGAAGCACGCGCGCTACCGCTCTACCGCTATGTCGGCGGGGTTTCGGCGTCGGTGCTGCCGGTACCGATGATGAACATCATCAACGGTGGCGCGCATGCCGACAATCCGATCGATTTCCAGGAATTCATGATCATGCCGGTCGGTGCGCCGACGCTGTTCGATGCGGTTCGCTGCGGTTCGGAAATCTTCCACACCCTGAAGAAGGCGCTGCACGACAAGGGCCTGGCGACCGCGGTCGGAGACGAGGGCGGCTTCGCGCCCAATCTCGCCTCGGCACCCGATGCGCTCGACTTCATCATGCAGTCGATCGAGAAGGCGGGTTATCGGCCCGGGGACGATGTCGTGCTGGCGCTCGATTGCGCAGCAACCGAGTTCTTCAAGAACGGCGTCTACGATTTCCACGGCGAGGGCGTGAAGCGCTCCCCGGCCGAAATGGCCGACTATCTCGCAGATCTCGCCGCGCGTTATCCGATCGTGTCGATCGAGGATGGCATGGGCGAAGATGATTTCGAGGGCTGGAAGATCCTGACCGACAAGATCGGCCACAAATGCCAGTTGGTCGGCGACGACCTGTTCGTAACAAACCCCAAACGGCTCGCGCAGGGGATCAAGGATGGCCTGGCCAACTCGCTGCTCGTCAAAGTCAACCAGATCGGCACGCTGACCGAGACGCTCGAGGCGGTCAACATGGCGCAGCGCGCGGGCTATACCGCAGTGATGTCGCACCGCTCCGGCGAGACCGAGGATTCGACGATCGCCGACCTCGCCGTGGCCACCAACTGCGGACAGATCAAGACCGGCAGCCTGGCGCGCTCCGATCGGCTTGCCAAGTACAACCAGCTCATCCGCATCGAGGAAGAACTCGGCACAATCGCGACCTATGCCGGCCGCGGGGCGATCAAGGCGCTTCGCTGATTTCGACGTCATTCCAGCGAAAGCTGAAATCTCTCTTTCTCGCTACAGATGGAGTGAGATCCCAGCTTTCGCTGGGATGACGATATCAAACATCCCAACCAGGATCTTCGCATGAAAACCCCCACCACAGCCGCTCCCGACATCGTTACCTTGAAGCGCGCGCTGCTATCGGTGTCCGACAAGAGCGGGCTCGTCGAACTGGGCCGGGCTCTGGCCGGGTGGGGGGTCGAACTCGTTTCGACCGGCGGCACCGCCAAGGCGCTGCGGGACGCCGGCCTGGAGGTGAAGGACGTGTCCGACATCACCGGTTTTCCCGAGATGATGGATGGCCGCGTCAAGACCCTTCATCCGATGGTTCATGGCGGACTGCTCAGCGTGCGCGACGATCCCGAGCACGCCCGTGCGATGGCCGAGCACGGCATCGGCGCGATCGACCTGGTGGTGGTCAACCTCTATCCCTTCGCGCAGACGGTGGCCAAGGGCGCCGGGCGCGACGAGATCATCGAGAATATCGACATAGGCGGCCCGTCCATGGTGCGCTCTGCGGCCAAGAACCATGCCTATGTCACGATCGCGACCGATCCCGCCGACTATGCGGAAATCATTGCGAGCGGCGGCACGGTCAGCTTCGACATGCGCAAGCGTTTCGCTGCCAAGGCCTTCGCCGCGACTGCGACCTATGACGCCATGATCTCCTCCTGGTTCGCGCATGCCGATCAGGGCCAGTTCTTCCCCGACACGCTGTCGGTGCCAGTCCGCAAGGCGGAAGAGCTGCGTTACGGCGAGAACCCGCACCAGCAGGCCGCGCTCTATGTTCCGGTCGGCCCGGGCGCGCGCGGCATCGCCCAGGCAACCCAGGTCCAGGGCAAGGCGCTCAGCTACAATAACTACAACGATGCCGACGCCGCGCTCGAGCTGGTGAGCGAGTTTCGCGACGGACCGCCAACGGTGGTGATCGTCAAGCACGCCAACCCGTGCGGCGTTGCCACCGGCGAGACGCTCATCGAAGCCTATGAGGCTGCGCTGGCTTGCGACAGCGTGTCGGCCTTCGGCGGCATCATCGCGGTCAACCGGCCGCTGGACGGCAAGACTGCCGAAGCGATCAGCGGCATCTTTACCGAGGTGGTCGCAGCACCCGACGCCGATCAGGACGCCAGGGCGGTGTTCGCCAAGAAGAAGAATCTCCGGCTGTTGCTGACCGGCGAGCTTCCCGATCCCGCGCGCCCTGGGCTTGCGATGAAGACCATCGCTGGCGGTATGTTGTTCCAGTCGCGCGACAATGGCCGGATCGCCGAAGCGGATCTCAAGGTCGTTACGAAGCGGGAACCCAGCGCGCAGGAGCTCAAGGATTGCCTGTTCGCCTGGACGGTCGCCAAGCATGTAAAGTCCAACGCCATCGTCTACGCCAAGGACGGCTCGACCGCAGGCGTGGGAGCCGGCCAGATGAACCGCCTCGAATCCGCCCGCATTGCCGCCTGGAAGGCGAAGGACGCCGCCGACAAGGCGGGATGGCGCGAACCGCGGACCATTGGCTCTGCGGTCGCCTCCGACGCATTCTTCCCTTTCGCGGACGGCTTGCTGGCGGCAGTGGACGCGGGCGCCACGGCCGTCATCCAGCCCGGCGGGTCGATCCGTGATGCCGAGGTGATCGCCGCCGCGGACGAGGCTGGGCTGGCAATGGTCTTCACCGGGATGCGCCACTTCCGGCATTGACCCGGGCGACGCCGCCTGCCTTTAGGAGAGGGCAGGGAGCGTTGGACATGGCCGAGGACTATAGCGAAGCGAACCAGCGCCAAGGGACGTTCGGGCCGCTGCGTGAGCCGCTGTTCCGCCGGATCTGGACCGCCAGCCTGTTTTCAAACTTCGGCACGCTGATCCAAGGCGTAGGCGCCGCCTGGGCGATGACGCAGCTGACGGGACGGGCGGATATGGTTGCGCTGGTACAGTCGGCCACCTTCGCTCCGTTGATGCTGATCTCTCTTCCCTCGGGGGCGATCGCAGACAGCTATGATCGCCGCAAGATCGCGCTGGTCGCGCTCGGCATCGCCTTTCTCGGTGCGATCGGTCTAAGCCTGGTGACCGTCCTGGGACTTCTCACGCCGGGCTTGCTGCTGCTGTTCTGCTTCATCGTCGGCACGGGCACGGCTCTGCTGTCGCCGGCGTGGCAGGCTTCCGTCGGCGAGCAGGTGCCGCCTAGTGCGCTTCCCCAGGCTATCACGCTCAACTCGATCAGCTATAATATCGCGCGCAGCTTCGGTCCGGCCATTGGCGGGCTGCTGGTGGCGATCGCCGGGGTCCTGGCGGCTTTCGTGTTCAACGCGCTTGCCTATCTTCCCATGATCATCGTGATGTTTTTGTGGCGGCGGCCGCCGGAAACATCGCGGCTGCCACCCGAAGCGCTGGGACGCGCCATCATTTCCGGCGTGCGGTTCGCGATCCATTCTCCGCCGATCCGGACGGTGTTTCTGCGGACCTTGATGGTCGGCATGATCGGTGCGTCGATCTCCGCCCTGATGCCGCTCGTCAGCCGCGAACTGCTCCGCGGCGGCGCATCGTTATACGGGATATTGCTCGGCTGCTTCGGTATCGGCGCGGTGCTGGGCGCGCTGGTGATGGCGCGGGTCAAGGATCGGCTGAGCGAGGAACAGACCGCCGCGGCCTGCCTCGTTCTCGTCGGGCTGTGCATGTTTGGAATCGGGCTCAGCCGCGATCGCCTGATGACTGGCCTGCTGCTGCTCGGCGCCGGGGCCGGGTGGATGATCCTGATGGCGATCAGCAACATCAGCATTCAGGTGTCGTCGCCGCGCTGGGTTACCGCGAGAGCGCTCGCGGCCTTTAGCACTGCCATCTGCGCCGGCCTCTCGATCGGTGGCTGGGTCTGGGGCCATGTCGCAGCCGATCATGGTACCGGTTTTGCGATGATGTTGTCCGGTAGCACGATGATCCTTTCGGCTACCGTGGGGCTGGTGCTGCGGATGCCGGAAATCGAGGAGCAGCGCGATCCCGATCTCGTTCCGAGCGAGCCGGACGTCCAATTGGAGGTCAGCGGCCGCAGCGGGCCGGTCATATTGACCATCGAATACCGAGTTCGCGCCAATCGCGCGCGCGCATTCTATACGGCGATGCTCGACATGGAGCCGATCCGGCATCGCACCGGTGCCTATGCATGGTCGCTGTCGCGGGACGTTGGCGATCCGGAACTTTGGATCGAGCGCTATCACATCCCGACCTGGCATGATTATCTGCGTCAACGCAGCCGCCTTACCGCCGCGGATGTCGCCCTCTGGGACCGCGCCCTTGCCTTCCACGAGGGGGGAGAGGTGACCATCCGCCGCATGCTGGAGCGGCCTTATGGCTCGGTTCGCTGGAGCGAGGATGTGCCTGACCGGGGCATATTGCTGCCGCTCCCACCTCAGGGCAGCTAGCCCTAGACACTCGGCGTAGTTTCAGGCGCTCAGGCTTGCTTCAGGCGGAACAGCATGCGGTCTTCGCTGGTGAAGCCGAAGCGCCAGATCACGATGCCGAAGGTCAGCAGGATCGCGGGGATGCCCAGCGAAAGCTCGAGCCATTCGGGGAGGTGCGTCGCGAGAGTTCCGGTGATGCCGGCCGCTAGCGCAGCCCAGATCAGCGGCCAGCGCCAGCCCGAGACCGGGGCCTGCAGCAGGAATGAGAGCAGCCGCGCCTTCATGATCGAGGCGATTCCCAATGCCATGGCCAGCGCTATCGCCGGACCTGCCGCCTGCCAGAGCGGCGGCACGCCGAGTTCGTCGCGCAAGATCAGCACGATGGCGAAGCTGAGCATGATCTGGATGCCGATCATGCCGATCGAGATCCACAGGTTGAGGTGGCGCGCGACATAGATCAGCGCGGCTTCGGACACCGCCGCGGTCGCCGCCACCACTTCGGCGAGCAACAGGAAGGCGAGAGCGCCCGTTCCCCCGACGAAGTTGGGGCCGACCAGGCCCATGACGCCCTCGCCCGGAATACCGAGCGCCAGCCCGATCGCCGCCTGTGCCGCGATGATCCAGAAGCCGACCTGCGCGACCTGTTTCGCAACTGCCTGGCGGTTGCCGATCTCCAGATTGCGGGTGATCACCGGCCCGAGGATGGGATCGAAGCTCGTCTTGAGCTTTTGCGGCAGCGACGCGACCTGTTGCGCGACATAATAGATGCCGACGATCGCCGGGGAAAAGAACAGTCCCAGGATCGCGATGTCGAGGCGGCGCGATCCCCATTCTATGGCATCGGCGGCGGCCAGCGGGACGTTGCGCCGAGCAAGCGAGAACAGCGATGCGGGGCGGGGACGCCAGCCGCGCGGCCGGCCGAAACTTTTCAGCAGCGGCCAGATCGAGGCGACCAGCGCTGCCGCCATTGAGATGACATAGGCGATGATCAAACCATCGCGGAGCGAGTAGAAGGCCAATGCGAAGGCGGCGATGCTGATCGTCCATGGCTCGATGACCGACCGCGCACGCACGGTGGCGGCGATGTCCAGGCGATAGGCCAGCGCCGCGAGCGAGATATCCGACCAGGCGAGCGCGAATATCGTCAGCGGCAGCAGCCATTCCAGGCCGTTGATGCCGCTATTGGGGAACATGAGTTCAGGCAGCGTGCCGAGCACCGTCGCGGCGATGGCCGAAGCGACCGCCGCAACGAGCAACGCGTCCCATACGACATGGACATGGGGCCGATCGGTCGCCGAGAGTTGCGCCGCCAGGCCGCGCTTCAGGCCGAGCGTGGCGAGCGTCGCAACGAATTCGACGATGATCACGGCATAGGCAAAGCGGCCGAGAGCGTCGGCGCCGTACCAGCGTCCGGCGATGAACAGGAAGGGCAGGCGCGCGGCCAGGCGCAGCAGGAAGCCGAAGAAATTCGTCCGGCCGCCCTTCGCCAGGGCCTTGATGTCGTCGCCTGCCTCCGGCGGCTCAGGAACTGGCGTCAATGCGCCGCGCCCCAGCTTTGGCCGGTGCCGATCTCCACGCCGAGCGGAACCGACAAGGTGACCAGAGGCTCCGCAGCCCTGGCCATGACGTCGTGGATCACTGCCGACGCGGCCTCGGCCTGGTCGGGCGCGAGTTCGAACACCAGTTCGTCGTGGACCTGCAGCAGCATCTTGACGTCGCCCAACCCGGCAGCCGCGAGTGCGGGATTCATTCGGATCATCGCCCGCTTGATGATGTCGGCGGAGGTGCCCTGGATCGGCGCGTTGATCGCCTGGCGCTCGGCCGACTGCCGTTCGCCCTGTTTGGCGCTGCGGATCCACGGCAAATGAGTCTTGCGGCCGAACAGGGTCGTCACGAAGCCCTGTTCGCGAACTTGGCCCAGCGTGGCCGCGATATAGTGGTTGATGCCGGGGAAGCGGGCAAAATAGCGGTCGATCATTCCCTGCGCTTCCTCGCGCGAGACTTCGAGCCGGCCAGCCAAGCCCCAGGCCGATATGCCGTAGAGGATCGAGAAATTTATCGTCTTTGCGCGAGCGCGGGTGTCGCGGTTGACCTCGCCGAACACCTCCTGCGCGGTCAGCGAGTGGATGTCGTCGCCGTTGGCGAACGCTTCCTTGAGCGCCGGGACATCGGCCATATGGGCGGCGAGGCGCAATTCGATCTGCGAATAGTCGGCCGACAGGATGATCTTGCCGGGCTCGGCGACGAAGGCGTCGCGGATCCGCCGGCCGTGGTCGGTCCGGATGGGGATGTTCTGCAGATTGGGATCGGTCGAGGAGAGCCGGCCGGTCTGCGCCACCGCCATCGAGAAGCAGGTATGGACGCGGCCGGTCCGGGGATTGATCTGGCTCTGCAGGGCATCGGTATAGGTCGACTTGAGCTTGGTGATCTGGCGCCAGTCGAGCACCAGTCGGGCGATCGCCACATTGTCGCCGGCAAGCCGTTCGAGCTCGGTGACGTCGGTTGAATAGACCCCCGTCTTTCCCTTGCGGCCGCCCTTCAGGCCCATCTTGTCGAACAATATGTCGCCGAGCTGCTTGGGGCTGCCGACTGTGAACGGCGTACCCGCCTCGGCGTGGATAAGCGCCTCCAGACGAGCGGCTTCGCCCGCGAACTCGTGCGACAGCCGTGCCAGTTCCTCGCGGTCGACCCGAATCCCGGCCATTTCCATGTCGGCGAGAACCGGCACCAGCGGTCGATCGACCAATTCGTAGACGCGCGTTGCGGCTTCGGCGGCGAGGCGACCCTTGAGCCGCTGCCACAGCCGGAAGGTAACGTCGGCGTCTTCGGCGGCATATTCGGTGGCGGTGTCGAGCATCACCTTGTCAAAGCTGATCTGCGCCTTGCCGGTACCGCAGACCGTCTTGAACTCGATGCAGGCATGTTCGAAGTGGCGCCTGGCGAGTTCGTCCATGCCATGACCGCCGAGCCCGGCGTCTAGATCGTAGGAAAGCAGCATCGTATCGTCATAGGGCCCTACCCGGATACCGTTCCGCGCGAGCACGACCATGTCATATTTAATATTCTGGCCGATCTTGAGGATATCGGGCGCCTCCAGCAGCGGCTTCAGCTTGGCCAGTGCCAGCGCCAGCGGCAATTGCTTTGGCGTTTCCGACAACAGCCCGTCGCCGACATGCGCGAGCGGGATATAGCAGGCTTTGCCCGGCGCGATCGCCAGGCTGACACCGACCAGCCCGGCGCGTACCGGGTCCACCGAATCGGTTTCGGTATCGACAGCGACTCGTCCACAGGAAAAAGCGTCGGCAATCCAGCGGTCTAGATCTGCTTCTTCGACAACCGTCTCATAGTCCTTGTGATTGAACGGTATATTCTCAACCACCGGCGCGGGCTTCTCCTCCGGCCCGGGCGCCAGCGCGAGCATGGTCGGACCGCCATTGGGAAGCGTGGCCGGGCCATTGCCGCCGCCGACCTTGGCGAGCAGCGACTTGAAACCCTGGTCTTCCAGGAAGGCGCGCAACGGCTCGGGCGGCAGGCCCTTCAGCTCCAGGCCATCGAGCGGCTCCGGCAATGGCGAGTCGCATTTCAGTCGCACCAGCTCGCGCGACAGCCGCGCATTGTCGGCATGGTCGATCAGCGACTGCTTGAGCTTCGGCTTCTTGATCTGGTCGGTGCTGGCGAGCACCGTCTCGAGATCGCCGAACTGGCGGATGAGCTCGCTCGCCGTCTTGGGTCCGATGCCCGGAACGCCGGGAACATTGTCGACGCTGTCGCCCATCAGCGCGAGCACGTCGCCCAGCGCCTCCGGCTCCACGCCGAACTTTTCCAGAACATGCTCGCGGCCCAGCCGGCGGTTGTTCATCGTGTCGAGCAGGTCCAGCCCCGGCCGGATCAGCTGCATCAGATCCTTGTCGGACGAGACGATGGTCACCTGCCAGCCTGCCGCCATCGCGGCTTCGGAATAGCAGGCGATGATGTCGTCGGCCTCGAGCCCGATCTCTTCGATGCAGGGCACCGAAAAGGCCCGGACCGCGTCGCGGATCAACGGAAACTGCGGGACGAGATCCTCGGGCGGTGGCGGGCGGTGCGCCTTGTACAGGTCGTACATGTCGTTGCGAAAGGTTTTGGACGACGCGTCGAGAATCACGGCAAGATGCGTGGGACCGTCGGCATGGTGCAGCTCATTGATCAGCTTCCACAACATCGTGGTGAAGCCATAGACTGCTCCGGCAGGGATACCGTGACGGTTGGTGAGCGGCGGCAGGCGATGATAGGCGCGGAAAATATAGCCCGAACCGTCGACCAGATAGAGATGCTTGGATGACATGGGACGGGTGGATAGCAGGCGTCGGGGCAGGGGGAAACCGGTGTAGCGCGGACATTGCACGATATCGCCGCCGGCCCGGCCAGCCTTTGTCCGCGGGCGCGAATCTACTATCGTCCGCGCAGGACAAGGGGGATGCCTTGAGCCGCACTCTGTTGCTCGCCTTCGGCGCTGCCGCCTATCTCATTTTGTCGAAGCGCTACGCGCTTCCACCGGAAGCGTGATTCAGCCTGAACCGATCAAGGTCTGGGTCAGCGCAGGCGGCCGAGGCGCGGCTCCTTGTCGATTTCGCCCATCTCCATGATCTTGGCGCGCAATTCCGCGCGCTTCTCGTGGATCGAGGCGATGACCGGGCCCATGGCGATGCCGAGATCGACCAGCACCGCTTCCGACAGCTGTAGCGAGGATTCGAGGGTCTCCGGCACCGCATCGGTAGCGCCTGCCCGATATAGCTCGGCCGCGTGGTTCGGGTCTCGCGCACGGGCGACGATGGTCAGGCCGGGATGGTGTTCGCGGGCATAACGGGTGATGCGCACCACCTGGACCGGATCGTCCATCGTCAGGACCAGCGCGGTAGCTTTCGAAAGGTCGAGCAGCTCGATCATCCCCGGCCGGGCGATGTCGCCATACATGATCTCATAGCCGCGCCGCCGCGCGCTGATGACCGCATCGATGTCGGCATCGACGGCAAGATAATTCTGGCCATGGGCATCGAGCATCTGCGCGACGAGCCGGCCCACACGGCCGAAACCGGCGATGATCGCCCGGCCCTGGGCGGTGGCCGGGATCTTGGCGTCGGACTTGTGCTCGCCTTCGTCGAACTTGCGCGCGATATCGTGGCCGACCTTTGCGAGGATAGGCGTGATGGTCAGCCCGATCGCGGTGACCACCTGCCAGAACGCGGCGGTATCCGCGCCGATCAGCCGCGCCTGCGCCGCCGTCCCCAGCACGATCAGCGTGGTTTCCGAGGGTGAGGACATCAGCAGGCCGGTCTCGGCCGAAACCGCGCGCTTCGCGCCCCAGAAGCGCAGCAGCAGCGCCGTCAGAAGTGCCTTGGCTACCACCACGGCGATAACGGCGAGAGCGAGTTCGTGCCAATTTTCCAGGAGCATCGCCGGATCGAGCGACATTCCCACCGTGATCAGGAAGACGCCCAGCGCGAGCCCTTTGAACGGCGCGATCACCAGCTCGACTTCGGCATGATAGTCGGTTTCGGCGATGAGCAGCCCCGCGATCAGCGCGCCGACGATCGGCGATAGCCCGGCTGCGGTCGTTGCGATGCTCGCCAGGATCACGACCAGCAGGCTTGCCGACAGGAACAACTCGGGATTCTTGGCGCGGGCGGCCTGTGCGAACAGCTTGGGGAGCAGATAGCGGCCGCCGATCATCATCGCGCCGATCACCAGCGCACCGAGGCCCAATGTCCGGAGCAGGCCATCCCAGCCGGCATTGTCGCCATAAGGCGCCAGTGCGCCGAGGATGAAGATGATCGGCACCAGCGCCAGATCCTCGAACAGCAGGATCGCGAAGGCGCGTTTGCCGACGGCACCGGTCGTGCCGACCATCGGCAGCACCAGCGCAGTCGACGACAGCGCGAGCGCGAGGCCGAGCCCCAGCGCGCCGCCCGGCCGTTCGCCGAAGAGCAGCAGGCCGCCGCCGATGATCAGTGCCGACAATATGAGCTTCGACGAGCCCAGCCCAAATACCGCGCGCCGCATCCCCCATAATCGGCGGAAGCTCAGCTCCAGTCCGATCGAGAACAGCAGCAGGATGATGCCGAATTCGGCGAAGGGTTCGATCGCATGCGGATCGCTGATCGTGACGAAATACAGCCAGGGGAAATCGGCAATCAGATGGCCAAGCGCGTTCGGCCCGATCAGCGCACCGACCAGGATGAATCCGATAACAGGGGTGATCCGAAACCGGGTAAAAGCCGGAATTACGAGCCCGGCGGTGCCGAGGATGACAAGCGTGTCGCTGAAGGCTGCCGAGGTGAGTGAAAAGGCCATGGCGGGATAGTGGCGGCAACGGCGTATAAATGCCACCCGGCGGGAGGGGATAACTGATCATGACACACAAAGCATTGGTGATCGCCGGCGGAGGACCAGCCGGGATGATGGCGGGGCTGCTGTTCGCACGGGCGGGCATCGAAACGCTGGTGCTGGAGAAGCATGGCGATTTCCTGCGCGACTTTCGCGGCGATACCGTTCACCCGTCGACCGTCGCCCTGTTCGATGAACTCGGTCTCGCCGACGCGTTGCTGGCCCGGCCGCATGATCGGGTGACCGCGATCAAGGCGCGCGTCGGCGGAAGCGAATATGGCGTTGCCGATCTGCGCCACCTGCCGGTGCGTCACAAATTCATGATGATGATGCCGCAGTGGGAGTTTCTCGACTTCGTTCGTGACGAGGCAAGCCGATGGCCCGGTTTCTCGCTGCGCATGGACGCCGAGGTGGCCGGCCTTGTCGAGCAGGCGGGCAGGGTGACCGGCGTTCGCCTGGCCGATGCCACGACCATCGCGGCCGATCTGGTCATTGCCGCCGATGGGCGCGGCTCCGTGCTGCGGGAGGCCGCGCAACTGCCGCGAGAGGATCTCGGCGCTCCGATCGACGTGTTCTGGTTTCGAGTGCCCAAGCCGCGGACACCGGAGAATCGCACGGCCGGCCAGTTTGCGCCGGGCACCGTGATCGCGATGATTGATCGCGGCGATTATTGGCAATGCGCTTTCGTGTTCGCCAAGGGCGGCGCCGAGCGGATCCGCAGCGAAGGTATCGCCGCATTCAAGGCAAGGGTGGCCGGCACTGTGCCGGGGATCGCGAATGGCCTGGAAGCGATCAGCTCATGGGACGATGTGAAGCTGCTGTCGGTATCGCTCAATCGGCTGAAGCGGTGGCACCGTCCCGGCCTGCTGGCGATCGGCGATGCGGCACATGCGATGTCCCCCGTCGGCGGGGTCGGCATCAACCTGGCAATACAGGATGCGGTCGCCGCGGCGAACATTCTGGCGGCGCCGTTGGCGCGGGGCGAGGCTGTCGATCGGCTGCTCGCCAGCGTACAGGACCGTCGCTTCTTTCCGGTGCGGGTCATCCAGGCGATGCAGCGCGCCGTTCATGCCAATGTGCTCGGGCCGACGCTCGGCGCTACCGTGCAGATGGAAGCGCCGTTCGCGCTCAGGATGCTGGATCGCTTTCCGGTGCTGCAGCGTATCCCGGCGCGGATCGTCGGCCTCGGTGTGAGGCGCGAGCATATCCGCTCGCCGGCGGTGGAGGTCTCGCGCGCGGCCTCCAGCGTCATTCCGGCGGAGACCGGAATCCCAGGAGAATAGCATGCGCATTTGCCTCCCGAGATCCCGGCCTCCGCCGCGACGATATCATGATTGCCGTAGCCGGGCTTATGCCCAACTGGCCATTTCCTTTTCGAGGTTGATGCGGATTTCCTCGAAGAACTGCTCGGTGGTCATCCAGGGCTGATCCGGACCGATCAGGATCGCGAGATCCTTGGTCATGCCGCCCTTCTCGACGGTTTCGATGCATATCCGCTCGAGCGTTTCGGCGAACCTGATGACGTCCGGGGTATCGTCGAACTTGCCGCGGAACATCAGGCCCTGGGTCCAGGCGAAGATCGAGGCGATCGGATTGGTCGAGGTCTGCTTGCCCTGCTGGTGCATGCGGTAATGGCGAGTGACGGTGCCGTGCGCCGCCTCGGCCTCGATCGTCTTGCCGTCGGGCGACATCAGCACCGAGGTCATAAGACCAAGCGATCCGAAGCCCTGCGCGACGGTGTCCGACTGGACGTCGCCGTCGTAATTCTTGCAGGCCCACACGAACTTTCCACTCCATTTGAGCGCCGAGGCGACCATGTCGTCGATCAGACGATGCTCATAGACGATGTTGCGTGCCTTGAACTTGGCGGCGAATTCGGCGTCGAAGACTTCCTGAAACAGATCCTTGAAGCGGCCGTCATAGGCCTTGAGGATCGTGTTCTTGGTCGACAGGTAGAGCGGCCATCCGCGGTCGAGCGCATAGTTCATGCTCGCACGGGCGAAATCGCGGATCGAATCATCGAGGTTGTACATGCCCATCGCGACGCCTGCGGACGGGTAATCGAACACTTCATGCTCGATCTTCTCGCCATTTTCGCCTTCCCAGATCATCCGCAGCTTGCCCGGGCCGGGCACGCGGAAGTCGGTGGCGCGATACTGATCGCCGAAGGCGTGGCGGCCGACCACGATCGGATCGGTCCACCCCGGCACCAGCCTGGGCACGTTCTTGATCACGATCGGTTCGCGGAAGACTACGCCGCCGAGGATGTTGCGGATGGTGCCGTTCGGCGACTTCCACATCTTCTTGAGCTTGAACTCTTCGACGCGGGCCTCATCGGGCGTGATCGTCGCGCATTTTACGCCAACGCCATATTGCTGGATCGCCTTGGCGCTATCGATGGTGATCTGGTCACCGGTCTCGTCACGCTTCTCGACCGAGAGGTCATAATATTTGAGGTCGATATCGAGATAAGGGAGGATCAGGCGTTCGCGAATCCACTGCCAGATGATGCGGGTCATCTCGTCGCCGTCGAGTTCGACGATCGGGGTCTTCACCTTGATCTTCGCCATGCTTTTCTGTCTCCGGGGAGGAATATTGCGGCCGTCCCTATGCTACGAAATCGGTGGGATCAACCGTTCGGGCATGGTTTTCTTGACGTTCCGGGAGGCCTTGGCGGAACCCCGCTACGGCGGCAACGATTGTCAGCCCCGCCCCTCGGCCCTAGGAAGGTGCGATGACTTCAATCGATAAGCCCGATATTGGAACCACTTCGGTCAAGTGGCGCTGGCCCAGCGTTCATCCCGAAGGCCGCAAATTCGTCCTCATCTCCGCGGTGATCGCGCTGATCTTCGCGTTGCTCGCCTGGGAGACGCTCGCCTGGCCGATGGCAGGCATCACCGTCTGGGTGGCCGCGTTCTTCCGCGATCCTGTCCGCAGCACGCCGACTGGCGAGGGGCTGGTGATCGCGCCGGCCGATGGCCTCGTTACGATGATCACCACCGTCCCGCCGCCGCGCGAGATGGCCGGCGAGGACGGGCTTGGCGATGCGCCGATGACCCGCGTCTCGATCTTCATGTCGGTGTTCGACGTCCATATCAATCGCACGCCGATCCCCGGCACGATCCGCAAGGTGGCCTATATCGCCGGGAGCTTCCTCAACGCCGATCTTGACAAGGCGAGCGAGGAGAATGAGCGCCAGCATATATTGGTCGAGGGCGCTGACGGCACCCGGATCGGCTTCACCCAGATCGCCGGGCTGGTGGCGCGGCGCATCGTACCGTTCGTCAAGGCCGGCGATATCGTCGGGCTTGGCCAGCGCGTCGGCCTGATCCGCTTCGGCAGCCGGGTGGACGTCTATCTGCCTGCTGGAACCGGGCATCGCGTCGCGCTGGGCCAGCGTACCATCGCCGGCGAAACCGTCATCGCCAGGATCGGCGAGCCCGAGCGGACTGTCGGCGCGGCGCAATGACAAGGGCGTCACGGGCGAAGGGGCGGAACTGATGCGCGGTCGTCGCCAGAATATAAGGCGGGGCATACCCGCGCGGGCGGTGGCGCCCAACGCCGTGACGGCGCTGGCGCTGTGCTCGGGCCTCACCGGGGTGCGCTTCGCCCTTGCCGGGGACTGGGAACGCGCGCTGTTCGCCATCCTGATCGCCGGCATATTGGATGGGCTCGACGGTCGCATTGCCCGCCTGCTCAAGGGTGAAAGCCGCTTCGGCGCGGAGCTCGACTCGCTCTCGGACGTCATTGCGTTCGGGGTGTCGCCCGCGATCATCATGTTCCTGTGGTCGCTCAACGCGATTCCGCGCTTCGGCTGGATCTTCGCGTTGGGCTATGCGGTGTGCGCGGCGCTCAGGCTTGCGCGCTTCAACGCTTCGATCGACAGCGCCGAACATCCGCGCAAGGCAGCGGGCTTCCTGACCGGCGTTCCGGCGCCCACCGGTGCCGGCATGATGCTGGTGCCGGTGGCGATGTGGCTGTGGAGCGGGCTCGACGTCTTCCGCGATCCCTATTTCATCTGCGGCTGGTCATCGCTCATCGGCTTCCTGATGATCTCGGACCTGGCGACCTATAGCTGGTCGTCGCTCCACATCTCACGCGCCTGGCGCTTGCCGGCGCTGTTGCTGGTCGCAATGGCCGGAGCGGCCCTGTTCACGGCGCCCTGGCATACCCTCAGTTTCCTGATGCTGTTCTACCTGAGCACCATACCATTTAGCGTGATCGCCTATAGCCGCATCAGGCGGCAGCGCGGAGCGCCTTTGGACCAGCCGGCGCCGCCTGGGATATGACGCGCACGCGTCGCTCGCCGGTGGAGCGCAGCGGCGGTACAGGCGCCGGGGCGATGCCGAGGGCACGAAGAATATGGGCCATCTCCGCCTGGACGGTGGCGACGATCGCCGCGATCGAAACCAGCAGGACCGTGCTGAACAACGCGAAGGAAAGAAGCTGAAGCATCATGTTCGTCCTTTGTCGTCCGTTTCCTTCGAACCGGGGGATAGCCGAAAGCGCCTGAAACGGTGTGCCGTTCCACATGTTCATGATTTGTTCTATCGTGTCAAGCCTTGATTTTGCGTGTCGGCTCGCATAAAGGCGCGGGCATTCCACATGTGGGGCACATAATCCGGTGCCGGGTTTCCCGGTTACCGCTCCACAGAGGTTCAACCGGGTAAGGAGAAAATCCTATGGCGGCTCCCACCGTCTCCATGCAGGCATTGCTCGATGCCGGCGCACATTTCGGTCACCAGACTCACCGCTGGAATCCGAAGATGAAGCCGTATCTCTTCGGAGACCGCAACGGTGTTCACATCATCGATCTCTCGCAGACCGTGCCGCTGTTCGCACGCGCGCTCGAATTCGTCGCCCAGACCGTCCAGAATGGCGGCAAGGTTTTGTTCGTCGGCACCAAGCGCCAGGCGCAGGAGCCGATCGCAGAAGCAGCGCGCCGTTCGGGCCAGCATTATGTCAACCATCGCTGGCTTGGCGGCATGCTCACCAACTGGAAGACCATCTCGATGTCGATCAAGCGCTTCAAGGCGCTCGAGGAGCAGCTGTCGGGCGACACCCATGGCCTGACCAAGAAGGAAGTCCTCCAGCTCACCCGTGAGCGCGACAAGTTCGAGCTTTCGCTTGGCGGCATCCGCGACATGGGCGGCATTCCGGACGTAATGTTCGTGATCGACGCCAACAAGGAAGAGCTGGCGATCAAGGAAGCGAACACGCTCGGCATCCCGGTCGTCGCGATCCTGGATTCGAACGTCAGCCCGGACGGCATCGCCTTCCCGGTGCCGGCCAATGACGACGCCGCTCGCGCGATTCGCCTTTACTGCGAGTCGATTGCCGAAGCGGCGACCCGTGGCGGCAACGACGCGCGCCAGTCGCGCGGCGAAGACTTCGGCGCTGCTGCCGAGCCACCCGTCGAGCAGGCTCTGGCGAACTGATCCGGCACGGCCTGCTGGGCTGCTGTCATGAACATGTCTCGGCTCAAGCCGAGAACGCGCGGGGGTAGGGGTGGCAACGCTCCTTCCCCCGTCCCGTAAGCAAGAAGGAAGAGAATATGGCGGAGATCACCGCTGCTGCCGTGAAGGACCTGCGCGAGAAGTCGGGTGCCGGCATGATGGACTGCAAGAAGGCGCTGACCGAGAACAACGGCGACATGGACGCCGCGATCGACTGGCTCCGCACCAAGGGCCTTGCCACCGCTGCGAAGAAGTCGAGCCGTACTGCGGCCGAGGGTCTGGTCGGCGTGGCCGTCGAAGGTACCCGCGGCGCTGCCGTAGAGGTCAATTCGGAAACCGATTTCGTCGCCAAGAACGAGCAGTTCCAGGATTTCGTCCGCACCGTTTCGAAGCTTGCGCTTGCCACCGGTGAGGATGTCGCGGCGCTCGGCGCAGCGGGCTATCCCGGCGGCGGCAGCGTCAGCGAGAAGCTGACCTCGAACATCGCCACCATCGGCGAGAACCAGACGCTGCGCCGCGCGAAGATCGTCGAAGTGTCGAAGGGCGCGATCGTGTCCTACATGCACAACGCGGTATCGCCGGGCCTCGGCAAGATCGGCGTGCTCGTCGCGCTCGAGGGCGATGCCCCGGTCGACGCCATGGAAGCCCTGGGCAAGCAGATCGCGATGCACATCGCCGCCGCTTTCCCGCATGCGCTGACCGAGGACGGACTGGACCCGGCCGTGATCGAGCGTGAGCGCGCGATCGCTGCCGAGAAGGCCGCCGAATCGGGCAAGCCGGCCGAGATCGTGGAAAAGATGGTCCAGGGCGCGGTCGCCAAGTTCCGCAAGGAAAATGCGCTGCTCAGCCAGGTCTTCGTGATCGACAACAAGACCCCGATCGCACAGGTCGTGGCCAATGCGGCGAAAGCCGCCGGCGGCTCGATCACGCTCAAGGATTATGTCCGCTTCCAGCTCGGTGAAGGCATCGAGAAGGAAACCAGCGACTTCGCCGCGGAAGTCGCCGCAGCGGCCAAGGGCTGACCCTCTCCAGCGAGGCCCGCCTTCCTGCTTTTCAAGCCGGAGGGCGGGCCTTTTTGTCTTGGATGAGCCGCTTTCCGAGTCGGCGGATGTCATCCTCCGCCTTGAAAGCGCGCTGGCGCTTGGCAGGCTTGTAAGCTGCCCCTAAGGTGCCCATCGCTTCCTGTAACGCATGAGATCCCAATCTATGGACCGACCACGCTTCAACCGTATCCTGCTGAAGCTGTCGGGCGAGGTGTTGATGGGGCAGGGGAACTTCGGCATCGATCCCGATACCGTCGCCCGCGTCGCCAGAGAGATCGCCGATGTCGCCGCGAATTACGAACTCTGTCTCGTCGTCGGCGGCGGCAATATCTTTCGCGGGCTGGCGGCTGCCGCAAAGGGTTTCGACCGGACCAGCGCCGATTATATGGGCATGCTCGCCACGGTGATGAACGCGCTGGCGGTGCAGAATGCGCTCGAGCAGATCGGCGTCGATACCCGGGTCCAGTCGGCGATACCGATGAGCACGGTGTGTGAACCGTTCATCCGCCGCCGCGCCGAACGGCACCTCCAGAAGGGCCGGATCGTCATATTCGCCGCCGGCACCGGCAATCCCTATTTCACCACCGACAGCGCCGCAGCGCTGCGCGCCGCCGAAATGGGCTGCGATGCCCTGATCAAGGGCACTTCGGTCGATGGCGTCTATGACGCCGATCCGAAGAAGGTCGCGACCGCCAAGCGGTACGACACGGTGACCTTCGATCGCGTCCTTGCCGACAATCTGAAAGTGATGGATGCAAGCGCCGTCGCGCTGTGCCGCGACAACAACATTCCGATCGTGGTATTCAACATCCGCGAGCAGGGCAATCTGGCCAAGGTGCTTGCTGGTTCGGGCACTGCCACGATCGTCCAGAACCAGGAGAGGTAAACATGCCCGCATACGACAAGGCCGATCTCGAACGCCGCATGCACGGAGCCGTGGAATCGCTGAAGAGCGATCTGGTCGGCCTGCGCACCGGCCGGGCTTCGGTGAACCTGCTCGATCCGGTGACGGTCGAGATATATGGCAGCCATATGCCGCTCAACCAGGCCGCCACGGTCACCGCCCCGGAACCGCGCATGCTGTCGGTGCAGGTGTGGGACAAGTCCAATGTCGGGCCCGTCGACAAGGCGATCCGTTCGGCGGGGCTCGGACTCAACCCGATCATGGACGGCCAGACGCTGCGCATCCCGATCCCTGACCTTACCGAGGAGCGCCGCAAGGAGCTGGCCAAGCTCGCCAGCCAATATGCCGAAAAAGCCCGCGTCGCTGCCCGCAACGTCCGCCGCGACGGCATGGACAGCCTCAAGGTCGACGAGAAGAAGGGCGTCATCAGCGAGGACGACCGCAAGCGCCGTGAGGTCGAGGTGCAGAAGCTGACCGATAGTACCATCGCAGAGATCGACGCCGCAGCGGGCGCCAAGGAAAAGGAAATCCTCGGCAAGTGAAAGGCCTCTCGGCCAGCCCTGTCGCCAATGCGGTCGCCGCCACGAGCAGCGGGCCGCGCCATGTCGCGATCATCATGGATGGCAATGGGCGTTGGGCGAAGCGCCGCTTCCTGCCCCGCGTGGCAGGCCATAGGGCAGGCGCGGAGGCTGTCCGCACGACCGTGAAGGCTGCGGCCGATCTCGGGCTGCAGGCGCTCACCCTTTACGCTTTCTCGTCGGAGAACTGGCGGCGCTCGACCGAGGAAGTGTCGGACCTGATGGGGCTGCTGCGCCATTATCTCCGCAAGGAGGTCGACGAACTCGATCGCAATGGCATCCGCCTGCGCACTATCGGCGATATCAACGGGCTCGAGGGCGACCTGATCGATCTGGTTCGCGAGGGCGTCGAACGCACCAAGGACAATCGCCGGCTCGATTTCGTGTTGGCGCTCAACTACGGCGCCCAGGACGAGATGGTTCGCGCCATGCGCGAGATCGCCATGGAGGTCGGCGCCGGAAGGCTTTGCCCGGGCGACATCGATGCCGCCGCGATCGAGGCGCGCCTCGACACCAGCGATCTTCCGCCGCTCGATCTGCTGATCCGGACCTCGGGCGAGCGGCGGCTCTCCAATTTCCTGCTGTGGCAGGCCGCCTACGCCGAATTGCTGTTCGTCGACACGCTCTGGCCCGACTTCGATGGCAAGGCACTTGCCGCCGCCATCGCCGATTTCGGCACGCGCGAGCGCCGCTTCGGCGGACGATAAGCTGCCATGGCACAGGCTGCGGCCTCCGAACTGAAGCTCCGCGTCCTGTCGGGCATGGTGATGATCACCATCGCGCTGGCAGCGCTCTGGCTGGGCGGCGTCGCTTTTTGGGGGCTCGCCTCGCTGTTCGCGGTCCTCATGATGATCGAATGGGCCGCAATGGCCAAGGCGGCCCGGTGGCAGACCGTTCTTGGGGCGGCGCTCGCAGCTGCCATCATGGGCGTGGCGCTGGCTTTCACCAATGCGACGCAGCTCGCCGCCTATGAGGATCGCATCATTGCGCAGACGCTGGATCTTGTCGGGCTCGGCGCGATCCTGCTCGCGGTCATCACCTTCCGGGCACGGCTCGGCGCAGGATTGCTCTATGCCGTAATCCCGGCGATTGCTCTGGTTTTCCTGCGCGAGCAGCCTGGGCAGGGGCTGATGCTCGCGCTGTGGACGCTGGTGATCGTCTGGGCGACCGACATCGGCGCCTATTTCGCAGGACGGGCGATCGGCGGCCCGAAGCTTGCGCCTGCGCTGAGCCCGAACAAGACCTGGGCCGGGCTGGTCGGCGGCATGGCCGCCGCGCTGCTCGCCGGGGCGGGCACCGCCTCGGCCGGAAATCTTCCGCTGTTCTGCTGGATCGCCGGCGCTCCGCTGGCCATCGCCGCCCAGATGGGCGATCTGTTCGAAAGCTGGCTCAAGCGTCGCTCGGGCGTCAAGGACAGCGGCAAGCTGCTGCCCGGCCATGGCGGCGTGCTCGACCGCCTCGATGGCGTGGTGCCGGTCGCCGTGCTGGTGGCTGCGGGCGTCGCGGCGGGCCTGTTATGACGGTTCGCAGCGTCTCGATCCTCGGCGCGACAGGCTCGATCGGCACCTCGACGCTCGACCTGATCGAACGTGAGCCCGAGCGCTTCGCGGTAGCGGCGCTGACGGCCCAACGTGACGTTGCTGGCCTGGCCGATGCCGCGCGGCGCACGAATGCCGGACTGGCCGTGATCGGCGATACGTCGCTGTACCCGGCGCTGAAGGAGGCTCTTTCGGGCACCGCGACGCGCGTCGCGGCCGGGGAGCAGGCAATTATCGACGCGGCGTCGCTCGGCGCAGACTGGACGATGGCGGCGATCGTCGGGATCGCCGGCCTGAGATCGGCGATGGCGGCGCTCAGCGCGGGTGGGACGGTAGCGCTCGCCAATAAGGAATCGCTCGTCTCTGCCGGCGCGCTGATGACCAAAGCCGCGCAGGTCCATGGCGCAACGCTGCTTCCGGTGGATTCTGAGCATAATGCCGTATTCCAATGCTTCGACCATGCCGCACCAGGCAGCATCCGGAAGGTAACGCTCACTGCCAGCGGCGGCCCGTTTCGCGACTGGAGCATCGAGGCGATGCGCGCCGCGACGCCGGCCCAGGCGGTAAAACATCCCAACTGGTCGATGGGCGCGAAGATTTCGGTCGATAGCGCGACGCTGATGAACAAGGGGCTCGAACTCATCGAGGCCTATCAGCTGTTCCCGTTGCCGGCGGACGGCTTCGACGCGATCATACATCCGCAGTCGGTGGTTCATGCCCTGGTCGACTATATCGACGGCTCGGTGCTGGCCCAGCTCGGTACGCCCGACATGCGCACGCCGATCGCGCATAGCCTCGCCTGGCCGCAACGGATGGCGACGCCGTGCAAGCCGCTCGACCTGGCCATGGTCGGGCGGCTCGATTTCAGCGCGCCCGATCTCGATCGCTTCCCCGCGCTTGCCCTCGCGCGCGAGGTGCTTGCCGCCGGCGGCGCGCGTCCCGCAATCCTGAATGCGGCCAACGAGGTTGCGGTCGCAGCATTTCTGGAAGGGCGGATCGGCTTTCTCGATATTGCGTTAATCGTGCGCAAAGCCTTGGAGCGCTACGATCCGCCGATGCCCGTATCGCTCGACGATGTTTTTGCGATCGATGCCGGTGCCCGCGCCACCGCGCGGGCCGCGATGGAGATTATCACAGCGTGACAGATAACCCAGGCATCCTGTTCACTGTACTCGCTTTTCTGCTGGTCATAGGCCCGCTGATCTTCGTCCACGAACTCGGCCATTATCTCGCCGGACGCCTCTGCGGGGTGAAGGCCGACGCCTTCTCGATCGGTTTCGGCCGGGAGATCGCCGGTTATACTGATTCGCGCGGCACCCGCTGGAAACTCGGCTGGATGCCGATGGGCGGCTATGTGAAATTTGCCGGCGACATGAATCCGGCGAGCCAGCCGACAGCCGAGTGGCTTGCGCTACCGCCCGAGGAGCGGGCGCAGACTTTTCAGGCCAAGTCGGTCTGGCAGCGCTTCTTCATCGTCTTTGCCGGCCCGCTGACGAATTTCCTCGTGGCGATCGGCATCTTCATGGCGTTTTTCGCGGTCTATGGCGTGCCGAGGACGCCATCCGTGATCTCCGCGGTCATGGCCAACTCACCGGCTGCCAAGGCGGGATTGCAGCCAGGCGACCGCGTGGTATCGATCGCTGGCCGCCCGGTTCACACCTTCGACGAACTCGCCGAAATGATCCGGTTCCGCCCGGACGAACGCTTGCGGCTGCGGATCGCGCGCGATCACGAGCGGCGGACGGTCTATGTCACCACCGCGGCTACCATCGAGCGGGACCGGTTCGGGAACGAGTTCCGCAAGGGCTCGATCGGCGTGATGTCGGGGCAGCAGGTGATCGAGCCCGTCCCGTTGATGCAACTGCCTGTCGAGGCGACCCGCCAGACTTTCGGCATCGTCCGGACCATGGTCGACACGCTCGGCCAGATCGTGACCGGGCGGCGTTCGGTCAAGGAACTGGGCGGTCCGATCAAGATCGCGCAGGTTTCGGGCCAGCAGGCGTCGCTCGGCCTGCTCAACTTCGTCATGCTGATGGCGCTCATTTCGATTAATCTGGGATTCATCAACCTGTTGCCAATCCCCATGCTCGATGGAGGACATCTGGTCTTCTACCTTTTCGAGGGGATTGCGCGTCGGCCGGTGCCGGAGCGGGCGATGGAATGGGCGTTCCGATCGGGATTGGCGGTGCTTCTGTCCTTCATGATCTTCGTAACGCTTAATGATATTCTGTCGCTGGGTGCCCTCAAGAGGCTTGCCGGGTTGATCGGCTGAGCTTGTTGGGGCAGTGCAGGCGCACGCTCCCTGACGAGCGGACGGATTCTATGAAGCGGGGAACGCGTGACGGCGACGGCGAACATCAATCGGGCGCGGCTCGTGCCGGCGCTCCTCGTCGGCACGATGCTCGGCGGCATGGCACAACCGGTACTGGCCCAGACGGTGGGAGAGCCCGCTGCATCTGCGCCGTCACTTCCCGCCGCTCAGCCACCTGCCGTCACAGCGGCGCCTGCCGGATCGGGCATCATCAAGACCGTCAATGTCGCCGGCTCGGAGCGCCTCGAGCCGGATACGGTACGATCCTACGTCAAGCTGACGCCTGGTGAGCCTTATACCCGCGAATCGCTCGATCAGGCGCTGAAGGATCTCTACGAGACCGAATTGTTTGCGGATGTTCAGATCCGCGATGACGGTGCCGGCAATATCATCCTGCAGGTGCGCGAGAACCCGGTGATCAACCGGATCGTGCTGGAGGGCAACAAGCGGCTCAAGGCCGAGAAGATCAATCCCGAGATCAAGCTGGCGCCGCGGCAGATCTTCACCCGCTCGAAGGTGCGCGCCGACGTCAACCGGATCATCGAGCTCTACCGCCGCCAAGGCCGCTTCGCCGCGACGATCGAGCCGAAGATGGTGCTGCTCGACCAGAACCGCGTCGACATCATTTTCGAGATCCACGAGGGCGACAAGTCCAAGGTCCGCAAGATCAACATCATCGGCAACGAGAAATTCTCCGATGGCCGCCTTCGCGGCGAGATGGTGACCAAGCAGACCGGCATCACCAAGATCTTCTCGTCGGGCACCAGCTACGATCCCGACCGCATGTCCTATGACCAGCAGAAGCTGCGGCAGTTCTACCTGACCAATGGCTATGCCGATTTCCGCGTGGTTTCGGCGGTCGCCGAGCTGACGCCGGACCGCAAGGACTTCATCATCACCTATGTCGTCGAGGAAGGCGATCGCTACAAATTCGGCGACGTCGATCTCGAGAGCGAGATCCGCGACATCAAGGCGGACAAGTTCAAATATCTGCTGCCGATGAAGAAGGGCGACTGGTACAACGCCAAGCAGGTCGAGGATACGGTGGACTCGATCACCGAAGTGACCGGTCTGTTCGGCTTCACCCCCGATGTCCGTCCCGATTTCAATCGTGACAAGGACAGCAAGACGATGGGCGTCGTCTTCAAGATCAACCAGGCGCCTCGCGTCTATGTCGAACGGATCGACATCAACGGCAATACGCACACCAAGGACAAGGTCGTCCGCCGCGAGTTCCGCCTCGCCGAGGGCGACGCGTTCAACAGCTTCAAGGTCAAGCGGTCGCGCGATCGCATCCAGTCGCTGGGCTTCTTCCAGGACAAGTTCGAAGTCGAGCAGAAGCCGGGTTCGGCGCCCGATCGCGTCGTGCTGGAAGCCAATGTCGAAGAAAAGTCGACCGGCGAACTCCAGGTTTCGGCGGGCTATTCCAGCCTCGAGAAATTCATCGTCGACCTGTCGATCCGCGAACGCAACTTCATGGGCAAGGGCCAGGAGATCCGCGCCGGCGTCAGCTACTCGACCTATTCGAAGTCGGTCGAGCTCGGCTTCACCGAGCCTTATGTGTTCGACAAGAATATCGCTGTCGGCGTCGACCTGTTCCGGCGCGACTATAATTCGTTCAATTTCAATAGCGGCGATCGCGACACCACCTACAAGCAGGCGACCACCGGTTTCCAGCTGCGTGCGGGCGTGCCGCTGACCGAGTTCATCACCATGGCGATGCGCTACGGCCTCAGCTATGACGATGTTTCGCTGAACAAGTTCACCTTCTACACGAACGGCGCCTGCGATCCGCTCGTTGCCGGCCGCTATCTGTGCGAGGCGATCGGCAAGCGGCTGACCTCGTCGGTCGGTTATTCGCTGGTGTTCGACAACCTGAACAACCGCCTACGCCCAACTCGAGGCCAGCGTGCCGTGCTGAGCCAGGATTTCGCCGGTCTGGGCGGCGAGGTCCGCTATATCAAGACGTCTGTCGAGGCGACGAAATATTGGGGTTTCGGCGGCGGCTTCGTTTTCTCAGCCGGCATCGAGGGTGGCTATATCAAGGGCCTCGGGCAGAACGTTCGCCTGACCGATCGTTTCTATCTTGGCGAGCCGGAAATGCGCGGGTTCGGAATCCGCGGCGTCGGTCCACGCGTGAGGCGTTCGCTATACGACACGGCCACCAAGTCCTTCCTGAGCGACAAGGATCATTCGGTCGACGACGCGCTCGGCGGCGACACCTATTACAAGGGTCGACTGGAGCTTGAGTTGCCGCTGGGCAACGGCGCCCGGGAACTCGGGCTGAGGCCTTCGATCTTCATGGATGTCGGTGCGGTATTCGGCGTGAGCCGTCCACCGCTCACGGCGCCAGGACTCCCCGGCTATCCTTTCCAGCAGAATGCCGACGGTACCTATGAGCCCTCCCTGCGGAACATCGTGGACAGCAAGGGCCGGCAAATCTATCAGGTTCCGGTAGGCGCGCCAAATGCAGGGGCGCAGACCTTGTGCCAAACCGGCTATTCGAACACCGCAAACGGGCCGTGCGTCGGGAACTTGGCGAATACGCCGGCGTCCAGCCCGATCCAGCCCTTCAGGGAGGATTTCCTCGGCGACTCCCCCAAGCCGCGCCTGTCGGTGGGCTTCGGAGTGAACTGGAACTCGCCGTTCGGACCGTTCCGCCTAGATATCGCCAAGGTCCTGCTGAAGGAAAAGGGCGACAACACCAAACTCTTCACTTTCAACGTAGGGACACAGTTCTGATGAAATCGCTTCTGAAGATGACCGCGCTTGCGGCTGGCGTTGCGTTCATGCCGATGGCGGCGCACGCTCAGGCTGCTGCTGCGCCCGCCGCTGCCACGGTGAATACCGGCGTTGCGGTGGTCAATCTGGACGCAGCCGTTGCCAATTCGGCAGCCTATAAGGCAGCCGTCGGCCAGATCCAGACCACCTACAAGGCACAGATCACCGCTTTCCAGACCCGCCAGACTGCGATCCAGAGCGAGCTGACGCCGCTGCGGACCGAGATCGAGACACTGCAGCGCAACCCAGCGACGCCCAAGGCGACGCTGGAAG
The DNA here is from genome assembly GCF_056401045.1 of Rhizorhabdus sp. P4_G6. Lineage (NCBI taxonomy): Bacteria > Pseudomonadati > Pseudomonadota > Alphaproteobacteria > Sphingomonadales > Rhizorhabdaceae > Rhizorhabdus > Rhizorhabdus sp. P4_G6. The sequence continues at coordinate 121,164 of NZ_JBFUKC010000001.1, read as the reverse complement.
CCAAGATCAATGCCTTCCAGGCGCGCGGGCAGGCTGCGCAGAATGAGCTGCAGCGCATGACGATGCCCTTCGCGCGCCCGGAAGCCTATGTGAAGGAGCAGATCGGCAGCAAGGTCGAGCAGGCGCTGAAGGCGGCGATGGCGGCCAAGCGCGTCGGTATCGTGCTCTCTCCCGACGCCGTGGTTGCGGTGCAGGGCGGATCGGACATGACGCTTGATGTCGTGACCCAGCTCAACGCGCTCGTCCCCAGCGCGTCGATCACGCCGCCGGCCAACTGGCAGCCGGGCCAGGCCGAGCAGCCCGCCGCCGCCGCCACGGGACGCTGATCGCCAGTCTATGAGCGAATCCGTAAGCACCACGCTTGGCCCGCTGGATATCCGGCGGGTCATGGCGGCTTTGCCGCATCGCTACCCCATGCTCCTCGTCGATCGCGTCGAGGAACTGGTGGTCGACGAGCGGATTTCCGCGGTGAAAGCGGTCACGATCAACGAGAGCTTCTTCCAGGGGCATTTTCCGGGCCGCCCAATCATGCCGGGCGTGCTGATCGTCGAGGCGCTGGCACAGGCTGCCGGCGTGCTGGCGGTGGAGACGTTCGGGCTCGCCGGGTCGGGCAAGCTGGTCTATTTCATGGCGATCGACGAGGCGAAGTTCCGCGCACCGGTTGAGCCGGGCGTGCTGCTCCGCCTCGAGGTCGCTTTTGTCCAGAAACGTGCCAGCGTCTGCAAGTTCGAGGGCAAGGCCTATGTCGGCGACAAGCTTGCTGCCCAGGCGAACTTCACCGCCATGATCGCCGATCCACCAAAGGAATAAGGCGCACAGCCGGACCCTTGCCATATAGCGCCTCAGCCTGTAGAGGCCGCGCTTCGCTTCTCCGGCTGGTCGGAAACCAGCCTTTCTCTCGGAGCCAGAAGACATGAAGAAAGACATTCATCCCGATTATCATCGGATCAAGGTGCAACTCGTTGACGGCACCGTCTATGACAGCCGCTCGACCTACGGCAAGGAAGGCGACACCCTCCAGCTCGACATCGATCCTTCGGTGCATCCGGCCTGGACTGGTGGCAAGTCCGGCCTGCTCGACACCGGCGGCCAGGTGGCTCGCTTCAACAAGCGCTTCGGTGGACTGACGCTCGGCAAGAAATGAGCCTGGCGTCCTCCTTCGGACCAATGGACATGGCTGGGCATCGCCCGGCCATTTTCATTTTGGGGCTGTCATGGTTCTGACGCTTTACCGCCGCTATCGGTTGCCGATCTTCTGGACGGTGCTGCTGATCGTCTATCTGTTCGCCATCGCGCCACGCGATGAAGCGCCATCGCTGGGCGGCAGCGACAAGACCGATCATATCGCCGCCTTCCTGGTGCTGACCCTGCTCGGACGGATCGCCTATCGGGCGCGCCCCGGCTGGCTGCTGGTGACGGGGCTGTCGCTGTTCGGCGCGTTCATCGAGATCAGCCAGGCGATACCGTTCATCGGCCGCGATGCAAGCGTGTGGGACTGGGTCGCCGACAGCGCGGCGATCCTCGTCGCCATGGGCGTGGCCGCACTGCTCGAGAAGCGCTTCCCGATCCTGTTCGCCGCATGACCGTTCCGCCGCGTCCCACCTTCGATCCCGAAGGTGCGGCCCAGCGGCGTTTCGAACAGGCAGCCTGCGCCGCCGGCCTCGACCCTGCAGACCGCTGGGTAGGCGGCTATGCCGATTATGAATGGGAACATCTCCGCCCTGCGCTCCGGGCTTACCGGATCGAGGCGGCGAACCGCGACGTGCTTGAGTTCGGCTGCAACGTCGGGGGCTCCGCCGTGGTGCTGGCCGCCCTCGGCGCGCGGGTGACAGCCGTCGATATCGATCCGGCGCTCATAGCGGTCGCCGAGACCAATCTGCAGCGGCACGGCCTGGCCGGAACCGTTCGCCATGTTGCAGCGGGGCAGGGCCTTCCGCTGGTGGACGCGAGCTTCGACCTCATCATCGCCAACAGCGTTCTCGAATATGTCGATCCGGTACGGCTGGATGCCGTGCTCGCCGAACTGCACCGGACATTGCGGCCGGGCGGCCACCTCTTCATCTGCGGCACGGCAAGCCGCATCGCGCTGCGGGAGCGCCATTCGGGACGATGGCTGGTCAACTACCTGCCGCGCGCGGCAGATCGCCTCACCGGCCGCGTCTTGCAGCGCGGCCTGTCTCCATGGCGGCTGATGCGCGCACTGCGCGGGCGTTTCAGCATGGATGGAGACGCAAACTGGCTGGCGGCACGGCATGCGATCCACGGCGGTGATTCTATCGCAGGCAGGATATACGCATCGCTCGGCAAGCTGGCAAACTGCCCTCCGGGCTTGATCGCACCCTATATCGAATTGCTGCTGCGCAAATCGCACAATGGCGGAGAGGGTGGGATTCGAACCCACGGATAGCTTGCACCATCGGCGGTTTTCAAGACCGCTGCCTTAAACCACTCGGCCACCTCTCCGCATCGGAACGTCCGAGCGGAAGGGCTCCATATCGTCGGTGCGGCCTTTCGTGCAAGCGGCGCGATCAAAGCATTTCACCACCGGTCCAAGCTGTGGCAAGCAGATTGCGAACAAAGGGGATGTAATGCCAAGCCTGTTGCGTATCGCGGCCGCGGCCATGACAATGATGGCGCTCGCCGCCATGGAAGCGCCTTCGATCGCGCAGACGATCGCGGGGGAGGGGCAGGCGCCCGACGACGCTGCGCAGGTCGTCGACGCCCCCGCGCCGGCCGCGCCGTCGCAGGACAGCCTGATGCGCACCTACGTCGCGGGCCTGCGCCCGCGCGCGCTGGCGATGGGGGTCAGCCCGGCGCTGTTCGACGCGACCCTGCCGACGCTGAACTTCAGCGCGCGGGTGGTTCGGCTCGATCGCGCGCAGCCCGGGGCGACGCCTGCCACGGTCGTCAATCCGCCGGATTTCGCGCCATACCTCGCCAGCCATGTCGATGCGGTGCGGATCGGCATGGGCCGTTCGCGCTATGGATCGCTGCGCCCGCTGCTGCTGTCGATCGAACAGAATAGCGGCGTCCCCGAGCAGATCATGCTCGCAATCTATGGTCACGAGACCGGCTATGGCACCTTCACCGGCAATTTCGACCTGCTGAGCTCGCTCGCCACGCTCGCTTTCGAAGGCCGCCGCCGCGAGCTGTTTGCCGACGAGTTCCTCAATGCCTTGTTGCTGCTCCAGCAGGGGGTGCCGCGCGCGCAACTGAAAGGGAGCTGGGCGGGCGCGACCGGCTATCCGCAGTTCCTGCCGAGCGTCTATCTGCGGCTCGGCACCGATGGCGATCGCGACGGCAAGGTCGATATCTGGCGCAGCGAACCGGATGCGCTGGCGTCGATCGGCAATTATCTGAAGGATGCGGGGTGGAAGCCCGGCGTGCCCTGGGGCGTGGCCGTGCGCGTACCGGATGGGATCGACCGGGCCGCGATCCGCTCGCCGCTATCGTCGCCGCGCTGCCCGCGCGTGTTCGCACGCCAAAGCCGCTGGCTCACCATCTCGGAATGGCGCGACAAGGGGCTGACGATGCTCAGCGGCCGGGTGCCGGCGGAGGATGAGCTGGCGACCCTGATCGAGCCGGACGGCAACGGGCGAACCGGCTATCTGCTCACGACCAACTACCGCTCGATCCTCGATTATAACTGCTCGAATTTCTACGCGCTGTCGGTGGGCCTGCTTGGCGATGCGATCGTCCAGTAGACTTGCCGCGCTGGCGCTGACCCTGCTGCTGGCGAGTTGCGGACTGTCCCCGCCCGAGCATCCCTCCGGCCGGCCGCGCCACAAGCCGGGCCGTGTCGTCCCGCAACCCAAGCCAAGCGGCCCCGCCTCCGACACCCCAGTCAAGCTCGGCAAGCCCTATGAGGTCGGCGGCATATGGTATTATCCTGCCGATGCCGTCGGCTATGACGAAGTCGGGCTGGCCTCCTGGTATGGGGCGCAATTCCATGGCGGGCAGACCGCCAATGGCGAAGTTTTCGACATGGATCGCGTCGGTGCGGCGCACAAGACCTTGCCCTTGCCTTGCTATGTCGAGGTGACAGCGCTCGACACCGGCCGCACCATTGTCGTCCGCATCAACGATCGCGGCCCGTTCGTCACCAATCGCATCATCGATCTCTCGCGCCGCTCGGCCCAGTTGCTGGGCATCGAGCGCACCGGCGTATCGCGCGTCCGCGTCCGTCGCGTCTTCCCGGGCGATTCGGACCGACTGGCGCTGCGCTGGGGGCGTCCCGCCTCGGCAAGGCCCAATGCCAACGGCGGTGAACTTGCCCTCCTCAACCAGCGCTTCGCGGCCCGTGCGCCCGATCCGGTTGCGCCGCCGCGGGTCGCCGCCGCCATACCCGATGCGGCCGTGCCGGTCGGCGGCTGGTTCGTCCAGGTGACGGCCGTCGGCCTGCGTAGCCGGGCCGAGGAGATCGCTGAAATGGTCGCTGGCCGCATCGAGCCGGTGGGCGCATTGTGGCGGGTGCGGACGGGCCCCTATAAGAGCGAAGACGAGGCGACAAGCGCGCTGGCGCAGGTCCGGTCGGACGGCTATCAGGATGCCAGGCTGGTCCTGATCTCCAGCAACAGCAAGATTCCAGAGGGAACGATTCCACAATGATGCGCCGCCCGATCGCCTTGATGCCCGCGCTTTTCCTGCTCGCCGGCCTGCCTGCCCAAGCCGCCGCTCCGGTCTTCGACACGCCGGCACCGGTCGCCTTCATGAAGGACCTGTCGTCGGGCGCGATTCTCTATGCCAAGAACCCGGATCAGCGCATGCCGCCGGCATCGATGGCCAAGATGATGACCGTCTATGTCGCCTTCGACCTGATCGAGAAGGGCGAGTTGAAGCTCGATGCGATGGCCACGGTCAGGCCCGAGACCTGGAAGCAGTGGCACGGCCCTGCAGCCGGCTCGACCATGTTCCTGTCCCCGGGCGAGCAGGTCAGCATCGCCAACCTGCTGTTCGGGATCGTGACGCTCTCCGGCAACGACGCCTGCGTCGTGCTTGCCGAGCATATCTCGGGCACCGAACAGGCTTTCGCCGCGCTGATGAACCGGCGCGCGCAGGAAATGGGCCTGACCAACAGCCATTTCGGCAACTCGAACGGCTGGCCCGACGCGGGCGTCACCTATGTCACCGCACGCGATCTCGCCACCTTGGCCGAAAAGACCATCGAGGAGCATCCGAAGCTCTACAAGACCTTCTACAGCCGCCCGAACTTCACCTGGGGCAAGACGATGGGCAGCGGCACCGCGATCACCCAAGCGAACCGCGATCCATTGCTCGGCCGTGTCGCCGGCGCCGACGGGCTCAAGACCGGCCACACCGAGGAGGCCGGCTATGGTTTTACCGGCTCGGCCGAGCAGAATGGCCGCCGGCTGGTGATGGTGCTGTCCGGGCTGCACGCGTTCAACGAGCGGATCGACCAGTCGGTCACCTTCATGAACTGGGGCTTCCGGGCCTGGCAGGCCAAGCCGCTCGTCGCCAAGGGCCGCAAGGTCCAGACCGCCGAGGTTCAGCTCGGCGACGAGCGCGAGGTCGGCCTGGTCGCGCCGAAAAACCTGACCGTTACCATTCCGGCAGGCCTGGGATCGGACCTGAAGACCAAGGTGGTCTATCAGGGGCCGATCAAGGCGCCGTTCAAGGCGGGCGATCATATCGCCGACCTCGTCGTCACCGGGCCGGACATGGTGCCGCAGAAGCTTCCGCTGGTCGCCGACAAGGATGTCGGCACGGCCGGCTTCTTCGACCGGATCATGGCCGGGCTGCGCTGGCTGTTCGGCCTCGCCTGAGGCCGTGGCCGGCAAGTTCATAACGCTGGAGGGCGGAGAAGGGGTCGGCAAGTCGACGCAGGCGCGCGCGCTCGCCGCGGCCCTGCGGGACTGCGGCCTGGACGTGGTCGAAACCCGCGAGCCGGGCGGCAGTCCCGGCGCCGAGGCGATCCGGGCACTGCTGCTCGAAGGCGCCGGCGACCGCTGGAGCGCGCGGGCGGAGGCGCTGCTGTTCGCGGCGGCGCGTGCCGATCACCTCGAGAAGACAATCCTGCCAGCCATAGAGGTCGGAAAATGGGTGATCTGCGACCGATTTCTCGATAGCTCGCTGGCCTATCAGGGGGGCGCCGACGGGCTGGGCGCCGACGCGATCCAGACGCTTCACCAGATTGGCAGCAAGGACTTCCTGCCGGATCGGACGCTATTGCTGGATATGCCCGTTTACGACGCCGGCTTCCGCCAGGCGGCCGCCGGCATCGGACTGAGCGATCGTTTCGAGAAGAGGGATGGCGGCTTCCACGACCGCGTGGCGGCGGCATTTCGCGAGTTGGCGCAGGCCGCGCCGGAGCGGATCAGGCTGATATCGGCGGAAGGCAAGCCCGAAGAGGTGACAGCACGGCTGATGGCCGAGCTATCGGACCTGCTGCCGTGAAGCTGGTCGGCCATGACAGCCAGATCGCCGCCTTCCGCGCTGCGGCCGACTCCGGGCGGCTCCATCATGCCTGGCTGCTGACCGGCCCGGAGGGTGTCGGCAAGGCGAGCTTCGCGCTTCAGGCGGCCACCCGGCTTCTCGCCGATGCCGCCGGGCCGCTCGTGCATCTGCCCGGCTTCGAAACGCCCGACGATCATCCCGTCGCACGCTATATCCGCGCCGGCAGCCATCCCGACCTGCGCATCCTCGCCCGGTTGACCAAGGACAAATCCGACGATCTGGCGCGGTCGATCAACATCGAGCAGGTGCGGTCGCTCCAGGGCCTGTTCGCGACAACGCCCAGCCTGTCGCCGCGCCGGGTGGTGATCATCGATGCGATCGACGACCTGGAGCGCAACGGCGCCAATGCGCTGCTCAAGAATCTCGAGGAACCGCCCGCGGGCACGGTCTTCCTGCTGATCAGCCATGCTCCCGGCAAGCTGCTGCCGACGATCCGCTCGCGCTGTCGGCTACTGCGCTTCGGCGCGTTGAGCGGCGATCAGATGCTGCTCGCGCTCCAGCGCCTGCTTCCGGAGGAGCCTCGCGACGAGATCGAAGCGCTGGTGGCGGTGGGCGAAGGATCGCCCGGTCGCGCGCTGGGTTTTGCCGGCCTGGACATCGGAACGCTCGATGCGGCGATAGACCGGCTGGTGGGGGAGGGCGACCCCACCAACGCGATCCGCTCGGCGCTGGCGAAGCAACTCGGTATCAAAGCGGCGCAGGCTCGCTACGAAGCCTATCTCGGCCGCGTTCCGGCCCGCATCGCCGCCGAGGCGCGGGGCCGCGAGGGGCCGGCGCTGGCAAATGCCATCGCGCTATGGGAGGAGGCGCGCCGCGTCGGCGAAAGCGCGGTCCATCTGTCGCTCGATCCATCGACGACCGTGTTCGAGCTGGCGACGCTGCTGGCGAAACTGGCACCGGACAAATAATCGCCATTCCGGCGAAGGCCGGAACTCCGCCGTCGCTCGATCGACAGGGAACGATCACCGCCGTTGCGGATAGTAGCTGGCGTCCCTAATGGCTGAGCGCATGTCGACACCCTATTATATCACCACGGCGATCAGCTATCCGAATGGCCGGCCGCATATCGGCCATGCCTATGAGGCGATCGCCGCCGATGCCATCGCCCGGTTCCAGCGCTCGATGGGCCGCGACGTCCGCTTCCAGACCGGCACCGACGAACATGGTCTGAAGATGGCGCAAGCGGCGCGCGCGCGCGATATCACGCCGCGCGCCCTGGCTGACGAAATGGCATCCCATTTCAAGGAGATGGATGACCTTCTCAACATCTCCTATGATCGCTTCATTCGCACCAGCGAGGCCGAGCATTACGCCGCGAGCCAGGCGCTCTGGAAAGCAATGGAGGCCAATGGCGACCTCTATCTGGATCGCTACGAGGGCTGGTATTCGGTTCGCGACGAGGCCTTCTACGACGAAAAGGAACTTATCGCGGGAGACGGCGAGGCAAAGCTGTCGCCGCAGGGCACGCCCGTGGAATGGACGGTGGAGGAAAGCTGGTTCTTCCGCCTGTCCAGCTATCAGGAGCGATTGCTGGCGCTGTACCGCGATCAGCCCGACTTCATTCGCCCGGAAAGCCGCCGCAACGAGGTGATGAGCTTCGTTTCGGGCGGGCTCAGCGACCTGTCGATCTCGCGCACCAGCTTCGATTGGGGCGTGCCGGTTCCGGGCAGCCCGGGCCATGTCATGTATGTCTGGGTCGATGCGCTGACCAACTATCTCACCGGGCTTGGTTATCCGGATGGCGGCGAGACCTTCGATCGTTATTGGCCCGCCAATCTGCATCTGATCGGCAAGGACATCGTCCGCTTCCATGCAGTCTATTGGCCGGCCTTCCTGATGTCGGCGGGCATAGAGCTGCCCCAGCAGGTGTTCGGCCACGGATTCCTGCTGAACCGCGGCGAGAAGATGTCGAAGTCCGTCGGCAATGTCGTCGACCCTGGGGCGATGGCCGAACGCTATGGGGTCGACCAGCTGCGCTATTTCCTGCTGCGCGAGGTCAGCTTCGGCCAGGATGGCAGCTATGGTCATGAGTCGATCGTCAACCGCTGCAACGCCGAACTGGCCAACAGCTTCGGCAACCTGGCGCAGCGCACGCTCTCGATGATCTTCAAGAATCTCGACGGCGAGTTGCCAGCACTTGACCGGAACGAAGAGGATGCCGCACTTGTCCGCGCCGTCGCCGCAGCCTGCCTCGACGAAACGCCGCGGGCCTTCGAGCAGCTCGCCTTTTCCGTCGGCATCGAGGCATGGATGAAGGCGGTGTTCGCCTGCAACCAATATGTCGATGCGCAGGCGCCCTGGGCGCTGCGCAAGAGCGATCCCGAGCGGATGAAGACCGTGCTTGGCACCCTTTTCTCCGTGATCCGTGACCTTGCCATCGCGATCCTGCCGATCATCCCGGACAGTGCCGCCAAACTGCTCGACCAGATGGGTATCGCGGCAGATGGCCGCGATTTCGCGGCGATCGAGGATCAGGCCTGGTATGACGCCTTGCGGACCTCGGGCTACAAGGTCGCGCAGCCGGTGCCGCTGTTCCCGCGGCTGGAGCTGGAGGAAGCCGAAGCCTGATGTTCGTCGACAGCCATTGCCACCTGAACTACGCCGGCCTCGCCGACCGCCAGCAGGAAGTCCTGGCGGCTGCGCGCGCGGCGGGCGTCACGACCATGCTCAATATCTCGACCCGCGCCGCCGAATGGGATGCGGTCCTCGAGACAGCCGAGCGCGAGCCCGATGTATGGGCAAGCGTCGGCATCCATCCGCATGATGCCGACACCCATGAGGATATCGAGACGACGCTGCTGGTCGACAAGGCGGCGCATCCGCGGATCGTCGGCATCGGCGAGACGGGGCTCGACTTCTATTATGACAAGTCGGACCGCGATCGCCAGCGGGGCAGCTTCCGCCGCCATATCGCCGCGGCGCGCGAGACGGGCCTGCCGCTGATCGTCCACACCCGCGACGCGGAGACCGACACGATCGCGATCCTCGACGATGAAATGGGGAAGGGGGCTTTCACGGCGGTCATCCACTGCTTCACCGGAAGCGCCGATCTCGCGCGGGCGATGCTGGATCTCGGATTTTCGATCTCCTTGTCGGGAATCGTGACCTTCAAGAACGCTGCCGACCTGCGCGAGACGGCCCGTGTCATCCCGCGTGACCGGCTGCTGATCGAGACCGACAGCCCTTTCCTGGCGCCGGTGCCGCATCGCGGCAAGCCATGCGAGCCGGCCTTCGTAGCCGACACCGCGCGCGTCCTGGCGAAGGAACTCGACTGGAATATCGATGATCTTGCTCGAGAAACCAGCGCTAATTTCTTCAAACTGTTCACGAAAGCTCGTCCATGAAGCTCCGCATCCTCGGGTGCGGCACGTCATCCGGGGTGCCGCGGATCGGCAATGACTGGGGCGATTGCGATCCCAACGAGCCGCGCAACCGGCGGACTCGTGCCTCGATCCTGGTCGAAAGCGGCATCCAGCGCATCCTCGTCGATACCACGCCGGATATGCGCCAGCAGCTCCTCGACGCCGATCGCGGCATCCTCGACGCGATCCTGTGGACCCATGACCATGCCGATCACTGCCATGGCATCGACGATGTCCGGCAGATATTCCATGCGCGGCGGGCGCCGGTGCCCGGCTATGCCGTCGCCGAGACCATGGCACTGCTCCAGCAGCGCTTCAGCTATGTGTTCGAAGGCCGCGATGGCTATCCGCCGACCGTGGAAACGCATGTGCTGCGCAAGGATATGCAGCTCGGTGATATCCGGGTCCGCTACGTCGTACAGCCCCATGGCAGCATATTCAGTGCCGGTTTCCGCTTCGACTGCGCCGGTAAGTCCGTCGGATATTCGACGGATTTCCATGAGGTTACGAGCGACATGATCGACATGTTCGCAGCTGTCGACATCTGGGTGGTCGACGCCTTGCGCGAACGCCCGCATCCGACCCATACGCATCTCGCGCAGACTCTCGAGGCCGTCGCGACATGCCGGCCTGGCCGCGCGATCCTGACGCACATGGATCATTCGATGGATTATGCTCGTCTATGCGCATCGCTGCCCGATGGGGTCGAACCGGGCTATGACGGGATGGAGGTCCAATTGTGACGGCCGATCAGCTGGTCGGCTGCGTCGCGATCGCCGCCATGCTGTCGCTTGTGCTGCCTCGGCTCGCACGCGATCGCACGCCACGGAGCAGGATGCTGCTGATGGCGCTGCTCTGGATCGCGATCATTGCGGTCGTCACAGTCGTCGTCATGGTCATCTTCAGAAACACATGATTAAACCGCGCATTTAACATAATATATATTATCGGACAAGACCTTTGCGGTTGCTGAAAATAACATTCATCGCCGATGACCAATTTATCGACCTTCCTGCGTTCCATTGTCGAAAAGCCATTCTCGCGCGCGCTGTTCGTCGAGGAAGGCCCGCATGTTCGCATAAGGATAGAGGCGCTCTACCTGCAGTTTGGAAAGCACGCTGCTGACGAGAATTGCAGTCTTGCCGCTGTTGGCCGTGCAGCTGCTCTTCATGCCTTTGAAAAGCACTTCCATTACGTCCATAGGCTGCAGAGGCATCTCCCTGGAGTCGGAAATAGTTGCAAAGCTGGGATGCCGGCGCTTTATTCGAGCGACCACTGACTCAACTTCAGCGACATAGGCCTTGGCCGTCTCCACCGACCAGAACCCCCACAAGCGTCTCTTCATCAGGCCTTGCTTTTCGTCGAATTCTATTTCGAACATTGACGTTCCCTGGAGACTTTCCGATGCATCGGCTACGACCTCCCCCTTTTGGGAATCGCGCTGCCCTCCTATGTGATCGCTTTATAACCGACTTTTACTGCGTTCTTCAGACCTATTTCAGCTCGCTAGACGTGATGCGAAGAGTCCATGCCTCCACGACGTCTATGGGCGGGATCATTAGCGGCAGCAGGACCGCCGGGCGCGGTCAGGATACCAAGCGCAATCCCCCCGAGGATGAACGCCATGCCAGCGATATGGTAGCCGTGCAGCGGCTCGTCGAGCAGTATCGCCGCCAGCCCCGCGCCGAACAGTGGCATCAGCGAGATCGTCTGCCCGGCCCGGCTCGCGCCAATGCGCTCGACAGCCATGTTGAACAGCAAATAGCTAAGCACTGACGGGAAGATTGCGACATAGGCGCAGGCGGCGAGCAATTCGGCGTCGAATTCCATCCGCTGGGCAGCGTTCCATTCCGCTAGCGCCAGCGGCGCCATGCACAGTGCGGCAATCACGAAGGTCACGAGCAGGAAGCTGAGCTGATGGACTGCGGGCCTGAGCCGCAACAGGCTGGTGTATAGGGACCAGACCAGCACCCCGCCCAGGACGAGCACATCGCCGAAGCTGAACCGGAAGCTGGCAAGCAGACGGACGTCCCCCTGCACCACCACGACGATCACGCCGATCGTCGACAGCAGCACGCCCACGATCTGCCCGGCCGATGATTTCTGGCTGAACCACAGCCGGTCGATCAGCAGCACGCCGCCGGGGATCGCGGCCTGGAGCAGCAGGCTGTTGGTCGCGCTTGTATAATGAAGCCCGGAATAGAGGAAGCCATTGAAGCCAGCCACGCCAAACACCGCCAGCGCCAGCACGATCTTCCAGTGGCGCAGCATCGCCTCATGGTCTTTTACCAGATGCCGCCAGGCCAGAGGCAGCAGTACCGCAGACGCGCCCGTCCAGCGCACCAGCGCCAGGGTGAACGGCGGGATCTCATCGCGGATCGCGCGTCCGACGATCGAATTGCCGGCCCAGAACAGCATCACGAAGGCCAGCGTGGCATAGGCATAGCGCGCGCCGCCGCGCGCCGCAGCGACCGAACTCATTTCCGCCCGAACAGTTTTTCGATGTCGCCATGGCCCAGCTTGATCCAGGTCGGCCGCCCATGGTTGCACTGGCCCGAGTGCGGCGTCACCTCCATCTCACGGAGCAGCGCGTTCATCTCGGCGACCGACAGGGTGCGGCCCGCCCGGACGGAGCCGTGGCAGGCCATCGTGGCCGCGACATGATCGAGCCGCTCCTTGAGCGACAGTGCCTGGTCATATGCCGCCAGCTCGTCGGCCAGATCGACCACCAAGCCGCGCGTATCGCCCTGCCCCAGCAACGCGGGCGTGGCGCGGACGAGCATCGCCTTGGGGCCGAAGCGCTCGAGCTCGAGGCCCATTTCGGCGAGTTCGTCGATCCGCGCCTCGAGCCGGTCGCAGCCGGGCTCGTCGAGTTCGACCACCTCGGGCAGCAGCAGCGTCTGGCGCGACACGCCGCCATCGGCCATCGCCCGGCGCATCCGTTCGAGCACGAGCCGCTCATGCGCGGCATGCTGATCGACGATCACCAGCCCGTCCTCGGCCTCGGCGACGATATATGTCGCCGCCACCTGGCCGCGCGCCACCCCCATCGGATAAGCCTTATACTCCACCGACGGCGCGAAGGCCGCCTCCGCGCGGGCCATCGGTGGCGGGGTATAGTCCGCCACGCGATCCCACACGCTGCCCTGCCCGTTTGCCGCAGCAGCAGCCGGGAAGGCGAAGCCGTTGGGAATGGGAGACGGCGAACCGCCGCCGACCTGCCAATTGCCGAGCGCCCCCGCCGATGGCCGCTGCACGCTGCGATGGCCGGCGGCGTCGAGCGCGGCGCGCAACCCGCCGACGATCATCCCGCGCACCAGCGCAGGATCGCGGAAGCGCACCTCGGTCTTGGCGGGGTGGACATTGACGTCGACCTGGTCGCCCGGAAGGTCGACGAAGAGCGCCACCACCGGATGCCGATCGCGCGCCAGCATGTCCTGATAGGCGGCACGCACGGCACCGATCAGCAGCCGGTCCTTCACCGGTCGGCCGTTGACGAACAGGAACTGGTGGTCGGCCACGCCGCGATGAAAGGTGGGCAGGCCCGCGACCCCGGTGAGCGACACCGCCTCGCGCCGGTAATCGACCGCGACGCTGTTCTCCGCCAGATCGCGGTCGGTGAGCGCGGCGACGCGATCGACCCGCTCTTCCTCGGCCGAGACCAGGACGGTCCGGCGGCCGGCGTGATCGAGCGAGAAGCCGATGTCCGGCCGCGCCATGGCCAGCCGCTTGATGACGTCGACGCACGCGGCATATTCGGCCCGTGCGGACCGCAGGAACTTGCGCCGCGCCGGCACCTTGGCGAACAGGTTCGACACCCGGATCCGCGTCCCGGGCGGCAGGGCGGCGGGCCCCTCGCCCACCAGCACGCCATGATCGATCCGTCGTGACCAGCCGTCGGCGCCGCGCACGCGGCTTTCGATCGTCAGGTCGGCGACGCTGCCGATCGAAGGCAGCGCCTCTCCGCGGAAACCCAGGGTCGTCACCGCCTCGATCGTATCGTCTGGCAATTTGGACGTAGCATGCCGCTCGAGCGCGAGCGCGATCTCCGGGGGTGCCATGCCGCAGCCATCGTCGGTCACTTCTATAGACGAAAGTCCGCCTTCCCAGAGGCTTACCGATATCCTGGCGGCTCCTGCATCGATTGCGTTCTCGACAAGTTCCTTGAGCGCGCTGGCGGGTCTTTCGACCACTTCACCGGCGGCTATGCGATTCACCAGATGCTCTGGCAGGCGGCGTATTGACATGGGACAAGCTCTAGCCCAAGCGGCGCCCTTCCGCATCCCCAGATAGTGGCCAGATCCCAGTCGTCGATCAGGCGATGCGAGCGACAAGCATATCGGCCTGGAACGGGCTTAGGAAACGGACAAAAACATGTTCTTCCAGCGTTATTTCAAGTTCATGTCGCACGATATGGCGATCGATCTCGGCACCGCGAATACGGTCGTCTACGTCCGGGGCCGCGGCATCGTGCTCAACGAGCCTTCGGTGGTGGCGATCGAGACGCTGAACGGCGTGAAGCGGGTGCGCGCCGTCGGTGACGACGCCAAGCTGATGATGGGCAAGACGCCGGGCTCGATAGAGGCCATCCGCCCGTTGCGCGATGGCGTGATCGCCGACATCGACGTGGCCGAGCAGATGATCAAGCACTTCATCCAGAAGGTGCACGGCCCCCGCCGCTTCCCGCGCTGGCCGGAAATCGTGATCTGCGTGCCCTCGGGTTCCACTTCCGTCGAGCGCCGCGCGATCCGCGATGCCGCGTCGAACGCCGGCGCTTCGCAGGTCTGGCTGATCGAGGAGCCGATGGCGGCCGCGATCGGCGCGGGCATGCCGGTAACAGAACCGATCGGATCGATGGTCGTCGATATCGGCGGCGGCACCACCGAAGTCGCCGTACTCTCGCTGCGCGGCCTGGCCTATACGACCTCGGTTCGCGTCGGCGGCGACAAGATGGACGAGGCGATCGGCTCCTATGTCCGTCGCAACCACAACCTGCTGATCGGCGAAGCCACAGCCGAGCGGATCAAGCAGGAAGTCGGCGTCGCCAGGATGCCCGCCGACGGCAAGGGCCTGACGATCCACATCAAGGGACGCGACCTGGTCAACGGCGTTCCCAAGGAGATCACCATCACCCAGGCGCAGATCGCCGAGGCGTTGACCGAACCGGTCTCGGCGATCGTCGAGGGCGTGCGCATCGCGCTCGAGAACACGCAGCCAGAACTCGCTGCGGACATCGTCGACCAGGGCATCGTCCTGACCGGCGGCGGCGCGCTGCTCACGGGCATCGACGAGGTGCTGCGCGAGGCGACGGGGCTGCCCGTCTCGATCGCCGACGACCCGCTCACCTGCGTGGCGCTCGGCACCGGACGCGCGCTGGAAGATCCGATCTTCCGCGGCGTGCTCCAGACAGCCTGAGAGGCGCTGACTGGTAATGGCGGCGCCGCGACATAGGCGTCGAGGTTTTTCCCGCAGGGTCCAATTTGGCCTGTTCGCGGGCTATGTGATCGCGACCGTCGGCCTGATCGTCGCGCTGGCGCTGCTGCTGGTAGCGCGCTTCGATCCCCGCGCCTTCTCCACCGTGCGCGGCATCGCGATCGATGGTGGCTCCCTGTTCACGGGCGTCGGTCGCACCGCAATCCGCAGCCTGCACGATGCGGGGGACGAGATCGACGCTTATGTCGATGCCGGCGGGCAGAACCGGGCGCTGAAGCGCGAGCTGGCAGCCGAGCGCCGGGCGGTTATCGCCGCCAAAGCGATCCTGCTGGAAAATGCGCGGCTGAAGCGGCTTGCGCTGCTCACCGAACATCTGCCCAGCCCGATCCTGTCGGCGCGGCTGATCGGATCGACGCCGAGCGGCCAGCGCCGGTTCGCGACTCTCGCCGCCGGCCGCCGCGAAGGCGTGCGCCCGGGCATGGCCGTACGCGCGCCCGAGGGTCTTGTCGGCCGCATCTTCGAAACGGGCATCTTCGCCTCTCGCGTGCTGCTGCTAACCGATGGCGAGACCGCCGTTCCGGTTCGCATGACGAGGAGCAACATCGCCGCGCTGGCAACGGGCCAGGGCGACGGCACCATGGAGATCCGCAGCCTTATCGCGGGCGGCCGGCCGTTCCGGCGCGGCGACCTTGCGGTGACGTCCGGGACCGGCGGCGTCTATGCGCCGAACGTGCCCGTCGCGGTGGTCGTCGAGGTGCGCAGCGATCGCGCAATTGCCCGCCCCTTGGCCGATCCGGCGCGCGCCGATTTCGCTGTGGTCTACCCGATCTTCCAGGCGCCCGTCGTGGAACCGCCGGCACAGCCGAAGCCATGATGTCCGCCCGCGAACATGACTATGTGGCGAAGCCGCCGCTCCGCACGATCGCCGTGCCGATCGGATCGATCCTGCTCGGCTCGGCCATGGGGCTCTTGCCCGTCATCGCCACGGAGCCGATCCTGCCACCGCTCGGCCTCATGATGCTGCTGGCATGGCGCCTGCTCCGCCAGGAAATGTGGGCGGCCTGGGCAGCCCTGCCGCTGGGCCTGGCAGACGACCTGATCAGTGGCCATTATCTCGGTACTTCGATGATATTGTGGACCGTCGCGCTGCTGGTGCTCGACTGGGTCGATCACCATCTCGTCTGGCGCGACTGGTGGATGGAATGGCTGATCGCAGCGATCGGTATCGTCGCCATCGACATCGGCGCCTGGGCGGCTTCCCAGCCGACCGACAGCAGTACGCCGATCAAGACGCTGATACCCCAGCTGATCGGCGCGATCCTGCTGTTCCCGGCGATCCTGCGCCTGACCGCGACGCTCGATCGATGGCGGCTCAGGCGATGAAGCGCGTTCGCATCATCACCGAACAGAGCCAGACCTTCTCCTTCACCCGTCGGGCGTTCGTGCTGGGAGGCGCCCAGGCGACCGTCGGTGGCCTGCTCGCCGCACGGATGGCCTGGCTCTCGGTCGCGCAGAACGAGCGTTATACCACGCTCTCGGAAAGCAACCGGGTGCAGTTGACCCTGGTGCCGCCCCGGCGTGGCTGGATCATCGACCGAGCCGGCAAGCCGATCGCGATCAACCGCACCACGTTCCGCGTCGACATCATTCCCGATCAGCTCAAGCATCCGAAAGCCGTGCTCGGCCAGCTCCAGCAGCTGCTTGCCCTGAGTGCCGACGATCTCGACCGGATCCGTGCGGACCTCGCCAAGGCGCGTGGCTATCAGCCCGTACCGGTCGCCGAAAATATCGATTATGAGCGTTTCGCCGCGGTGAGCGTGCGTCAGTCCACCCTCCCCGGGGTCGCGCCCGCGAGCGGTTATGGCCGCTATTATCCCGCAGGCTCGGCAGTCGCGCATCTGGTCGGCTATGTCGGCCCTGCCTCGGCCGCGGACTATGACAAGACACATGACCCACTGCTGATCACGCCAGGATTCAAGATCGGCAAGGAAGGTCTTGAAAGGACTATGGAAAAGTGGCTGCGGGGCAAGCCTGGAGCCAAGCGGAGCGAGGTCACGGCGCATGGCAAGGTGGTCCGCGAGCTGACCACCCGGCCCGAAGTGGTGGGCAACGCCCTCCAACTGACCATCGATGCCGGGCTACAGCGCTACGCCGCGAGCCGGCTCGGCTCGGAAAGCGCGTCGGCGGTCGTGATCGACACTCACAGTGGCGGCATCCTGGCGATGGCGTCGATGCCGGCCTATGATCCTAACAGCTTTTCCGACGGGATCAGCCATGCCGAGTGGGGCCAGCTCTCCAGTGACGACCACCTACCGCTGACCAACAAGGTGATGCAGGGGCTCTATCCGCCGGGTTCCACCGTCAAGCCGATGGTCGCGCTTGCCCTGCTCGAGGCCGGCGTTGATCCCAACCAGACGGTGGTCTGCACCGGGCGCTACCGGCTGGGCAGCAGTTATTTCCACTGCTGGCGCCACGGCGGACATGGCAGCGTCGACATGCATCGTGCGATTGCTTCGAGCTGCGACATCTATTTTTACACGATGTCACGGCTGATCGGGATGGACCGGATCGCGGCGATGGCGCGGCAACTCGGCCTGGGCCAGGAATATGACCTGCCGATGCCCTCGCAGCGCTATGGCACGGTTCCAGATACAGAATGGAAGGCGCGCCGCTACAAGGGCGCCCGCTGGACGACCGCCGACACGCTCAACGCGACGATCGGCCAGGGCTATATGCTCGCCAATCCGCTTCAGCTGGCGGTGATGGCGGCGCGGATCGCGAGCGGCGCGGCGCTCGTGCCGCGCATGATCGTCAACAAGCGCTACGGGCAGCAGGGCGGCGCGCTCGACGTGTCGCCCGAGCATCTCGACCTTGTGCGCCAGGCGATGAGCGACGTGATCAACAGCGGCATGGGCACCGGGGGATCGGGGCGTCTCAACTTGCCGGGCGGCGAGCTGATGGGCGGAAAGACCGGCACCGCGCAAGTCCGGCGGATCTCGATGGCGATGCGTCGAGCCGGCCTGACCGGCACGGAAGGCATGCCGTGGAAATATCGCGACCACGGCCTGTTCGTCGGATTCGCGCCGGTTCAGGCCCCGCGTTACGCCGTATCCGTGGTGATCGAGCACGGCCTCCATGGTGCGGCCGGCGCCCCGATCGCACGCGATCTGATCACCTATCTCTACGACCCGAAGCGCGCCCAAGACCGGCTCGCCGCGCTCGAGGAGGGCTGGGGCGGAACCATCGAGGCGCGCATGGCGAAGAAAGCGGAGGCCTGGGCACATCGCGAAGATCCATCGGTGGAGCATGCGGCGCCGGTCGGCGACCCCACCCGTGCGGCCCCTCCCCCACCCACCAGCGCG
This sequence comes from Rhizorhabdus sp. P4_G6, assembly GCF_056401045.1. Classification (NCBI taxonomy): domain Bacteria; kingdom Pseudomonadati; phylum Pseudomonadota; class Alphaproteobacteria; order Sphingomonadales; family Rhizorhabdaceae; genus Rhizorhabdus; species Rhizorhabdus sp. P4_G6. Next base: position 102,533 of record NZ_JBFUKC010000001.1, on the reverse strand, counting down.
GAAGATGAGGAGCGCGATCCCGAATGAGCCGGGATTCGATCATCCCGGCGCCGCTTCAGCACATTCCCTGGCGGGTGCTCTCGCTGATCATCGCGATCGGCTGTTTCGGCCTGGTCGTGCTCTATTCGGCGGCAGGCGGCAGCCTGACGCCCTGGGCGATGTCGCAGGGCATCCGCTTCTGCATGTTCATTGGGCTTGCGGTCGTCATTTCCTGGGCCGGCGAGGCCCGGCTCAAGCGCGCGGCGCTGCCGACCTATATGCTGTTGGTGACCCTGCTGCTGCTTGTCGAACTCTTCGGCTTCGTCGGCGGCGGCAGCCGACGGTGGCTCGACCTCGGCTTCATCCGGCTGCAGCCTTCCGAATTGATGAAGCCGGTGATCGTGCTGGCGGTGGCGCGCTTCTACGATCTGTTGCCGGCCAGTGAGATCCGCGGCTGGAGCGCCGTCTGGCCGCCCGCGCTGCTGATCGGCGTTCCCGCCAGCCTCGTGCTCATCCAGCCCGACCTGGGGACCGCGCTGATGATCTGTGCGGGCGGGATCACGGTGGCCTTTCTGGCCGGGCTGCCGATCCGCCTGTTTGCGGGCGCCGCGCTCACCTTGGCCGCAGCCTTTCCCATCGCGCTGTCGATGATGCACGGCTACCAGCGTGATCGGATCGAGATCTTCCTGAACCCCGAAAGCGATCCGCTCGGCGCCGGCTACCATATCATCCAGTCGAAGATCGCGATCGGATCCGGGGGCATCTTCGGCAAGGGCTTCCTGGGCGGCACCCAGAGCCACCTCGATTACCTCCCCGAGCGGCACACCGACTTCGTCTTCGCGACGATGGCCGAGGAATGGGGCCTTGTCGGCGGCGTGTTCCTGATCCTGGCCTTCATGCTGGTCATCCGCTGGGGGATGCGTGTCGCCGGTCGCGCCCGCTCCCGCTTCGCCCGGCTGACCGCGGCCGGGCTTGCCACGACGATCTTCTTCTATGTGGCGATCAACCTCATGATGGTGATGGGGCTCGCGCCGGTCGTGGGCATCCCGCTGCCGCTGGTGTCGTTCGGCGGATCGGCGATGATGACGGTGCTGATCTGCCTCGGGATGCTGATGGCGATCGACCGCTCCTCCCGCCCCGCATGACGGTGCGGCAGGAAATCGCGCTGCTGCAAAATTATCGCGCCTAGGCGGTTTACATCCCGCCCGACCCGATGCTAAGGGCGCGCCTCCACGACGGGAAGCCAACACCCGACAGTCGGATAGTGGACGCATAGCTCAGTTGGTAGAGCAGCTGACTCTTAATCAGCGGGTCCTTGGTTCGAGCCCAAGTGCGTCCACCATTTCCTTTCATGAATAGTTTAATCTGCCCCCCAGGTGAGACAGCGCGATCGTCTTGGTCGGGCGCCGCTTCCCCTTGTTCAACCCAACCTTCCCCCTTTTGCGCAGATGATGTCGTGCGGGCGCCGATCCTCGCCGAGCATCGCTACGAGATCGGCGCGCGCGGGCATCTCCTCGAGGATGTGCCGCGTCAACCGTTCGTAATGCTGGACGAAGCGGGACAGTTCTGCGTCCGACATCACCCCCTGTGCGCCGGGAGGCGCGCTGGCCCGAAGGTCCCGCTCCTGTTCGATGCGCCACTGCCGGACGATCGCGAAGTTCGGCGCGGCGAGCAGCAGCAGCAGGTCGATACGGGCGAACAATCGTTGATAGTCGCCCGCCAGTGCCTGATTGACGAAGCTGCGCCAGATCCCGTCCGGATCCTCGTTGCGCTCGAGTGCATTGACGGGGTCCGCCAGGGCCGCTTGCGGCTGGGCGCGCGCCCCGACGCACCAGCCTTCGAAGATCAGGACGTCGGTGTTGGAGGCGGCGCTGCCCCAGCGCGCCGTCGCGGCACGATCGTCCCTGGCCTTGTCGAAGCGGGGCAGCGCGACGGCGCGGCCACGATCGAGACTCTCGAGCACGCTGAGACCGAGGTCGACATCGTGCGTGCCCGGCACGCCCCTGGTGCGGAGCAGCGGATGTACGTCCCGGGCGAGACGCTCGCGCTCAGCTCGCGTCCTGTACAGATCATCGATCGAGAGTATCGCGGCGGAGACGCCGTCATTTTCACAACAGCTCGCCAAACGGCCGGCCAGGGTCGACTTGCCGCTGCCCTGCGCCCCACACAGGCCGACGATCAGCGGCCGCCGCCTATGATCCTGTGCCCGCGCCTGGCGGATCGCCGCCATGGCGGCATCCAGGATATTGCGAGGCTCAGGCGACACGATTGGGTGGCTCCCGGCCAGCGAAGAAAGCTTCGAGATTGGCGGCCGCCTGCATGCCCATCGCCGTCCGCGTCTCGACGGTCGCGCTACCGAGGTGGGGAAGCAGCACCACATTCTCGAGCGTTGCCAGGTCCGGGTGAACCGCGGGCTCGCGCTCGAACACGTCGAGCCCGGCAGCGGCCAGCCGGTTCGATCCAAGCGCAGCGGCGAGCGCCGCTTCATCGACGATCGAGCCGCGTGCGCTGTTGATCAGGATGGCGCTGGGCTTCATGCGCGCGAGCAAGCGTTCGTCGACCAGGTGGAAGGTCTCGCTGCTAGCGGGCACGTGGAGCGACAGGATATCCGCTTCTGCCGCGAGCGCGTCCAGCGAAGGCGCGCGGCTCGCCGCGAGCGCCACCTCGATATCGACGGGCGCAGGCCGGCGGCTATGATAGCGGATGCGCATGCCGAACGCGATTGCGCGGGCGGCGGTCGCCTGGGCGATCCTGCCGAAGCCGACGAGGCCGAGCGTCTTGCCGGAGATGTCCTGCCCCATCATGTGGGTCGGCCGCCACCCGGTCCAGCGCCCGGCGCGCAACTCCCGCTCCCCCTCGCCCGCGCGACGGGCGGCCATCAGGATCAGTATCAACGCCAGATCGGCGGTGGCCTCGCTCAGGGCATCGGGCGTATTGGTGACGACAATCCCTGCCCGCCGTGCCGCCGCCAGATCGATATGCTCGAAACCGGCGCCGAAATTGGCGAGCAGGCGAACCGTCGCGCCCGGCGCGGCGATCATCTCGGCATCGAAGCGATCGGTGATCGTCGGGCAGATCGCGTCGTACCGCGTCATCGCATCGAGCAGATCATTCCGCGACAGGGGAACGTCCTCCTCGTTCAGCCGCACGTCGAAACGCGCCTGTAGATGCTGCTCCACAGCGGAAGGCAGCCGCCGCGTCACGCGCAGTCGCGGGCGCTTTTCCACGGGTTCGCAAGGATCAATGGCCATCGCGCACAGTGTCCGTCACAGCGCCCGCAATCTCCTCCGGATCCATTTCACCTCGCGGCAGATATCAGCCAGGCGCCACTATCCCACGACATGACAATTTCGGGCAGCCGGGCAAGTCCAGCGCGAAGTTATTGCGCGAAAGCAAAAGCCTGCATAGCAGCAAGGGTATGACAAGGCTTGTGCATCTCCCTGGACCCATGACGGATATGCTCTCCGGTCCGCTCGACCTGATGATGGCGGAGGCCGCGCGCCTGCGCGACGAGGGGCATGGCCGCATCCAGAGCTGGTCGCCCAAGATATTCATTCCGCTGACCCAGCTGTGCCGCAACCTGTGTCATTACTGTACCTTTTCCCAGCCGCCGAAAGCGGGCGAATCCGCGTACCTTACGCGCGAGCAGGTGTTGACGATCGCGCAGGCCGGCAAGGCCGCGGGCTGCACCGAGGCGTTGTTCACGCTGGGCGACAAGCCCGAGCTGCGCTTCAAGGCCGCGCGGGATGAACTCGCGAAGCTGGGCCATGAGACGACCCTGTCCTATCTCATCGATGTCTGCCGGGCGGTTCGCGACGAGACGGGCCTGCTGCCCCATGTCAATGCGGGGGTGATGAGCCGAGAGGAGATGGCGGCACTCCGTACCGTTTCGGCCTCACAGGGATTGATGCTGGAATCGGTTTCGGAACGGCTCTGCGAGAAGGGCGGGCCGCATTACCGCTCGCCCGACAAATCCCCTGCCGTGCGGCTGGAGATGATCCGGCTGGCAGGCGAACTGGCCGTTCCTTTCACGACCGGGATACTGATCGGCATCGGTGAGACGCGCGAGGAACGAATCGAGGCCCTGATCGCCATCCGCGACCTGCACGCGCGCTACGGCCACATCCAGGAGGTGATCGTCCAGAACTTCCGGGCCAAGGCCCGCACGGTGATGGCGGAAGCGCCCGAACCGGGCATGGACGAATTGCTGTGGACGATCGCGGCCGCGCGCCTCGTGCTCGGCCCGGCCATGAACATCCAGGCCCCACCCAATCTATCGGCCGACGATTTCCCGACATTGCTGGCGGCGGGGATCAACGACTGGGGCGGGGTGTCACCGGTGACTCCGGACCATGTCAATCCCGAGGCGCCCTGGCCGGAGGTTGATCATCTGCGAAACGCGACCGCTAGGGCAGGCCGTATTCTCGTCGCCCGCCTGCCGGCCTATCCGGCGTGGGGCTCGCGCGGCCTCGCCCGCTGGCAGGACTCGTCCATGGCTCGGCACATCCTCGCATCCGCCGACACAGCGGGCTTCGCGCGCGCCGATCCCTGGTCGCCCGGGCTTTCGCTGCCCGAACGCCCGCCCGAAATCGCCAACCTCTCCAGCGTCGATCCGACCGTCGCAGCTATCGTTGCGCGCGCCATGGCGGGCGAGGCTATCGGCGAAGACGATATCGTGACCCTGTTCAAGGCGCGGGATGCCGATTACGAGCATGTCTGCCGATCGGCGGACAGGCTGCGCTCGCAGGTGAATGGTGACACCATCACCTATGTCGTCAACCGCAACATCAACTATACCAACATCTGCACCTACAAATGCGGATTTTGCGCCTTCTCGAAAGGCAGCACGGCGGATGCCCTGCGCGGTAAGCCCTATGACCTCGACATGGAGGAGGTCGTGCGCCGGGCTGGCGAGGCCTGGGAGCGGGGCGCGACCGAAGTCTGCATGCAGGGCGGCATCCATCCGCACTATACCGGCGAGACCTATATCGAGCTGGCACGGGCCGTGCGCGCGGCGGTGCCGGATATGCACATCCACGCCTTTTCGCCGCTCGAAGTGACACAGGGAGCGGCGACGCTCGGAATCTCTATCGAGACCTTCCTGCGCCGCCTCAAGGAGGCTGGACTCAACACGCTGCCCGGCACCGCGGCCGAGATCCTCGACGACGAGGTGCGGGCACAGATCTGCCCCGACAAGCTCGATGCCCAGGCCTGGTTAGACGCGATGGCAAGCGCGCATCGGGTGGGCTTCCGCACGACGGCGACGATCATGTTCGGCCATGTCGAGGAGGAACGCCACTGGGCGCGCCACCTGCTCCTTATCCGAGCGATGCAGGCCCGCACCGGGGGCTTCACCGAGTTTGTTCCCCTCCCCTTCGTTCATATGGAAGCCCCGATGGGCGTGCGAGGGCAGACCCGCGCAGGGCCGACCTTCCGGGAGGTCGTGCTGATGCACGCCATCTCACGCCTCGCGTTGCACCCGCTGATCACCAACATCCAGACCAGCTGGGTGAAGCTGGGCCCGGCGGGCGTATCAGCCTGCCTGAACGCCGGCGCCAATGACCTGGGTGGCACATTGATGAACGAGAGCATATCGCGGGCGGCAGGGACGCAGCATGGGCAGGAGATGCCGCCCATCGCGATGGAAGAACTGATCCGCTCGATCGGCCGCACAGCTCGCCAACGCAACACCATCTATGGCGCGGTGAGCGAAGACGTGCATCGGCGCGGCCTGACGGCCGGCGTTTTGACGCCGATCGCGCTCACGCCGCCTCGCAAGCTGCGCGGGCGTGCCAAGGCCGAACCAGCTCTCTAATCTTCGCCGCTGGTTGGAGCAACAGCCCGATCAGGCTGGAACCTTTGCCAGCGCGTCTCTCGCCGCAGCGACCGCGTCTGTCGCCTTGGTGCCGTCGGGCCCGCCGCCTTGCGCCATGTCCGGTCGTCCACCGCCGCCCTGCCCGCCCAGCGCCTCGACCGCAGCCTTGACGAGATCGACGGCGCTGATCCGGCCGACGAGGTCGGCAGTGACGCCGGCTGCCACGCTCGCGCGGCCATCGTTGACGGCGACGATCATCGACACGCCCGAACCGAGCGCCGACTTCGCCTCGTCGACCAGGCCGCGCAGTCCCTTGGGATCGAGCCCCTCGACGATCTGCGCCAGGAACTTCACACCCGCGACGTCTTCCGGACCGGCCGCATCGGCCCTGGCCGCGCCGCCGCCCAGCGCCAGCGCCTTCTTCGCGTCGGCCAGCTCGCGCTCCAGCTTGCGGCGCTCCTCGACCAGCGCGGCGATCCGCGCCGGCACCTCGTCGGGCGAGGTCTTCAGCGCTGCGGCGGCTTCGCGCAGCCGCTCGTCGCGATGGGTCAGCCAAAGCCGCGCGGCTTCGCCCGTCAGGGCTTCGATGCGGCGAACGCCGCTCGATACCGCGCTCTCCGAGATGATCTTGAACAGCGCGATATCGCCCAGCGCCGAGACATGGGTGCCACCGCACAGCTCGACGGAATAGGTGCCGTCATTGGCGCGGCCCATCGAGAGAACGCGGACCTCGTCGCCATATTTCTCGCCGAACAGCGCCATCGCCCCGGCTTCGATGGCCGCATCGGGCGTCATCAGTCGCGTCGACACCTCATCATTCTCGCGGATATGCCGGTTCACCTCCGCCTCGACCGCGGCGATGTCCTCGGCAGTCAGCGCCTTGGGATGCGAGAAATCGAAGCGGAACCGGTCGGCCGCGACGAGGCTGCCCTTCTGGGTGACATGGCCGCCGAGACGGTGGCGCAATGCCGCGTGCAGCAGGTGCGTCGCGCTGTGGTTGGCGCGGATCTGGGAGCGACGTACCCCGTCGACGCTTAGATGGAGCGTGTCGCCGAGCTTCACCGAACCACTGAGGATGCGAGCCTTGTGGGCGTGGAGGCGGCCGAGCGGCTTGGTTGTGTCGCTGACCTCGATATCCAGCCCGTTGTCGCCGGTGATGCGGCCGGCATCGCCCATCTGGCCGCCGCTCTCGCCATAGAAAGGCGTCTGGTTGGTGATCAGCGTCACCTCGTCGCCGGCCGCGGCGGCATCGACGCGCTTGCCGTCGCGGACGATCGCGAGCAGCTGGCCCTCGCCTTCCTCGCTCACATAGCCGGTAAACTCGGTGCCGCCATGTTCCTCGGCTATGTCGAACCAGATCTCTTCGGAGGCCTTGTCGCCCGATCCCTTCCAGGCGGCACGGGCCGCGGCCTTCTGTTCGGCCATGGCAGCGTCGAAACCGGCGCGGTCTACGCCGAGATCCTGGGCGCGCAACGCATCCTCGGTCAGGTCGTAGGGGAAGCCGAAGGTATCGTAGAGCTTGAACGCGACGGCTCCGGGCAGGACGTCGCCCGATTTCATCGAGCCGGTCGCCTCGTCGAGCAGACGCAGGCCATTGGCCAGCGTCTGGCGGAAGCGCGTCTCCTCGAGCTTCAGCGTTTCCTCGATCAGCGGCTGCGCGCGAACCAGTTCCGGATAGGCGGCACCCATCTCGGCGACCAGGCTGGGTACCAGGCGGTGCATCAGCGGGTCGGCGGCGCCCAGAAGATGGGCATGGCGCATCGCCCGGCGCATGATCCGGCGCAGCACATAGCCGCGGCCCTCATTGGCGGGCAGCACGCCGTCGGCCACGAGAAAGCCGGAAGCCCTCAGATGGTCGGCGATCACCCGATGCGACGCCTTGTTCGCCCCGTCCGTCGCGGTCCTGGTGAACTCGCCCGAGGCAGCGATCAGCGCCTTGAAGGTGTCGGTGTCGTAATTGTCGTGAACGCCCTGCAGCACCGCGGCGATGCGCTCGAGCCCCATTCCGGTGTCGATCGAGGGCCTGGGCAGGTTGATCCGGCTGTCCTTGTCGACCTGTTCATATTGCATGAACACGAGGTTCCAGATCTCGACGAAGCGATCCCCATCCTCATCCGGACTACCCGGGGGGCCGCCGGGAATATGCTCGCCATGATCGTAGAAAATCTCGGAACAGGGTCCGCACGGGCCGGTATCGCCCATCGACCAGAAATTGTCGGAGGTGGCGATGCGGATGATCCGGCTCTCGGGCATGCCAATCTTCTTCCAGAGATCGAACGCCTCGTCGTCGCTATGATAGACGGTGACGGTCAGCCGGTCGGGCGATATTCCCCAGGTGCCGGTGATCAGGCTCCAGGCGAGGCTGATCGCGCGCTCCTTGAAATAGTCGCCGAAGGAGAAATTGCCGAGCATTTCGAAGAAGGTATGATGCCGGGCGGTATAGCCTACATTGTCGAGATCATTGTGCTTGCCGCCGGCACGCACGCATTTCTGGGACGACGTCGCGGTCGAATAGGGCCGGGTTTCGAGCCCGGTGAAGACATTCTTGAACGGCACCATGCCCGCATTGACGAACATCAGCGTCGGATCATTGTGCGGCACCAATGGCGCCGACGGCACCGGCGCATGGCCTTCGCGCGCGAAATGATCCAGGAAGGAGCGGCGGATGTCGTTGGTCGATGTCATGGGTGGGACTTAGGCGACGCGCGACCGGTTCTCAAGCGGTTCGGCGGAGTAGTCGAAGGTTGATCACTCTGCTGCGGAAAAATGCGCGATCTGGTCTGCATAAGCCTTGACGCAGGCCGATCGGGCAGCGGCGCGCGCGACATTGGTCGCGGCAGCCATATTCCCTCACGTCAAACAGGCCACGGCATCAGGCATAGGCATAGGCCCCGCCCTTCTCCAATGCAGCGCGATAGGCCGGCCGCGCGTGGATACGGTCGAGCCATTCGGTGATCGTCGGCCGCTTGCCGTCGAGCTTCAGCCGCTCGCGGGCCGCTTCGAGCGGAAAGCTCATCATGACGTCCGCGGCGCTGATCTCATTGCCCGCAAACCAGGGGCGCTGGCTGAGCTCGGCCTCGACATAGTCGATCTGCACCATCGCCATGTTGGTGACGGTCCGCTTCGCGACCCATCCGAACGGTCCCATCTTGTCGATCACCAGGCGGAGCAGCAGCGGCGGCATCAGCGAACCCTCGGCATAATCGAGGAAATAGCGCCAGCGCAGCGCGCCGTTCCCATCCTGAGGCGGACCGAAATCCCCGCCGGCCAGCGCGACGAGATATTCGACAATGGTGGCCGTTTCGGCGACGATGCGGCCGTCATGTTCGATAACGGGAGATTTTCCGAGCGGATGAACCTTGCGCAACTCGGGGGGCGCCAGCATCGTCTTCGGATCGCGCGCGTAGCGGCGGACCGCATAAGGCAGGCTCAGTTCCTCGAGCAGCCAGAGCACCCGCTGCGAGCGTGAGTTTTCGAGATGGTGGACGATGATCGGGATCGTCTTGGTCATGGGGCGGCTCCGCTGCGAGGGGCGGGCCGCTGTCAGTCGGCCGGCTCGTTCACATAGACGGCAAGTTCGATACCCGACGGTTCAAGGAAGTGAAAGCGGCGGCCGCCGGGAAAGGCGAAGATAGGCCGCACGACCACACCGCCCGCAGTCTCCACCGCCAGCTGGGCGGCTTCGAGATCGTCGACTTCGATCACCGCCAGCGGAGCCTTGCTTGCCTCGACGGCGTCGCCATTGAGGCCGATGTCGCAACCCTGCCCGATCGTCGCAGCGTAATCCGGGCCAAAGGCGGTCAGCGACCAGCCGAATGCCTGTTCGAAAAAGGCCTTGCTGCCGGCAGTGTTCCCGACTGGCAGTTCGATATAGTTCAGACGCGCCGCCATCATCCGATCTTCCCGTCCGTTCGTCCCGAGCGAAGTCGTGGGACGTGGGTCTGCGCACCGTGCCTCGACCTCGCTCGACACGAACGGGGAAAGCCCCGTCGGATCAGATGTCGTCGTCTTCGGCCGGACCCGCCATCAGCGCATCGCCAACCGTTTCGGTATTGCCGCGAATTGCCGATTCGAGCTTTGCGGCCAGTTCGGGATTTTCGCGCAAATAGGCCTTGGCATTCTCGCGGCCCTGGCCGATGCGAACCGAGTCATAGCTGAACCATGCGCCCGATTTTTCGACCAGCCCCGCCTTGACGCCGAGATCGATCAGCTCGCCGACCTTCGACACGCCTTCGCCATACATGATGTCGAACTCGACCTGCTTGAACGGCGGCGCGACCTTGTTCTTGACGACCTTGACCCGCGTCGCGTTGCCGACGACCTCATCGCGATCCTTGATCGCGCCGGTGCGGCGGATATCGAGCCGGACCGAAGCGTAGAATTTGAGCGCATTGCCGCCGGTCGTCGTTTCCGGCGAACCATACATCACGCCGATCTTCATACGAATCTGGTTGATGAAGATGACGAGGCACTTGGAGCGGCTGATCGAGCCGGTGATCTTGCGCAGCGCCTGGCTCATCAGACGGGCCTGCAGACCGACATGGCTGTCGCCCATCTCGCCCTCGATTTCGGCCCTGGGAACCAGCGCCGCGACCGAGTCGATCACCAGCACGTCGATCGCATTGGAGCGGACCAGCGTGTCGGCGATCTCGAGTGCCTGCTCGCCGGTATCGGGCTGCGACACGATCAGCTCGTCGATGTTGACACCCAGCTTCTTCGCATAGACCGGGTCCAGCGCATGCTCGGCGTCGATGAACGCGGCGGTGCCGCCGCCCTTCTGCGCCTCGGCGATCGCATGCAGCGCCAGCGTCGTCTTGCCCGAGCTTTCGGGGCCGAAAATCTCCACGACACGGCCACGCGGCAATCCGCCGATGCCGAGTGCGATGTCCAGCCCCAGCGAGCCGGAGGAGATCGCCTCGACCTGCATCGCCTCACGCGATCCGAGTTTCATCGCCGAGCCCTTGCCGAAGGCGCGATCGATCTGCGCCAAAGCGGCTTCAAGGGCCTTCTGTCTATCCATATTCGCCGCGTCCTTTTCGGATCCGATGAGCTTCAACTGTGCCGCCATGGGTCAACTCCCTCGTAGATCGCGTGATCGAAAGCTTCAAACACGATCTTCGTACATGGAATGTTCCACTGGAACAAGAGATAAACATTCGTGATTTGTTCCCGAAAGCGGCCTAGCTGACAACCTCCGTCCGGGCGTGGTCCGCCAGCGCCTCTCGCGCCGCCTGCCCGATCTGCTGGACCGAGAAGGGTTTCGGCAGGAAGCCGATATTGTCGAGGTCGATCGACTTGCGCAGTTGTTCCTCGGCATAACCAGACATGAAGATGATCGGCAGATTTGGTTGCTTCTCCCTTGCCGCCCGCGCCATGGTCGGGCCGTCCATCGTCGGCATCACCACATCGGAGATCACCAGGTCGATCGGTTCTTCGGAGTTCTCTATGATCTCGAGCCCCTCCTCGCCATTGGTGGCCGTGAGGATCTTGTAGCCCTGGCGCGCCAGGGCGCGCTCCGCCACCGCGCGCACCATGGCCTCGTCCTCTACGAGCAGGATGGTGCCGGTCCCCCATAATTCGGTGCTGACTTCCTTGGCTTTGACCAGCGGCGCCACCGCCGAAGCCGGCGCCTCGTGCACCGGCAGATAGATGACGAAGCTGGTGCCCTTCCCCAGCTCGCTCTCGGCGAAGATGAAACCGCCGGTCTGTTTGACGATCCCGTATACGGTCGACAGCCCCAGGCCCGTGCCCTTGCCGACTTCCTTGGTCGTGAAGAAGGGTTCGAAGATCTTGGTGATGATCTCCGGCGCAATGCCGCCGCCGGTGTCGGTCACCTTCATCGCGGTATATTCGGTGACCGGCATAATCTCCATGCCGAGACGCCGCACGTCGGCCTGCGACATCGCATAGGTCTGGATCGTCAGCGTGCCGCCATCGGACATGGCGTCGCGGGCGTTGACCGCCAGGTTGACGATAACCTGTTCGAGCTGGCCCGGGTCGGCCCGCACCGTGCCGAGATTGCGGCCATGGCTGACCTCCAGCTTGACGGTTTCGCCCAGCAGCCGCTTCAACAGGTTCGAAATCTCGGAGATCACGTCCGGTATCTGGAGAATCTGCGGCCGCAGCGTCTGCTGGCGCGAGAAGGCGAGCAACTGGCGGGTCAGCGCCGCGGCGCGGTTCGAGTTGTGCTTGATCTGCTGGATGTCGTCATAGTCGCTGTCACCCGGAATGTGGCGCATCGTCATCAGGTCGCAATGGCCGATGATCGCAGTCAGGATATTGTTGAAGTCATGGGCGACGCCGCCGGCCAGCTGGCCCACGGCCTGCATCTTCATCGCCTGCGCCACCTGGCGCTTGAGCTTGGATTCCTCGCTATTGTCCTTGAGGCTGAGCAGCACCGCGGCATTGCCGAGTCCCTTGGCCGCCGCGATGGTCAGCGAGACATTCTCCTCGGGCCGTTCCTTGAGGCGCACCGAGAGATCGCTGGCAGACCCGCGGCCGGCCGAGAAGCGGCGCACCGCGTCGGAAACCGCCGCCTTGTCCTCCTCGACGACCAGGTCGCCCGGATAGACGATCGTCGACTCCGGCCCCAGCCCTGCCGCGCGCCGGAACGGCGCGTTCATGAACAGCACGCGGCCGTCCCGCTCTGCTACCGCGAGACCGAGCGGCAGCATGCCGAGCAATGCGTGGAGATCGCCGGTGGCGACCCTGCGCGCCTCGGCGCCCATGTTGCCGCCGCCCAGCTCGTCGAGCAGCAGGAACAGCGTGGCGTTGACGGCACCGTGATCGTCGAGCGGGATCTGGATCAAGCGGACCGGATCGCCACCCGGCGGGTCGGCTGCGAGCCGGATCACATCGCCATCGCTGCGCAACAGTTCGGCAAAGGCCCAGCCCGAGCTCGGCGCATCGGCGGAACCAAGCGCCCTCTGGAGGAAGACCCGATTGGCGGTGATGCCGATGCCGTTGCCATCGACTAGCGCCCCCATCAGACCCGCGCTGCCGATCCGCCGACCGATATCGCTTCCCAATATGCGCAGGATATCCGCCATGTTGTCCGACTGGCTCGAACGGTGGAAGCGCCAGACGAGATGGCTGTCCTCGTTGCCGGCGCGCCTTACGATGATATCCACCAGCCCCCGGTCGGTGGCGAGCTTGGCGAGATCGGCCCGCCCATCGCGCATCGCCGCTATCGCGGCGGCGGCAAGCTGCATGCGCACCTCGTGCGGCAGCGGCAGCGCAGGCGGAGTCGGCAGGCCGCCGAACCAGGTTTCGAACTGGCGGTTCGCGCAGACCAGCTCGCCATTCGGCCCGGTGATGGCAACGCCGGCATCGGCATCCTCGATGCTGCCCAGCACCAGCCCAAGATCGGTCTGCCGCATCGGCCGCACATGGATCTGGGAACGGATCATCGCGACCAGCAGGATCATGCCGACGCCCAGGATGAACGCGAGCATGAACAGGCCCGCGACAAGAAGGTTGTCGGTTGCGCCCCAGATCATGCCCGCCATGCCGACCGATGATACGAGCGTCAGCATGGCCAGCATCGCATTGAGCACGAGCCGCCCCAGGCGGGGGGACATGGTTCTGGCGGGATAGCTGCTCGACATGAATGCCTTGTTCTCCCGACGTTCCGGCTTCGTCAAGCGGCGCCTTGATGCCTTTCCCGTCGGACGCAGAACATCCGGCCGGCTTATCACCAGATTCGGACGCGTTCGGCCGGTGCCAAATACATCTTCTCCGCCGCCTTGAAGGGATCAAGATTCCGCACCAACCAGCTGCGCTGGACCGATGGCGAGTGCGGGTCGGTCAGCAGCCGCTGGCGGCTATCCATGCCGGCGGTGTCGAAGCCGAAGCTGAGGGCGGTCAAAAATATCTTCATGGGACATCGGTGTGTCATTCAGCTATGACAGCTGACTTATCATCACCATTGTCAGTATCAAGTCTCGATGGTCTCGCGTTCGGCGCGGTGGCGCTCGCGAAGCGCCCATTTGCGCGAAATCCACGCCCGCCACACACAACTCGACAACAGATAGCCGATCGCACCCGAAACGGTGGCGATTACGAACAACCCGGCGATCAGCGCAGGTGCCGCCGCCGAGGCTGCCCAGCCCGCCCATTCGGCCAGCGATGCACCATGATCGATCATCGCCGAAACCGTGCCGAGATCCGCGGTCGAGTGCACGAACCGGTTGCCGACGACGAGCGAGAGATAGAGCAGGAAGGGCGTGGTCGCGGGATTGCTGAGGAAGGTCATCGCGATCGCGATCGGCACATTGGCGCGGCATGGCAGCGCCAGCAGAGCAGCGCCGATGATCTGCAGCCCCGGGATCATCAGGAATATGCCGACCAGCAGGCCCAGCGCTACGCCGCGCGGCACCGATCGCCGCGTGAAGCGCCACAGGCTCGGCTCGAGGACGCGATGGGCGAACGGCCGCATCCAACGCACCTCCTCCAGCGATTCGCGGGTCGGAGCGTTTTTACGCCACCATCTGCCAATGCTGTCGAACATCAGCCGCGGTCCCTGAGCAGCCGCTGCTGTTCGCGCTTCCAGTCGCGGGTCTTTTCGGTTTCGCGCTTGTCGTGCAGCTTCTTGCCCTTGGCGAGCGCCAGTTCCACCTTGGCCCGCCCCTTGCCGTTGAAATAGATCGACAGCGGGATCAGCGTCATGCCCTCGCGCGACACCGCGGTGCGCATCTTCTCGATCTGCCGGTGGTGCAGCAGCAGCTTGCGGGGCCGCTTGGGCTCATGATTGAAGCGGTTGCCGTGGCTGAACTCGGGCACATTGGCGTTGACCAGCCATATCTGATCGCCCTTCACTTCGGCGTAGCTCTCGGCGATCGAGCCCTCGCCGAAGCGAAGCGACTTCACTTCGGTACCGGTCAGCGCGATGCCCGCCTCGAAGAACTCCTCGAGGAAATATTCATAACGGGCGCGCCGATTCTCGGCGACGATCTTTGTCTTCTCGAACTCGGCGGGACGCGGACGGACCATAAATCTCTATATCACCCCTCCCGCTGGGAGGAGACGGGGGTGGATGGAACGGCTCGATGCCGTGATCTCTACCGTGTTGGCAAGTCAATATGCTGTGTGACGCGCGCAACCGGCGTCACGCCGCGCCAGCATGCTTCAGAGCGGCGTCCACGGCATCGCGGCTCGCCTGCGAAGGCCAGGTCATGGGCATGCGCAGTTCCGCCGGGAAGTCCGGATAGGCCTGGGTCAGCGCATATTTGACCGGCCCCGGCGAAGCATCGGTGAAAAGGGCGCTATGGAGCGGAAACAACCGGTCCTGCAGCAGGAGCGCGTCGGCCCACCGGCCTTCCCTGCAGGCTCTCTGGAAATCGGCGCACAGCCCCGGCAGGACATTGGCCGTCACCGAGATGCACCCGACGCCGCCCATCGCATTGAATCCGAGCGCCATGTCGTCATTGCCGGACAGCTGGCAGAAGTCGGGTCCGCAATGCTGCCGCTGCGCAGAGACCCGTTCCACCTTGCCGCTTGCATCCTTGATCCCGACGATCGTCGGGATCTCGGCCAGCTTGCCCAGCGTCTCCGGAAGGATGTCGGTCACGGTCCGCGTCGGCACGTTGTAGATGATGATCGGCAGGTCGCAATTTTCCGCCAGATAACGGTAATGGAGCAGCAGGCCGTCCTGGTTTGGCCGGTTATAATATGGCAGCACCACCAGCGCCGCGTCGGCGCCGGCAGCCTTTGCCGATCGCATATGCTCGAGCGCGACCGCGGTGTCGTTCGAGCCGCAGCCGGCGATCACCGGCACCCTGCCCGCGGCCTGCTCGATGCAGACCTTCACGACATGGTTATGCTCTTCGATCGACATCGTCGCGCTCTCGCCGGTCGTGCCGCACGGCACCAGCGCGCTCGAGCCCTCGGAAATCTGCCAGTCGACGAAGCCACGGAACAGTTTCTCGTCGAACGCCCCATCGCGAAACGGCGTCACAAGGGCAGGAATCGACCCAAAGAACATCACGCTCTCCCTTCACCTGGAGCGCTTCCAAGGCCATAATGGCGCGATGAAGCTCGTCCGAGAAACGAATGCGCCCAATAGGTTCGCTGACACCGCCATGTCCAGCAGGAGTCGCCGTCTTTTTACGGCTGTTGCCCTGCTGGCCTCCTCGGCGGCAATCGCGGCGACCATTGCTCCCGAACTGCCGCAGTCTAGCGGCAACCTCTCACCCGCCCCCGGCGCGCCGGCCTGGCGCGAAGACCTCCTCCAGGGCGCCATCGTTGAATGGCGCCGCCTGCAGCAGAGCGATTCGCTGCCCTTTCAGGATTATGCCGCCTTCCTGATCGCGCATCCCGGCTGGCCTGGAGAAACGTCGATGCGCCGCGCAGCCGAGCGGCAGATCAACCCGAACAGCTACGACCCCGCCCTGGTGGTCACCTTCTTCACCCGCTTCGCGCCGCTCACCGCTGCCGGCCAGACCCGCTATGCCGAGGCGCTCGCTGTCACCGGCCGGATGGCGGAGGCGCGGGCCAATGCCGCCGGCGCGTGGACGACACGCGGACTGAGCGCCGACGACGAAAGCCGGCTGATGGCACGCTTTGGCGCCAGCATGACGCGCGCCGACCATGATCGGCGCATGGAGAGGCTGCTGCTCGATCGTGCGACGACCGCAGCGAGCCGCCAGATCTTCAACGCCTCGCCTGCGAAGCAGCCGCTCTACGCGGCGCGCCTTGCCCTGCTGCGGCAGGACCCCGACGTCGAGGCGCGCATCGCCGCGGCGGGCGACGCGGTGAACCATGATCCCGGCTACATGGTCGAGCGAGCGCGTTATCTGCGCGATCGCGGTGACAGCCGCGGCGCCCGCATCTGGCTCGGCCAATCCCGCAACCTGACGAGCGCGCCGTTCGACACCGCCTATTTTCTCGACAACCTGCTGAGCTTCGCGCAGGCCGCCAGCGCCGACGCGCAATATGACGTCGCGCTGGCGATCGCCAAACATGCCGAGCAGGCATTTCCGCCGGGAACCCGGGTCCGTGACCGTCCCTTCGCGGAACGCGACGACTATACCAGTCTGATGTGGCTTGCGGGGACGGTCGCGCTCGACAGGCTCGGCCGCTACGACGACGCCATGGCGATGTTCGATCGCTACGCCCGCGCCGCCCAGACGCCCGGCACCCAGACCAAGGGCTGGTATTGGGCCGGCCGCGCTGCCGAGCGGGGCGGCAAACCCGATTGGGCGCAGAGCTACCTGACCCAGGCCGCGCAGCATATCGATCAATTCTATGGCCAGCTGGCCAATGAGCGGCTTGGACGCGAACTCATCATGCCGGCTGAACCGGCCCGCGGTGCCATATTGGCGACAGACCGCGCCGCCTTCGAGGCCAGCGAGGTGGTGCGCGCCGCGCGGCTGCTCGGCCGTTCCGGCCAGTGGCAGGACCAGACCGCCTTCATCCGGCTGATCGCCGCCAATGCCAAGACCGATACCGATCATATACTGGCCGGCGAACTGGCCCAGTCGATCGACCGCCCCGACCTCGGCGTGATGGTGTCGCGCGCGGCGCGGACCAGCGGCACCGCCGATCCGCTGCGCATAGGCTTCCCCGAAGTGCCCGTGCCGGCGTCGATGAACAGCCATTGGACGCTGATCCATGCGATCAGCCGCCAGGAGAGCCAGTTCGACCGGCAGGCGACGAGCCGCACCGGCGCACGCGGGCTGATGCAGCTGATGCCGGCCACGGCGCGCGAGCAGGCCGGGAAGATCGGGCTGGACTATGATCCGTCCAAGCTCGCGGAGGTCGGCTACAATGTGATGCTCGGTTCGTCCTTCTTCGATCGCATGCTCAACTATTATGGCGGCAGCTACGTGCTAGCCATTGCCAGCTACAATGCCGGTCCCGGCAATGTGAACAAGTTCATCCGCGCCAATGGCGATCCCCGCCTACCGGGGGTCGACGTGGTCAGCTGGATCGAGGCAATTCCATTCGCCGAGACGCGCGGCTATGTGCAGAAAGTGCTCGAAAACGCGGTCGTCTACGATCTGCTCAATCCTTCGAGGGCGCGCGGCGTCATGCGCAATCGGCTTTCCACCTATCTCGGCAAGGTCCGTCCCGGTTGACGCCTACAGGAATCGCTATGGCCCGATCGCGTTTTGTGGCTTTAGGGGCGGGCTTTATTCTGCAATCGTAACAACCCTGCAAAGGCTCTTGTGCAGCGCAACAAAGCGTTGCACCATCGGCTTGGCGATCAGGACATGACGGAGCGGTATGGCAGGGCAAGGCGCTTTCGACGAAATCCGGGGAACACCGGGCGATCCGGCAGGACGACCCGAATTCGCGCGACTTTCGGAGTGGATAGAAAACACACCCGTGGTCGAACTCGATCGCCGGCAGAAAGCCGCCGAAGCCGCGTTCCACCAGCTGGGGATCACCTTCGCAGTCTATGGCGAGGAAGAGTCCGCCGAGCGGATCATCCCCTTCGACATCGTTCCCCGCGTCTTCACCGCCCGGGAATGGTCGAACCTGTCGGAGGGGCTTGTCCAGCGGGTGGAGGCGATCAACGCCTTCCTGGCCGACGTGTACGGCGATCGGAAGATCCTCAGGGACAAGATAATCCCGGACGAGCTGGTCCTGGCCAATCCGCAGTTTCGCCCCATGCTGGCCGGCGCCCGTCCGCCGCACGGCGTGTTCGCCCATATCTGCGGCATCGATCTGGTGCGCACCGGCCCGGACGAGTTCTGGGTGCTGGAGGATAATGCGCGCACCCCGTCGGGCGTCTCCTACATGCTCGAAAATCGCGAGGCAATGCTGCGGCTCTGCCCCGAACTGTTCCAGCAATATGACGTCCGCCCGATCGACAGCTATCCCGACGCGCTGCTCGAAACGCTGCAGTCGGTATCGCCGCGGGTACAGGGCGCGGGGGCGGTCTGCGTGCTGCTGACCCCGGGACATTTCAACTCCGCCTTCTACGAGCACAGCTTCCTGGCGGACTCGATGGGCATCGAACTGGTCGAGGCGGCCGATCTCGAAGTCGACGACGACAAGGTGTGGATGCGGACGATCGAAGGCCGCGTCCAGGTCGACGTGATCTATCGCCGCATCGACGACGATTATCTCGATCCTCTGGTTTTCAAGCCCGACTCGCTGCTCGGCGTGCCGGGCATCGTGGCCGCTTACATGGCCGGCAACGTCGCGCTGGTGAACGCGCCGGGAACGGGCATCGCCGACGACAAGGCGATCTACAGCTACATGCCCGAGATCGTGAAATATTATTCGGGCGGCGAGGCGAAGCTGCCCAATGTCGAAACCTATCGCTGCCGCGAGGCGGACGCGCTCCAATATGCGCTCGACAATCTCGACAAGCTGGTGGTGAAGCTCGTCGACGGATCGGGCGGATATGGCATGCTGGTCGGCCCGACCGCGACCAAGGCGCAGATCGAGGAGTTCCGTATTGCCCTGAAGGCGGAGCCGCAGCGTTATATCGCGCAGCCGACGCTGGCGCTGTCGACGGTTCCCACGCTGTGCGACAAGGGCGTCGCCCCCCGCCATGTCGATTTCCGTCCATTCGTGCTGTCCGGTGCCAAGGGGGTGACGATCACCCCTGGAGGCCTGACCCGAGTGGCGCTGCGCGAAGGGTCGCTCGTCGTCAATTCGAGCCAGGGCGGCGGCACCAAGGATAGCCTGATCCTGGCGTCCGGCCGGGAGGATGCAGCCTGATGCTCTCCCGCACCGCCAACTCGCTGTTCTGGATCGGCCGCTATGTCGAGCGCGCCGAGTTCACCGCCCGGCTTATCGAGGCGACGATACGGCTCGACGCCCTCTCCCCTCGTCCGGCCGGCCAGGCCGCCTGGGACAGCGCCCTGCTCGTCGCCGCCGCCGACTTTGACTTCGCGCTGACCGGCGAGACCCGTTCGCCCGTCGCGATCAGCCGCTACCTCACCTTGTCCGCTTCCAATCCGAATTCGATCCGCTCCTGCCTCGACTCGGCGCGCAGCAACGCCAAGTCGGTGCGCACCGCGCTGAGCCGCGACGCCTGGGAAGCCATCAATCGCGCCTGGCTGGGCCTGCGCGGCCGTGCGTCGACCGGCGGCAGCCAGTCCACGCTTGCCCTGGTCGAACAGATCCGTGCCGAAACCCGCGGCTTCGAAGGCGCCCTGCACCGGATGCTGCGCAACGAAGCCTATAGCTTCATCGGCCTCGGCGCCGCGGTGGAGCGCGCCGACAACACCGCCCGGCTGATCGACGTCAAATATCATCTGCTGCTGCCCGAGGGCGAGAAGGTCGGTGGTCCCATCGACAGGGACCAGTGGACGACGATCCTCCACACCGTCTCCGCGGTCACTGCTTATCGCTGGCTGTATAGCGAGGGGCTGAAACCCTGGCTCGTTGCCGAGCTCCTCAGCCTCAAGCCCGAACTGCCGCGCTCGCTGATTGCATCATCGGAGGAAGCGGTCATGCACCTTAATGCGATCGGCAAGCGCACCGGCCTCCAGGGCGAAGCCGACCGCCTGGCGCGACTGCGCCACAACGCACTGGAACGCACGACGATCGATGCGATCTTCGCGCAGGGTTTGCACGAATGGCTCACAGCCTTCATCTATGAGAACACCCGCATCCACCATGCGATCGGGCAGCAATTCCGGTTCGGCTGATGCGGCTATTGATCCATCATCAGACAGAATATCGCTTCACGGAGCCGCAGGCGCGCGTCGTCCAGATGCTGCGCCTGACGCCATGCAGCCATATCGGCCAGAACGTCGTCGATTGGCGGATCGACGTCGACTGCGACGCCAGGCTCAAGCATTTCAGCGACGGCTTCGGCAATGTCGTTTCGATGCTCTATCTGGCTGGACCGATCGAGCGGATCGGGCTGAGGGTCACCGGCGAGGTGCTGACCGAGGATCGCGCCGGCGTAGTATCAGGTGCGATCGAGTCGCTGCCCCCGGCAGTCTATACCCGCCCCACGGAGCTCACGGCCGCGGATGACGCGATCCAGGCGCTCGCCGAGGAAAACCGGTCGGCGACCGGCAACGAACTCGGCCGCGCTCACGCGCTGAATTCCGCCGTGCACGAACTGATCCGCGGCACGCCCGAGCGCAGTCCCGTCGTCCGGTCCGCGTCCGAGATCGTTGCCGTCGGCTCGGGCTGCAGCATGGACATGGCGCATGTCCTGATCGCCGCGGCCCGGACGGCCGGCTTCGCCGCCCGCTTCGTCACTGGCTACATCTACCGCGACGATCCCGATCACGGCCACCGCCAGGCGCCTCATTTCTGGGCCGAGCTCGATGTGCCCGGATATAGCTGGATCGGCTTCGATCCGATCAACGATCAATGCCCCGACGACCGCTATGTCCGCATCGCCAAGGGCCTGGATTTTCGCGATGCCGCGCCGATTTCCGGAGCGCGCGTCGGCGGCGGGCACGAGGTGCTCAATGTCGGCGTCGACGTGACCCTGTCGCAGGGCCAGTCTCAATCCTGATGCCATGGACGGCCGGTCCATTGCGGCCTATCTGGGCGGATCATTGGCGGGAAATGATCGCGACATGAAGCTGGTTCGAGGGCTCTGGAAACTACTGGTCGGGATCAAGGACGGGCTCGTCCTGATCGCGATGCTGATCTTCTTCGCCTTCCTGTTCATGGCGCTGTCGATCAAGCCGAACAGCGTCGTGCCCAGCTCCGGCGCATTAGTGCTGGATCTGTCGGGCACGCTGGTCGAACAGCCGGCCGAGACCGACCCGCTGAGCCTGTTGTCGGGCAACCGGAGCCTGATCCACGAGACACGGCTGCGCGATCTGGAACGCGCGTTGCAGACCGCCTCGACCTCGACGAGCATCAAGGCCGTCGTGTTCGATCTGGACGCCTTCCTCGGGGGCGAACAGGCCGCGATCGCGACCGCCGGCAAGGCGATCGACAAGGTGCGCGCGGCCGGCAAGCCGGTCTATGCCTATGCCACCGGCTATAGCGACGATGGCTATCAGCTGGCCTCGCATGCGACCGAGGTCTGGCTGAACCCGCTCGGCGGGGTTCTCCTGTCGGGGCCCGGTGGATCGCGGCTCTATTATAAGGGGCTGATGGACAAGCTCGGCATCACCGCCAAGATCTATCGGGTCGGTGCTTTCAAGTCGGCGGTCGAGCCCTTCATCCGCAATGATCAGTCGCCCGAAGCCCGCGACGCCAATCAGGCGCTGGCCAATTCGCTCTGGGCGAGCTGGCAGGCCGATGTCGCCAGGGCGCGGCCGAAGGCCAGGCTCGCGCCCTATCTCGCTCGTCCCGACGCGATGATCGCCGCTGCCGGGGGGCAGATGTCGCAGGCCGCGCTCAGGGCCGGGCTCGTCGACAAGCTGGGCGATCGGAACGCCTTCAACTCGCGGGTCGCGGCAGTCGCAGGCGATGCCAATGATGGCGGCATCAACGACTTCAAGGCCATCCCGCTCGATCGCTGGGTCGCCTCGCACGGTGAAAAGTCGAGCGGTACACCGATCGGCGTGCTGACCGTCGCCGGCGAGATCGTCGATGGCGAAGCCTCGCCCGGATCGGCCGGAGGCTCCACGATATCCAACCTGCTGCTCGACGAACTCGCCCGCAAGCGGATCAAGGCGCTGGTCGTCCGGGTCGATTCGCCCGGCGGCTCGGTTATGGCATCGGAACAGATCCGTTCGGCGATACTCCAGGCCAAGGGCCTCGGCCTGCCGGTGGTGGTGTCGATGGGCGGCGTCGCGGCGAGCGGCGGCTACTGGATCTCTACCCCGGCCGACCGGATCATCGCCGACCCATCGACCGTCACCGGCTCGATCGGCGTGTTCGGCATCCTGCCGACCTTCGAAGGGTCGTTGGCCAAGCTTGGCCTTTCGGCCGACGGCGTCAAGACAACCCCGATGTCGGGCGAACCCGATCTCTATCGCGGCACCTCCCCGATGTTCGATGCGATGATGCAGGGCTCGATCAACGACATCTACCGGCGCTTCACCGGCCTGGTCGCGCAGTCGCGCAAACTACCGATCGAGCGCGTTCGCGAGATTGCTGAAGGGCGCGTCTGGGCGGGCAGCACCGCACGGCAGATCGGCCTGGTCGACCGCTTCGGCAGCGTCGACGATGCTGTTGCCGAAGCGGCCAGGCTGGCCAGGATCGATCCCGGCTCGGTCCGTCCACTGTATATCGAAAAGCCGCTGTCGCCTTGGCGGCAGATGATCAGGTCGCTGGTCGAACCGGATCAGCAGGACAGCGATGCGGCGCGGGCAAGCGGCCCGTGGGGCGCGGTTGCCGGACGGCCCGACCGTATCCTGCTGCATGCGCTGGCCGAGGCGCAGCATATCCTGACCGGTCCCGCGATCCAGGTCCGCTGCCTCGAATGCACCGCCAGCGAGCCGCCGCCCCGCCCCGGCGACATCAGCGCCGCCCGCGCCCTGCTGGCATGGGCTACACGCTGAAGGTTCGGCCTGCCGCGCGCGCGGACGCGGCGGCGATCGCTGCGATCTACGCCCATTATGTCCGCAACTCGATGATAAGCTTCGAGGTCGACCCGCCCGACGCGGAGGAACTCGCCGCGCGGATGGATCACATCCTGCCACATTATCCGTTCCTCGTAGCCGAGCAGGATGGCATCGTGGCCGGCTACGCCTATGCAGCGAGACTATACGAGCGCGCGGCCTATCGCTGGGCTGCCGAGGCGACGGTCTATGTCGCGCACGGCCAGCATCGCCAGGGCATTGGCGCGGCGCTCTACCGCACGCTCATCGCCGCTCTTGGCGAACAGGGGTTTCAGGCGGTGGTCGGCAAGATCACCCTGCCCAATGCCGCCAGCGTGCGGCTTCACGAGTCGTTCGGATTCGTGCGCTGCGGGATATTGTCGAAGGTTGGCTACAAAATGGGTAGCTGGTACGACGTCGGGCTCTACCAGCTCGATCTGGGCACGCGCCCGGCAAGGCCCCTGGAAACCCGGCCATTCGCGTGATGAGGATCAGGAAAAGCGGCTGGTGCAGATCTTCATCACCTCGGCCGGCGCGCCGAGTTTCGTCATCTGCACCAACGCCGCTTCCTTGAGCGCCTGCGTCTTCACATAGCTGCCGGCGCCGCGAGCCTTGAGAGCACTGCCGATCGGCCCGTCGAGCCGCCGCTTCATCTTCTGGAAGGCGGCGAAGCTCTCCTGTGCCCTTGGATCGGTGGTGGTCACTGTCTTCACCAGGAAATCGCCCATCGAATAGCAGCCCAGCTCGGCGTCGAACCGACCCTTGGGCAGCTCGATGCCCTCGATCTTCTTGACGACCGGATAAGCCTGATCGCAGGGCGCGACCAGATCCTGCCACTTGCCGTTGGTGATGTCGGCTTCGACCTCGCCCATCCGGTTGACGACGGCCGAAGCGCGCTTGGCGGAAAAATTATTCCCGTCCGACCCTGCGATCATCGCGTAATGGATGATTCGGGTCTGCGCACCGAAATCCAGATCGCCCTTTGCCTCGGGCGCGTTCGCGCGCGAATCGGCGGCGCTCACCACTGCACAGGTCGCGGCCCGGTCGATCGGATCGCTCGGAAGCGCCAGCTGCTTGGGGCCACAGGAGGCGAGCATCAACGCTGCCGCAGATACCACGGCGACCTTGCCCAACAACCAGCTACGCATCTTCACATCCTCGACTTCACAGTGCACGACTCTACGTTTCGTTGCCGTCAGGGTTCCCATGGGCAACCAGGATGTCGCCACGGTGAACGGCGCGCTCGGTTACGTTCATCGGTCTTGATATCCCGGCAGGGCGATCCCCCGCACGATCGCGAACGCGCGCAGCACGAAGCCTGCCCCAACGGCGATCGCTGCTGCGGCGAGCAGCGGCGTGCCCAGCATCGTCAGCAGCACGAAAAGGCCCGCCGCCAGCGCCGCCGCGGTGACATAGACTTCGGGGCGCAGCAGGATCGAAGGCTCGCCGGCCAGCACGTCGCGGATGATCCCACCCATGCAGGCGGTAACCACCCCCATGGCCGCCGCACCCAACGGCGGGACCCCGAATGCCAGCGCCTTCCACGATCCGAACACGGCATAGGCAGCAAGCCCCAACCCGTCGAACCAGTCGATCGCCTTGACCGGCCATATCTGCTGAGGCGTCACCCAGACGGCGATAGCAGCCAGCAGGCAGACCGCCAGCGCCCGATTGTCGTAGATCCAGAATACCGGCGCGCCGATCAGGAGATCGCGAAGCGTCCCGCCGCCGGTACCGGTCACCGCCGCGAAAAAGACGAAGGTGACGATGGTCTGCCCGCACCGCGCCGCCGCCAGCGCGCCGCTGACCGCGAAGATGGCGATCCCGGCAATGTCGAGCCAGGGCAACACGGAACGCGCCATCATGAGATCGGGAAGAAGCACGGCCCGCCCTTACGCAAAACAACCCTCGCTTGAAAGGCAGAGTGCAAACCAACACTATGCCGCATGTCCGAATCCCCCTCGATCCAGATCCGTCCGGTGCGTGAGGACGACATCGACGCGATGTTGGCGCTGGCTGCGGGAGCGGGCCCCGGCTTCACCAATCTCCCGCCCGACCGCAAGGCGATGGCCGACCGCATCGCGCGCAGCATTGCACTGCTCGACGGGGACAATCTCGGCGGTGCGATCATCCTGGGGCTGGAAATCGACGGCCGGGTCCGCGGCTGCGGCATGGTCTTCCCCCGCCTCGGCACCGACTGGCCCTTCTATAGCTACCGGATCAGCTACACGACGCAGCGATCGAGCATCGACGGCCGGATGGTGCGCTTTCCGGTGCTCACCCTGACCAACGACCTCGAGGATTGCGCCGAAGTCGGCGGCTTGATCGTAGATTCGGCGCTCCGCCACGGCGGCTATGGCCGGATGATGGCACGGAGCCGCTACCTGTTCATCGGCCGCCACCGGGCGATGTTCCGCAATCGGGTGATCGCCGATCTCAGGGGCTGGCTCGACGAGGGCAGATCGCCCTTCTGGGATGCCGTCGGGGGACGCTTCTATGCGATGAGCTTCGCCGAGGCCGATCATATCAACGGCACCACCGGCAACCAGTTCATAGCCGATCTCGGCCCGCGCGCGCCGATCTACGTCAATATGCTGTCGCAGGAGGCGCAGGCGGTGATCGGCAAGGTGCATGACGATGGCCGGTCGGCGCGCAGCCTGCTCATCGAGGAAGGTTTCCGCGACGAAGGCTATGTCGATATCTTCGATGCCGGCCCTACCCTCGTCGCCACCATCGACGATCTCCGAGCGATCCGCGATCTCCGTCACGCCATGTTCGTGCGCGGCAGCGACGCCGATGTGCTGCGCGATCACCTGATCACCACCGGCAGCGGCTCCGCATTTCGCTGCACCGCCGGGTCTGTCGAGGCCTCCGGCGGACAGGCCGTCACCGACCGGGCGAGCGCGGCGAGCCTTGGCCTGTCGGCAGGCGATGGCTTCAGTTATCTCGCGTTATGACGATCGAGATCAACTTCGACGGGCTGATCGGCCCTATGCACAACTATACCGGGCTGTCGGACGGCAACATCGCCAGCGCCAGCAATGCGGGCGCGGTGTCGCAGCCGCGGGCCGCGGCGCTGCAGGGGCTGGCCAAGATGAAGCGGCTGATGGACCGGGGCCTGACGCAGGGCTTCATCCCCCCGCCACGCCGCCCGGCGGTTGCAGCATTGCAGACGCTCGGTTTTACCGGCGATGACAATGGCATATTGAGGCGCGCCGCTGCCGACGATCCTATGCTGTTCATCAATGCCTGTTCGGCATCGGCGATGTGGGCGGCCAATGCGGCGACCGTGATCGCCGGACCCGACAGCGCCGATGGTCGCGTCCATCTGGTCACGGCCAATCTCGCCACGATGCTGCACCGAAGTCTCGAGGCGCCGGATACCTATCGGATGCTGCGCAGCATCTTTCCCGACCAGCGCCATTTCGCCGTCCACCCGGCACTGCCCGCGACGCAGCATTTCAGTGACGAAGGCGCAGCGAATCACATGCGGCTGACCGAGCATCACGGTGCGGCCGGCCTCAACATCTTCGTCCATGGCACAGCGCGCGGCAGCCGCTTTCCCGAGCGCCAGGCGCGGCGCGCCAGTGAGGCGGTCGCCCGGATCGCCGGCATTACGGGCTTCCACATGCTGCAGTCGCAGGCCGCGATCGAGGCTGGTGCCTTCCACAACGATGTCGTCGCGGTCGCCAACGAGCATGTCCTGCTCGCCCATGCTGCCGCCTTCGAGGATCGTAGCGGGCTTTTCGCCGCAGCGGAACGGGCCGTGCCCGGATTCACCCCCGTCGAGGTCGACGGTATCGGCCTCGACGATGCCGTCAGCTCCTATCTGTTCAACTCGCAGCTCGTCACGCTGCCCGAGGGCGGAATGGCGCTGATCCTGCCGGGAGAAGCCCAGGCCAATGCCCGCGTCTGGCGGGCGGTCGAGGCGATCCTCGCCGGGAACAATCCGATCAACGAGGCCATCGTCGTCGATGTGCGCGAGAGCATGCGAAACGGCGGGGGCCCGGCCTGCCTGCGCCTGCGAGTCCCGATGAGCCCTGAAGCTCGGCTCGGCGTCGACCCGCGCTTCCTGCTCGACGAACGGCGCTGGACCGCACTGTGCGAACTGGTCGAGCGCCATTGGCCGGCACGGATCGCGGCGGCCGATCTGCTCGATCCCGAGCTGTGGGGTCGGGCCAGTGCCGCGCATGATGCTCTCGATGCACTACTGCTGCGCGACATTTGAACTTCCGAAACGGATGCCGCACAAGGTGGTGATGGCTTCCCATCTCCAGACTTTGGCTTTGGCGCGCTGATGCTCGTCGTGCGCCCCGCCGGCCCGTCCGACCTCGACGCCCTGATGGAACTGGCCATCCTGTCCGGGCGTGGCTTCACCAGCTTGCCCGAGGACGAGGAGACGCTGCTCAACCGGCTGACGCTGTCGGAAGGCAGCTTCACCGGCGCGATCCCGCCGCGCGAAGCCTGGTACACGCTGATGCTCGAGGATCTGGAGACCGGCCGGGTCGAGGGGCTTTGCGGCGTGCGCGCGGCCGTCGGCGTAGCCCGCCCCCATTTCTCCTTCCGGGTGATGACGCTCGCGCAATTCTCCTCGGCGATCGGCACCCGCTTCGACCACCAGGCGCTGGTGCTGGTCAACGAATGCGCGGGATGGACCGAGGTCGGCTCGCTCTATCTGCGCCCGGAGCGGCGCTCGGGGGGCGCCGGCAGCCTGCTCGCCCGCTCGCGCTACATGCTGATCGGCGTCGACCGGACGCGCTTCTCGGAGACCGTGATGGCCGAACTGCGCGGCTATTTCTCGCCCGACGGCACCTGTCCCTTCTGGGAAGGCGTCGCGAGCAAATTTTTCCACCTGCCGTTCGACGAGGCCGATCACATGGTGATGTCGACCGACGGGCAGTTCATCCTCGATCTGGCGCCGCGCCACCCGATCTATGTGGAGTTGATCGCTGAATCGGCCCAGGCAGCGATCGGCAGGGTCCATGTCGAGGGCGAAGCGGCCCGGGCGATGCTCGAACATGAAGGATTTCGAGGGTCGGGGCTGGTGGATATTTTCGACGGAGGTCCCACCTATTCGGTCCCGCGCGAAACCATCAAGACGATCGAGCGGACGACGGCCCTGCCGGTCGTGATCGGTAATCCGGTCGAGGCGCCGGAGCGACTGATCTCGACCCTGTCGGTTCCCGGCTTTCGCGCCACCCGGGCGAAGGTGCGGATCGAGGACGGGGCGGCGATGCTCGATATCGCGGCGGCCGATGCCCTGCGGCTGAAGGATGGCGATCTGGTGAGAGTGAGGCAATGATGCGCTCGATCGATCCCGCGACGGGACAGACGATATGGGAAGGCGAGGAGACCGCGCCGGAGACGGTCCCAGCGATCGTCGCCCGCGCCCGCACCGCGCTTCCCGCCTGGGCGGGGCTGAGGGGCGAAGCCCGCATCGCCATCCTCCGGCGCTATGCCGACACGCTGAAGGCCCGCACCGAGGATATCGCACGCGATATCGCACGCGAAACGGGAAAGCCGCTATGGGAAAGCCGCGCCGAACTCGGCTCGATGATCGCCAAGGTGGCTGTCTCCATCGCCGCGCAGGCGGAGCGCGCCGGCACGCGCAGCGCGGACACCGCGTTCGGCCGGGCGGTGCTGCGCCACAAGCCGCATGGCGTGATGGCGGTGCTCGGACCCTATAATTTTCCCGGCCACCTTCCGAACGGGCATATCGTGCCGGCGCTGCTGGCGGGCAACACCGTCGTCTTCAAGCCGTCCGAGGAAACCCCGCTGACCGGCCAGCATATGGCGCGGGCATTGCACGATGCCGGGGTGCCGGAGCATGTCTTCCAGATCGTCCAGGGCGGCCGCGACCAGGGTGCCGCGCTGATCGATGCCGACATCGACGGGTTGCTGTTCACCGGTTCGGCCGCCACCGGGGCGCACTTCCGCCGGGTGATGATCGAGCGGCCGCATGTGATCCTCGCGCTCGAACTGGGCGGCAACAACCCCCTCATCGCCTGGGGGGCTGCGGATGCATCGGCAGCGGCGATCGTCCAGTCGGCGTTCGTCACCACCGGGCAGCGCTGCTCCTGCGCGCGGCGTCTGATCGTGCCCGAGGGGGTGGAGGGCAATGCGATCATCGAGGCGGTGCATACGCTGGCTTCCCGGCTGAGGATTGGGGCGTGGGACGATCCGGAGGAACCCTATATGGGTCCGTTGATCTCGCCCCGCGCGGCGCAGAACGCGCTCGATGCGGCCGCAGCGCTCAAGGCACAGGGTGCGAAGCCCCTCCTCCCGTTCGAACGGCTCGAACGCAGCGAGGGCTTCGTCACCCCGGCGATCTACGACGTGACCGGCATCGACGTTCCCGATGCGGAAATCTTCGCGCCGATCCTGCAGGTGATCCGCGTGCCCGATTTCGACGCGGCCATCGCCGCCGCAAACGCCACCAGCTTCGGCCTGTCGGCGGGGCTGCTCGCCGATGACCCGGCGCTATGGCAGCGTTTCATCACCGAATCGCGCGCCGGCGTCGTCAACTGGAACCGGCCGACGACCGGCGCTGCGGCAAACATGCCGTTCGGGGGGCTGGGCAAATCTGGCAACCACCGGCCGAGCGCTTATTATGCCGCGGACTATTGCGCCTATCCGGTCGCGAGCTTCGAGGCCGACGCGATCGCGGACCTTTCGGCGGAACTGGCCGGACGGCTGCTGTGATCGACCGGCACCGCGCCGCTCTGGACGCCGCCGCCGCGGCACCGATGCTGGCGCAGGTGAGGCGGTGGAGCGCGGTCAACAGCGGTTCGCGCAACCTCGACGGTCTCGCGGCCATGGCGGACCTGCTCGTGGACGCTTTCTCGATATTGCCGGGCGAGATCCTGTTGCGCGATGCTGCGCCGGGAGAGGAAGTCGACCGGGCGGGCCAGGTGCAGCCGCTCGTCTTCGGCCGGAACCTGCATGTCCGCGTTCGCCCGCATGCGCCGGTGCAGTTGCTCCTCACCGGCCACATGGACACGGTCTATGCCGTCGAACACCCATTCCAGACGCTGACCGATCTCGATGGCGGCGCCGTGATCAACGGGCCAGGCGTCGCGGACATGAAGAGCGGCATCGCCCTGATGCTGGCGGCGTTGCACGCGATCGAGCTCTCGCCGCTTGCAGCGCGGATAGGCTATGAGGTGGTCATCAATTCGGACGAGGAGATCGGCTCGCCGGGCTCCGCGACGCTGATCGCCCAGGCCGCCCGCGGCAAGCTTGCCGCGCTGACCTATGAACCCGCGGCGCTGCCGGACGGCACGCTCGCCGGGGACCGGCCCGGCAGCGGCAATTTCTCGATCATGATCACGGGGCGTTCCGCCCATGCCGGCCGCAATCCCGAAGATGGCCGGAATGCCGTCGTCGCCGCGGGTGATCTCGCGCTGCGCCTGTCCCGTGCGCGCCGCTCCGGCCTGGCGATCAACCCCGCGCGCATCGACGGCGGTGGCCCCAATAATGTCGTGCCCGACCAGGCGATCTTGCGCGTCAACCTCCGCCCCGCTCTGCCCGCCGATCAGCAGGTGGCGCAGGTGCTGCTCGATGCACTGGCGCGCGCCATCGCCGCCGAACATGATGTGTCGGTCCATGTGCATGGCGGCTTCGGGCGTCCACCCAAGCCCATCGACAAGAAGGCCGCACGGCTGTTCGCGCTGGTCGAGGACAGCGCCGCGCTGCTCGGCCGGCCGATCGGGCACAAGGCGACCGGAGGCGTGTGCGACGGCAATAACATCGCCGCTTGCGGCGTGCCGGTGGTGGACACGATGGGCGCTCGCGGGGGTGCGATCCATTCGCCGGACGAATATCTGGTCGTCGAGAGCCTCGCCGAACGGGCGCAGCTTTCGGCGCTGGTGATTCTGAGACTGGCCGAGCAGGGGCTGTAATCCGTTGACACTCGCCCCGCCCGTCCTTGTAATGAACCGGTGGGATCGCGCAGCACGACATCGCCGGATCAACTTGATGCCGCGTTCGAGCGCGCCTCGCTGTTGGTCGCCGACGATCCCGCCGCCGCGCTGGAGATAGCGCGCGGCCTCCTCGACCAGGCGCCGTCGAGCCCCGACGTGCGCCGGCTCACCGGCCG
The DNA here is from genome assembly GCF_056401045.1 of Rhizorhabdus sp. P4_G6. NCBI lineage: Bacteria > Pseudomonadati > Pseudomonadota > Alphaproteobacteria > Sphingomonadales > Rhizorhabdaceae > Rhizorhabdus > Rhizorhabdus sp. P4_G6. Next base: position 71,218 of record NZ_JBFUKC010000001.1, on the reverse strand, counting down.
CATCCACCGCGCGCTGGGCAATCATAGCGCAGCCGAGCATGCGGAACTGGCGGCAATCAGCCTTTCGGCAGGCGATCCGGAATTGCTCCGGGCGGCTCAGGCTCTGGTGGAGAACGAGCTTCATATCGCCGAACCGCTGCTGCGGGCTCGCCTGAAGGCATCGCCGTTCGATGTCGCCGCGATCCGGATGATGGCCGAACTGGGCGCAAGGGTCGGCCGCTATCGCGATGCCGAAACTCTGCTGCGCCGCGCCCTCGAACTGGCCCCGGCCTTCACCGCCGCCCGCGCGAATCTCGCCACGATCCTGCATCGCCAGAACCGGACCCAGGAAGCGCTCGCCGAACTCGACCGGCTCGGCAGCACCGAACCCGCCAATCCCGCCCACGCGACGCTACGGGCGGCCGTGCTCGGCCGGATCGGCGACTATGAGGAAGCGATCGCGCTCTACCGCGAGGTGCTCGCGGTTCGGCCCGATCAGCCCAAATTGTGGATGAGCTATGGCCATGCGCTGAAGACCGTCGGCCGGCTGGACGATGCGATCGCCGCCTACCGCCGCGGGCTCGACGCCGACCCGACGCTGGGCGAGATCTGGTGGAGCCTCGCAAACCTGAAGACGGTGCGCTTCGACGACGCCGATGTCGCCCGCATGCAACGGGCGCTGGAAGACCCGGGGCTGTCCGACGAGGACCGGCTGCATCTCGACTTCGCGCTGGGCAAGGCATCCGACGACGCCGGGCAAGTGGACGCAGCGTTCACTCATTATGCCCGCGGCAACGCGCTGCGCCGCAGCCAGATCGGCTATGATCCCGACGAGATCAGCCGGCAGGTCGACGCGATGATCGCGCTGTTCCAGCCCGACTTCCTGGCCGCACGGGCCGGCCAAGGCTGTCCGGCGGCCGATCCGATCTTCATCCTCGGCATGCCCCGCGCGGGATCGACGCTGATCGAGCAGATCCTGTCCTGTCATTCGCTGGTCGAAGGCACGATGGAACTCCCCGACATCCCGCGACTGGCGGCGAAGGCAGCCACCCTAGCCGGCGGCTATCCGGGCGATCTTGGCAAACTCGACGCCGCGCAGCTCGCGATGCTCGGCGAGGACTATCTCGACGCGACCCGCATCCAGCGGCGCGAAGGCAAGCCGCAATTCATCGACAAGCTGCCAAACAACTGGCTGCATTGCGGCTTCATTCACCTGATCCTGTCCAATGCCAGGATCATCGACGCCCGCCGCCATCCTCTCGATTGCGGATTCTCGAACTTCCGGCAGCATTTCGCGCGCGGCCAGGGATTCAGCTACGGGCTGGATGATATCGGACGCTATTATGCCGATTATGTGCGACTGATGGCCCATATCGACGATGTGCTGCCGGGCCGCGTTCACCGTGTCATCCACGAACAGCTGCTCGACGACCCCGAGCGCGAAGTGCGCGTGCTGCTCGACGCGCTGGGCTTGCCTTTCGAGCAGGCGTGCCTCGACTTTCACGAGAGCCGGCGCGCCGTCCGCACGGCCAGCAGCGAGCAGGTACGCCGCCCGATCAATCGCGATGGTGTCGACCAGTGGCGCCCTTATGCCGACAAGCTCGGCCCTCTGATCGATGCGCTGGGCCCCGTGCTGACGGCCTATCCCGAGGTCCCGCCGCTGTGTTCATTGGGCAACACAGCGCAGAATTAACAAGCCTGTTCACGGCGCTAAATCATTCGACCTTGCAGCGCATGGGGTTTCGTGGGGAATTGCCCGCAGACGAGAAGGGATGATATCATGAAACCTGCGCACCTTCACCCAGTCGGTCGTACGGTCGCGGCTCTCCTGCTGACCTCGACCTTCCTTGCGACATCCGGCACGGCGCTGGCGCAGGCGGCGCCGGCAGATGTCGACACCGGCGAAATCATCGTCACCGCGACCAAGCGCAACGAAAGCATCCAGCGGGTGCCAATCAGCCTGCAGGCGCTCAGTACTGAGACGCTAGCGCAGCATCAGGTCAGCAACCTTGACGACTATGTGAAGCTGCTGCCCAGCGTCAGCTTCCAGACCTATGGACCTTCGCAGTCCGACATCTCGATCCGCGGTGTCTCCACCGGCGGCATCAACCTGCCTGGCGGATCACTGCCGACGGTCGGCATCTATGTCGACGAGGTTCCGGTTTCGACGATTGGCGCCATGCTCGACGTCCATGCCTATGACCTTGCGCGCGTCGAAGCGCTAGCCGGCCCGCAGGGCACTCTCTACGGCGCCACTTCACTCGCCGGAACCATCAGGATCATCACCAACAAACCTGATCCGAGCAGGTTTTCCGGAGGATATGACCTCAATCTCAACAAGTTCGGCAAGGGCAACACGGGCGGCAGCGCCGAAGGCTTTATCAACGCTCCGCTCGGCGAGAACGTGGCCGTGCGCGCGGTCGGCTGGTACGTCCACGACGGAGGCTATATCGACAACACCTTCGCGAGCCGCACCTACACTCTGTCCGACCCGGATCCGACCACGAACCTGACGGTCAACAACCAGGCTTTCGTGAAGAAGGATTTCAATGAGGTCGACACCTATGGCGGCCGTGTACTGCTGGGCATCGATCTCGACGACAATTGGACGGTGACGCCGGGTATCCAGGGCCAGCATCAAAAGGCCAAGGGAACCTTCGGCTTCGATCCGGTTCGCGCAGGCGACCTTAAGGTCCACGAATTCGCGCCCGACCTGAACATCGACAAATGGTATCTCGCCACGCTGACCATCCAAGGCAAGGTCGGCAATTTCGACCTGACTTATGCTGGCGGATATCTCAAGCGATCGATCAACAACGATCAGGATTACAGCTATTACACGGTCGCCTACGACAACTATGCCAATAATCCCTATTACACCAACTTCCCCGACGGCAACGGCGGCTTCCTCGATCCTACCCAGCGCTATCACAACGAGCAGCGGCTGACGAAGCAGAGCCACGAGTTCCGGATCAGCTCGGATCGCGATAAGCCGCTCAGCTTCATCGCCGGCCTATTCTATCAGCGTCAATCGAACAACAATCTCGCCGACTATTTCGTGCCGGGCCTTGCCGCGACCGGAGCGGGGTTCCTCACCATGGGTGACGACATCTTCACCACCGACACGCATATCGTTGCGCGCGACCAGGCGGCCTTTGGCGAGGTCTATTACAAAATCACGCCCGACCTGACACTGGCTGGCGGTATCCGCGGCTTCAAGGCGCGGAACACCCTCAGGGGCTTCTCTGGCTTTCAGTCAAACGCCATCGATGCGGGCTGCACCATACCGATCAGCGTCGGGAGCTGCGTCAACGTCGACAAGACCTACAAGGAAAGCGGCGAGACGCATATGGTTCGCCTGAACTGGCAGGTCGATGCCGATCGAATGGTCTACGCAACCTATTCGACCGGCTTCCGGCCCGGCGGCAACAATCGCCGGCCCGGCGTGGATCCGTATAAGGCGGATACGATCGACAATTTCGAGATCGGGTGGAAGACGAGCTGGCTGGATCGCAGGCTCCGCTTCAATGGCTCGATCTATTATATGAAATGGAACAAGCTCCAATATACGCTGGCGCCGATCGGTTCGGTTGGCGTAGTCAACATCTACAATTCGGGCGATGCCGATATCAAAGGCGCCGAACTCACGCTTCAATATACGGTCGGCGGCTTCACCCTCTCGGGCTCAGGCACCTATACCGACGCCAAGCTGACAACCGACTTCTGCGCGATCAACGCGCAGCAGAATGTGGACTGCACCGCCGGCCCCGTAGCCGCTCCCAAGGGCACCCGGCTGACGGTCCAGCCCAAGTTCAAAGGCACTGCCACCGCTCGCTACGACTTCGACCTGGGAGGGCATGACAGCTTCGTGCAGGGGACGGTCCTACAGCAGGGCAGCGCACGGCAATTCCTTACGGTCGCCGACGACGCGGTAGTGGGCCGCACCAAGGCCTTCACCACCTTCGACTTCTCAACGGGTATCAAGCTCGGCGAACTGTCCTTCGAAGCCTATATCCAAAATGCCTTCGACAAGCGGGGCATCGCCAGCAAGAATACCTTCTGCGCACCGACCTATTGTGGAATCTACGCCCGATCCTATCCAATCAAGCCGCAGCTGTTCGGGATGAAGGTCTCGCAGCGTTTCTGATGCTGGGATGACCCATCCAGGCGGCGGCAGGTCTCCCGCCCGCCCGCTCGGGCTGGTCATGGCGACGGCGCTGGTGGTCGGCAACATGATCGGCTCGGGCGTCTATATGCTCCCGGCAAGCCTCGCCCCCTATGGCTGGAACGTGATCCCCGCCTGGGGGATCACCATCGCCGGCAGCCTGTGTATAGCGGCCCTGTTCGCCGGGCTGTGCCGGGCACACCCGCAGGCGGGCGGTCCCTATGTCTATGTCCGCGCGGCCTTCGGGATGGATGCGGCCTTCTTCATCGCCTGGGCCTACTGGATTTCGCTGTTCGTCGGGAACGGTGCGATCGCCGTTGCCGCCGTCAGCTACCTGTCCGCCTTCATTCCCGCGCTGGCGACCAACGCGCTGATGTCGACAAGCGTCACGATCCTGCTGGTCTGGGCGCTCACCGCAATCAACCTGAGCGGCACCCGCAACGCGGGCTGGGTGCAGCTCGTCACCACGCTGCTCAAGATCCTGCCGCTGGTCGCCGTCGTCGTCATCGCCGCGCTGGCGGTGCCCTCGCGAGAGCTCACCCTGCCCGATCCCCATCAACCGGATATCGGCCTTGGCGCGATCACCACCGCGGGGACGCTGACGCTGTGGGCGTTCCTGGGCCTGGAATCCGCAACGGTGCCGGCCGGCAAGGTCATCGATCCCACCCGCACCATCCCACGCGCGACTCTCGGCGGCACGGCCGTGACCGGCCTGATCTATCTCTTCGCCTGCACCGCGGTGATCCTGCTGCTGGCCCCGGACGTGGCGGCGCATTCGGCTGCGCCCTTTGCCGAGGTGATCGGCCGCTATTGGGGCAGCGGCGCGGCGCACATCGTCGCCGCCTTCGCAATGATCAGCGCCCTCGGTGCGCTCAACGGCTGGATATTGCTCCAGGGCGAAATGCCTGCCGCGATGGCGGCCGGCGGCGTCTTTCCGAAGATGCTGGCGAAAGTTGCGACGAATGGCGTGCCGGTCCGCGCGCATATCCTGTCGAGTTGCCTCGTCACCGCAGTGTTGGCGCTCAACGCCAGCAAGACCACGGTCACCCTGTTCACCTTCGTCGCGCTGCTCGCGACGACGGCCTCGCTGGTCATGTACCTGTTCGTCGCCGCGGCCGCGCTCAAGCTGGGCGGGGTGAAACGCCGGGTCGCAATCGCGGGCGGGATCTATTCGGTCTGGGCGCTCTATGGCGCGGGTATCGAGGCGAACCTCTGGGGCGCGGTGCTGGTCCTCGCCGGCGTGCCGATGTGGTGGATGATGCGGCGTCCTGCCACCGCCGCAGCCCGCATATGAAAACCAGAGCATGTTGGGATTAGATTGATCCGCTCATCCTGAGTAAGGGCTGAGCTTGGCGAAGACCGCATCGAAGGACGTCCTTCGACACGCCCCTTCGCCAAGCTCAGTGGCTGCTCAGGATGAGCGGGTGATTTAATCTAAACACCGCATGCGCTAGCTGAAGAACCGCGCCAGCCCGCGATCCGCCAATATCGCCTGCGCGGCGTTATGCCCCGGCGCGCCGGTCACGCCACCGCCGGGATGCGAGCCCGCGCCGCACATGTAGAGCCCCTTGATCGGGCCGCGATAATCGCCATGGCCGAGGATCGGCCGCGCCGCCCACAGCTGGTCGAGCGCCATATGCCCGTGCATGATGTCGCCGCCGATCAGGCCGAAGATTCGCTCCAGGTCGAGCGGCGACAGGATCTGCCGGCCGACCACCGATTGCGCGAAGCCCGGCGCATGCGCCTCGACGGTGGCGATGACCTGATCCGCCGCCGCCTCGCGCTCGTCGTCCCAGCTTCTCCCGTCGGGCAACTCGGGCGCGAACTGCTGGCAGAACAGGCTCGCGACATGGCCGCCGTCGGGCGCGAGGCTGTCGTCGACGGTCGAGGGGATCAGCATCTCGACGATCGGCTGCTTGGACCACCCAAAGGCGCGCGCATCGGTGAAGGCCCTGTCCATATAGTCGAGCGTCGGCGCGATGATGATGCCGCTGCGGTGATGCTCGCCCTCGCCCGGCAGCGCCGTGAAGTTCGGCAGCGCCGACAGCGCGACATTCATGCGGAAGGTGCCCGATCCGGCACGGAAGCCCTTCATCCGCCGCCGGAAGTCGCCGTCGAGATCGGCCTGGTCGACCAGTTGGCGATAGAGCAGTCCCGGTCCGACATTGGAGGCGACGACCGGCGCCATATGCTCGGCGCCGCCTTGCGTCCGCACGCCGACGGCCCGCCCGCCATCGACCAGCAGCCGTTCGACCGCGGTCTCGGTTTCGATAACCACGCCATGCTCCTCGCACGCCGCCTTCATCGCCTGGGTGATCGAGCCCATCCCGCCGATCGCGTGGCCCCAGGCGCCCTTCTTGCCGTTCACCTCCCCGAACACATGGTGGAGCAGCACATAGGCCGAGCCGGGCGTGTCGGGGCTGGCATAGTTGCCGACCACCGCGTCGAAACCGAACGCCGCCTTCACCGCCTCGCTCTCGAACCAGCCATCGAGGAAGGTGCGTGCGCTCTTCACGAACAGGTCGAGCATGTCGCGCTGCGCGGGCAGCCCGGCGCCGGCGATCTTGCGCCCCTGCCCGGCCGCCTTGAGCAGCTCCAGCAGGCCGCCGCCCGGATTGGGAGGAATCTTGAGCGCGAGGTCACGCAGCACGTCGGCCACGCCTTCGAGCGCATCATAATAGGCCGGCAGCGCCTCGGCGTCGGCTTGCGAGAAGCGCCGGAACTCGGCCTGGGTGCGATCCAGCCCGCCGCCGAGCTTGAGATAGCCGCCATCCTCCAGCGGCAGGAAATTGGAGATCGGCCGCTCGACGATCCGCAGGCCGCGCTTGTAGAGCCCCATATCGGCAATGACGCGCGGCTGCAGCAGGCTCACCGTGTAGCTCGCTACCGAATTGCGGAAACCGGGATGGAACTCCTCGGTCACCGCCGCCCCGCCGACGACCTTGCGCCGCTCGAGCACCCGCACCTTCAGCCCCTTGCGCGCAAGGTAGAAGGCGCAGACCAGCCCGTTATGCCCGCCGCCGATGATCACGGCGTCCTGTCGGGTCGTCACGAAAGCCGGCCCTCGACGCTGTTGGCGCTCCAGCCCATCGCGGGACGCTTCGGCTGGCGCGCCTCCGGGATCAGCACGCGCAGCTTGCGCGCGAAACTCTTGAGGCAGACCTCGCTATTGCCGAGCGGTCCCTGGGTATAGCTTTCGGTCTGCATGCCCTCCTGCACCCGCGCCACCAGCTTCGTATCTTCGGCATTGACGAGCCGGTTGATCCGCCAGTTGAGATAGCGCGCGGCCTTCATCTCGCGCCGCTGGTCGGGCAGCACATAGGCGATCTCGCGGATCATCGTCTCGGTCGGCGACACCGGAAGGAACTGCATGAAGTCGATCAGGTCCGGATAGATATCGAAGGCGCTGTTCGGCCATAGCTTGAAATAGAGCCACATTCGCTGGCGCTCGGCCGAGAGATGCTCGACCGGCGGCAGGAATTTGCGGTAGAGCGCTTCTGAGGAACTGCCCGGCACGCCTTCCAGCAGCGGGCCGCTCATCCTGTCGACCCACTCGCTGGCCTCGATGCCATAGCCTGGGCCGAACAGCCGCTTCAGTCCCGGATGCGCGACCGGGATATGCAGCCCATCCGAATAATTGTCGGCGATATTCTTCCAGTTGACGCTGCGCGGGCGCATCACCACCCGGCCCAGCGCGCGCATGTCCTCGAAGCGGTAAGGCGCGATCTCGGCCTCATAGGGCGCCATCATCTCCGCGACCGAGGGGCCATCTCCTTCGATCCGCACGAAGATGAAGCCGCGCCACAGCTCGACGGCAAAGCGATGCAGGCCATGATCGGCCATGTCGAATGCCGGGTAGTCGCGCTTGCCGGGCACACCGCTGAGGCTGCCGTCCAATTCGTAGGTCCAGGCGTGATAGGGGCAGACCAGCTTCCTGGCACAGCCCTCCGCGCCGTCGAGCAGCCGTGCCGCGCGGTGGCGGCAGACGTTGGACATCGCCCGCACCTCGCCGTCATCGCCGCGGATAACAAGGATGGATTCCTGCCCGATCGCCAACGCCTGCCAGTCGCCGGCATGGGGGACATCGCTCAGATGGCAGACCAGCTGCCAGCTCCGGCGAAAAATACGCTTCTGTTCGAGCGCAAAGGCCTCGGGATCATGATATAGCCAGCCCGGCAGGCCCAACGCCTCGTCGGTATCGGCCGCCACTCCGACATCCTTCACCACGCGCAACGTCATCGGCACTCTCAAAAGCTGCTGGTGCGGATGGCCCGCCATACATCCCTGTCAGCAACCTGCCCCCATCCGCCTCAAAGGGCAAATGAAAGCGCCTACCGCAGTGCAACATGGCAGTTGCGCCGCCGGTTCGCTGCGATACACTCGGCTCGGTTCAAGGCCCGGGGGAATCGCGACGATGAGCAGCACCAGCACCGCAGCCCTGCCGAAACCCGCCCAGCGGACGTCGGATCCGTCGACCTTGGCCGAAGAAATCATCGAACGGCTGACCTACCGGATCGGCAAGAGTGCCGCTGCGGCCAAGAGCCACGACTGGCTGGCGGCCACCATCCTGGTGATCCGGGATCGCATCATCGATCGCTGGATCGAAAGCACCCAGGACACCTATGAAGCAGGCGGCAAGCGGGTCTATTATCTCAGCCTCGAGTTCCTGATCGGGCGGCTGATGCGCGACGCCGTGTCCAACCTCGGCCTGATGGACGAGATGCGCGAGGCACTGGCGCTGCTCGGCGTCGACATCGACATCATCCGCGAGCTCGAGCCCGACGCCGCGCTGGGCAATGGCGGCCTCGGCCGCCTCGCCGCCTGCTTCATGGAGTCGATGGCCTCGGTCGACATCCCCGCTTATGGCTATGGCATACGCTATGTGAACGGGATGTTCCGCCAGGAGATATCCGAAGGCTGGCAGGTCGAACTCCCCGAGACCTGGCTCGCCCACGGCAACAACTGGGAGTTCGAACGCCGCGAGGCGAGCTATGAGATCGGCTTCGGCGGCGTAGTCGATCTCGCCGCGGCGGACGGCAGCGGCGATCATGCCCGCCTTTGGAAACCGCACGATCGCTTCATCGCCACCGCCTATGACACGCCGGTGGTCGGCTGGCGCGGCACCCGGGTCAACACGCTGCGGCTATGGACCGCGCAGCCGATCGATCCGATCCTGCTCGATGCGTTCAACGCGGGCGACCATATCGGCGCGCTCAAGGAGAGCAACAAGGCGGAAGCGCTGACCCGCGTGCTTTATCCAGCCGATTCCAACGCTGCCGGCCAGGAACTGCGCCTGCGCCAGGAATATTTCTTCTCCTCGGCCTCGCTGCAGGACATCGTCCGTCGCCATGTCCAGTATTTCGGCGACATCCGCACCCTGCCCGAAAAGGCGGCGATCCAGCTCAATGATACCCATCCGGCGGTATCGGTCGCCGAGCTGATGCGGATTCTGATCGATCTCCACGCTATGGACTTCGACGAAGCCTGGGACATCACCCGCGCGACCTTCGGCTACACCAACCATACTTTGCTGCCCGAAGCGCTGGAAAGCTGGCCTGTGCCGCTGTTCGAGCAGCTGCTGCCGCGGCACATGCAGCTGGTCTACGCGATCAACGCCAAGCTGCTGATCGCGGCGCGGCGCGAGCACGGCTTCGACGATGCCGGGATCAGCGCGATCTCGCTGATCGACGAGGGCGGCGACCGGCGGGTGCGCATGGGCAATCTCGCCTTTGCCGGCTCGCATAGCGTCAACGGCGTGTCGGCGCTGCATACCGAGTTGATGAAGGAGACGGTGTTCGCCGATTTCCACCGGCTCTATCCCGATCGCATCAACAACAAGACCAACGGCATCACGCCGCGCCGCTGGCTGATGCAGTGCAACCCGGAGCTGACTGCGCTGATCCGCGAGGCGATCGGCGACAGGTTCCTCGACGACACCGAGGCGCTGCACGCGCTTTCGAAATTCGCCGAGGACAGCGCGTTCCAGGAAAAATTCGCGGCGGTGAAACTTGCCAAGAAGGCGGTGTTGTCGAACCTGCTGCGTGATCGCATGGGCCTGAAGGTCGATCCGACCGCGCTGTTCGATACCCAGATCAAGCGTATCCACGAATATAAGCGCCAGCTGCTAAACATCATCGAGGCGGTGGCGCTGTACGATCAGATCCGTTCGCATCCCGAGCGCGACTGGGTGCCGCGCGTCAAGCTGTTCGGCGGCAAGGCGGCGCCGAGCTATCACAATGCCAAGCTGATCATAAAGCTGGCCAACGACGTGGCGCGGGTCGTCAATCACGATCCTGCGGTGCAGGGACTGCTGAAGATCGCCTTCGTGCCGAACTACAATGTCTCGATGGCCGAGATCATGATGCCGGCCTGCGACCTGTCGGAGCAGATCTCGACGGCGGGAATGGAGGCATCGGGCACGGGCAACATGAAATTCGGGCTCAACGGCGCACTCACCATCGGTACGCTCGACGGCGCCAATGTCGAGATGCGCGACCATGTCGGTGCCGAGAATATCATCATCTTCGGCCTGACCGCGGCCGAGGTGGGCCAGGCCCGCGCGGACGGCCACGATCCTCGTCAGATCATCGAGCAGTCACGCGAGCTCAACCAGGCGTTGCAGGCCATCTCTGGTGGGGTGTTCTCGCCCGACGACCGCGACCGCTACAAGGCGCTGATCGCCGGGCTGTACGAGCATGACTGGTTCATGGTCGCCGCAGACTTTGACAGCTACCACGCCGCGCAACGCGGCGTGGACCGGCTCTGGACCGATCGCCGGGACTGGAATGCCAAGGCGATCCGCAATGTAGCGGGGATGGGCTGGTTCTCGTCTGATCGCACGATCCGTCAATATGCCTCTGAAATTTGGGGTGTTCTCTGAAAACTTCGGCCGACCGATTGACCTCATTCCTGTTTTCGTCACCCCAGCGTAGGGTGAGGTCCATGACTGCCTTCCGTCGAGAAGTGCTCGCGTGGCGAGAGACATGGATCCCAGCCTTCGCTGGGATGACGGAAGTAGCTTTGCGGCTATGACCCAGCTTCCCAGCGCCGAAATATCGGCTCTCACCAAGGGCCAGCATGGAGACCCCTTCGCCGTGCTCGGGGTCCATGCACAGGACAAGGGCCTCATTGCCCGTGCCTTCATTCCCGGCGCCGAGACGGCGGAGGCGCTGACACTCGCCGGCAAGGCTGCGGGCAGGCTCGCAATGATCGACAAGGCGGGACTGTTCGAAGGCAGGCTCTCGATCCGCAAGCCGCAGCCGCTGCGCTATCGCGCCGCCAGCGCCGCGGGCGAATGGGTCGTGGCCGATCCCTATAGCTTCGGCCCAGTGCTCGGCCCGATGGACGATTATTACATCGCCGAGGGCTCGCACCTGCGGCTGTTCGACAAGATGGGCGCGCACAAGGTCCGCCATGAGGGCGCCGATGGCATCCACTTCGCGGTCTGGGCGCCCAATGCGAGGCGCGTTTCGGTGGTCGGCCTGTTCAATGCGTGGGATGGCCGCCGTCACCTGATGCGGCTGCGGCGCGATACCGGCATCTGGGAAATCTTCGTCCCCGATATCGGCGAGGACGAGCCCTACAAGTTCGAGATTATCGGCCCGGACGGGAAAGCATTGCCCCTCAAGGCCGATCCCTTCGCCTTCCGTTCCGAACTGCGCCCGGCGACCGCATCGATCACCACTGCCGGGCTGGCGCATCGCTGGCAGGACGACGCGCATCGCGATTTCTGGGCCAAGGCCGATATCCGCCGCCAGCCCATGTCGATCTACGAGGTCCACGCTGGCTCCTGGCAGCGCGACGGCAAGGGCGAGTTCCTGTCCTGGGACGAGATGGCGGACCGGCTGATCCCCTATGTCGTCGAGATGGGCTTCACCCATATCGAGTTCCTGCCGATCACCGAATTCCCCTATGATCCGAGCTGGGGCTACCAGACCACCGGCCTCTATGCGCCCACGGCGCGGTTCGGTTCGCCCGAGGGATTCGCCCGCTTCGTCGAAGGAGCGCATCATGCCGGCATAGGCGTGATCCTCGATTGGGTGCCGGCGCATTTCCCGACCGATGCGCATGGGCTGGCCCAGTTCGACGGCAGCGCGCTCTACGAACATGCCGATCCGCGCAAGGGCTTCCACCCCGACTGGAACACCGCGATCTATAATTTCGGGCGGCGCGAAGTGTTGGCGTATCTCGTCAACAACGCATTGTTCTGGGCCGAGAAATATCATCTCGACGGGCTGCGCGTCGATGCCGTCGCGTCGATGCTGTACCTCGATTATTCGCGCAAGGCGGGCGAGTGGCTGCCGAACAGCGAGGGTGGGCGCGAAAATCTCGAAGCGGTCGAGTTCCTTCGCCGCATGAACAAGGAGCTCTACGGCCATCATCCGGGCGTCATGACGATCGCCGAGGAATCGACCAGCTGGCCCAAGGTCTCGCACCCGGTCCACGAAGGCGGCCTGGGCTTCGGCTTCAAGTGGAACATGGGCTTCATGCACGACACGCTGCGCTACATGGCGCGCGAGCCGGTGTACCGCCAGCATCACCATGACGACATCACCTTCGGCCTGCTCTACGCCTTCGACGAGAATTTCGTGCTGCCGCTCAGCCATGACGAGGTTGTTCATGGCAAGGGTTCGCTGCTCAACAAGATGGCGGGCGACGACTGGCAGAAGTTCGCGAACCTGCGTGCCTATTACGCGCTGATGTGGGGTTATCCGGGAAAGAAGCTGTTGTTCATGGGCCAGGAGTTCGCGCAACGCGCGGAATGGAGCGAGGAACGCGCGCTCGACTGGCACCTGCTGGATGCGCCGGCGCATGCGGGCGTGAGCCGCCTCGTCCGCGATCTCAACCGGGTCTATCGCGACCGCCCCGCCCTCCACGCCCGCGACTGCGAGCCCGAAGGTTTCCACTGGGCAGTGGTCGACGATGCCGCAAATTCGGTGTTCGCCTGGGAACGCCATGCCCCCGGAGAGGCCCCCATCGCCGTGATCTCGAACATGACGCCGGTACCACGCCATGGCTATGGACTCCGCCTCTCGCGCGGCGGAGAGTGGCGCGAGATCATCAACAGCGATGCCGCGATCTATGGTGGGGGCAACATGGGCAATGGCGGTCGTATCACCGCGAGCGACGACGGATATGCCAGCATAACATTGCCGCCGCTCTCGACCTTGATGATCGAGGCGGTGTGATGGTGGAGGGCGATATCATGAAGGACCGGCGCAACCAGCCTTTGGCGCGCGATGCCATGGCCTATGTTCTGGCCGGCGGCCGCGGCAGCAGGCTCTATGAGCTGACCGACCGGAGGGCCAAGCCTGCGGTCTATTTCGGGTGCAAGACGCGGATCATCGACTTCGCCCTGTCCAACGCTCTGAACTCGGGCATCCGCCGCATCGGCGTGGCAACCCAATACAAGGCCCATTCGCTGATCCGGCACCTACAGCGCGGCTGGAACTTCCTGCGCCCGGAACGCAATGAAAGCTTCGACATATTGCCGGCGAGCCAGCGCGTATCCGAGACCCAGTGGTATGAAGGCACGGCCGACGCGGTCTTCCAGAATCTCGATATCATCGAGTCCTACGGGCCGGAATATATGATCATCCTAGCCGGCGATCATATCTACAAGATGGATTATGAACTGATGCTCCGTCAGCATGTCGATGCCGGCGCGGACGTCACTATCGGCTGCCTGGAAGTGCCGCGCCTCGAAGCGACCGGCTTCGGCGTGATGCATATCGACAGCAAGGCGCGGATCAAGGCCTTCGTCGAGAAACCCGCCGATCCCCCCGCGATGCCCGGCAAGCCCGACACGGCGCTCGCATCGATGGGCATCTATGTTTTCAACACGAAGTTTCTCGCCGAGGAGCTGCGCCGCGACGCGGCCGATCCGACATCGAGCCATGACTTCGGCGGCGATATCATTCCCCATATCGTCAAGCACGGCATGGCGGTGGCGCACCTGTTCTCGCAGAGTTGCATCCGCGCCGACAGCGAGCCCGAAGCCTATTGGCGCGATGTCGGTACGCTCGACGCCTATTGGGAGGCCAATGTCGACCTGACCGATGTGGTGCCGCAACTCGATCTCTACGAGCGCGACTGGCCGATCTGGAGCTATGCCGAGGTGAGCCCGCCCGCCAAGTTCGTCCATAATGACGAAGGCCGCCGCGGCGCCGCGACGTCTTCGCTCATTGCGGGCGGCTGCATCGTCTCCGGCGCCTCGCTGCACCGAAGCCTGCTGTTCACCAACGTACGGGTAAACAGCTTCTCGTCGATCACCGAGGCGGTGATCATGCCGGGATGCCAGATCGGCCGCGACGCACGGCTTGACAAGGTGGTGATCGACCAGGGCGTTCAGATCCCCAAGGGCCTGGTCGTCGGCGAAGATCCTGTCATGGATGCACAACGCTTCCGCCGCAGCGAAAAGGGCGTGTGCCTGATTACCCAGGCCATGATCGACCGACTGGTGGCATAGAGGGATCATGCCGCTGCGCCTGTTATCGGTTGCCTCCGAGCTCCATCCGCTGATCAAGACCGGGGGCCTCGCCGATGTGGCGGGGGCATTACCGGTCGCGCTCGCCCGGCATGGCGTCGAGGTTCGCTCGCTGCTGCCCGCCTATCCCCAGGTGTTGAAGGCGCTGCCCGCCGCAAAGCCCATCCATGCCTACAAGGCGCTGTTCGGCGGCCCGGCCCGCATTCTCGCGGCGAAGCTGAAAGGGCTCGATCTGCTGCTGCTCGACTCCCCCCGGCTGTTCGGCGCGCGCGAGGGCGGGCCCTATGGCGACGGCAGCGGGCATGACTGGCCGGACAACTGGCAACGCTTTGCGGCGCTGTCGGCCGCTGCGGCCGACATCGGCGCCGGCGCGATCAAGGGCTGGGCGGCCGATGTCGTGCACGCCCATGACTGGCAGGCGGCGATGTCCGCCGCCTATGTGCGCCATGGCCGCGCACCGCGGACGCCGGTGGTGGTCACGGTGCATAATCTCGCCTTTCAGGGGCGGTTCGAGGCGCGCATCTTCCCCGAACTCGGCCTACCCGCCTCGGCCTTCGCGGTGGACGGCGTCGAATATTATGGCGGCGTCGGGTATCTGAAGGCCGGCCTGCAATATGCCGATGCGATCACCACGGTAAGCCCGACCTATGCGGAAGAGATCCGCACCCCCGAGTTCGGCATGGGCCTCGACGGGCTGTTGCGCAGCCGCGGCGACGCCGTCAGCGGGATCGTCAACGGCATCGACAGCAGCGAGTGGAATCCCGAGACCGACCAGCATCTCGCAGCGCCCTTCTCGGTCCGCAAGCTCGGCGCCCGCGCCGCCAATCGACGCGCGCTGGAGAAGCGCTTCGGGCTGAAGCGCGGCAACGGCCCGATCTTCGCGATCATCAGCCGGCTGACCTGGCAGAAGGGCATCGACATGATGGTCGATGCCGTCGATCATATGGTTGCCCATGGCGGGCGGCTGGCGGTGCTCGGGTCGGGCGACAGTACATTCGAGCGTGCGCTGCTGGCCGCGGCAGACCGCCATCGCGGGCTGGTGGGCGTGGTCACCGGCTATGACGAGGCGCTGGCCCACCTGATCCAGGCGGGCGCCGATGCGATCCTGATCCCGTCGCGCTTCGAACCCTGCGGCCTGACCCAGCTTTACGGCCTGCGCTACGGCACCGTGCCGGTCGCGGCGCGCACCGGCGGGCTGGCCGACACCATCATAGACGCCAATGAAGCGGCACTGACCAGCGGGTGCGCGACCGGCATTCTCCACCCGCCGGACTCCAGCGAAGCCCTGAAAGCGGCGATCGGCCGCGCAATCGCGCTGTACGGCATGCCTGGGATATGGGCGGGCATGCGCAAACAGGGCATGCGTGCAGATTATGGCTGGGATCGCAGCAGCGCCCGCTATGCCGCGCTCTACCGATCATTGCTCGACAGGAACCAGGCTGCATGACGATCCGCGAGGTTGCCACCACCGCCTTCACCGACCAGAAACCCGGGACGTCCGGGCTTCGCAAGAAGGTGCCGGTGTTCCAGCAGCCCGGCTATGCGGAGAACTTCATCCAGTCGATCTTCGACTCGCTCGAAGGCTTCGAGGGACAGGCGCTGGTGATCGGCGGCGACGGCCGCTTCTACAATCGCGAGGTGATCCAGACCGCGATCCGCATGGCAGCGGCGAATGGCTTCGGAACGATCATTGTCGGACGCGGCGGCATCCTGTCCACACCAGCGGCGAGCCATGTGATCCGCTCCCATGGCGCGTTTGGCGGCATCGTGCTGTCGGCAAGTCACAATCCCGGCGGCCCCACCGAGGATTTCGGGATCAAATACAACATTTCGAACGGTGGCCCCGCGCCAGAGAAAATCACCGAGGCGATCTATGCGAAGAGCAGGACGATCGCCCGCTACCTGACGCTCGATGCGCCCGACGTCGACCTCGACCTCGACGGCGACACCCGGGTCGGTGGCGCGACCGTGCGGATTATTGATCCGGTCGCGGATTATGCCGATTTGATGGAAGGCCTGTTCGACTTCCCCGCGATCCGCGCGCTGATCGGCTCCGGCTTCCGCATCGCCTTCGATGCGATGAGCGCCGTCACCGGCCCCTACGCCACCGAGATATTGGAGCGCCGCCTTGGTGCGCCGGCGGGAACCGTCCGCCACGGTACGCCGCTACCCGATTTCGGCGGGCATCACCCCGATCCCAACCTCGTCCACGCGAAGGCGCTCTACGACGACATGATGCGCCCCGGCGCGCCCGATTTCGGCGCCGCCTCCGACGGCGACGGCGACCGCAACCTGATCATCGGCAAGGGCATCTTCGTCACGCCCTCGGATTCGCTGGCGATGTTGGCCGCCAACGCCCATCTGGCGCCGGGCTATGCCAGAGGCCTCTCCGGTATTGCCCGCTCGATGCCGACCAGCGGCGCGGCCGACCGGGTCGCCGAACGGCTCGCCATCCCGCTGTACGAAACGCCGACAGGCTGGAAATTCTTCGGCAGCCTGCTCGATGCCGGCAAGGCAACGATCTGCGGCGAGGAGAGCGCCGGTACAGGTTCCGATCATGTCCGCGAGAAGGACGGGCTGTGGGCGGTGCTGCTGTGGCTCAACATCCTCGCCGTTCGCGGCGAGAGCGTCCGCGCGATCGCCGAGGACCACTGGGCTCGCTACGGCCGCAACTATTATGCGCGTCATGATTATGAAGGCGTCGACAGCGCCGCGGCCGACGCGATGATCGAGGGATTGCGGGCGCGCCTCGCAAGCCTGCCGGGCGAGCGCGTCGGGGCGCTCACCGTCGCCGCCGCCGATGACTTCGCTTATCTCGATCCGGTCGACGGCTCCGAAAGCCGCAATCAGGGAATTCGCATCCTGTTCGACGGCGGTTCGCGGATCGTGTTCCGCCTGTCGGGCACGGGTACCTCTGGCGCGACGATCCGCGTCTATATCGAGCGATACGAGCCGACAGATGGCGACCTGCACCGCGAGACCGGCGACGCGATTGCCGATCTTGTCGCCGCGGTCGAGGCAATTGCGGGAATCACCCGGCACACGGCACGGACCGCGCCCGATGTGATCACCTAGATGGCGCTTCAACCCCCTGACCGCTTTGGCGCCACGATCACGGCCAGCGGCGTCCACTTCGCGCTCTGGTCCGAAACCGCCGCCGCGGCCTGGGTCTCGATCTTCGACGACAGCGGCAACGCCGAAGTCGACCGCTTTCCGCTCGATCGCGGCCCTGCCGATATTTTCCAGGCGACAGTTCCCGGTCTCGGTGCGGGCGCCCGCTACGGCTTTCGCGCCGATGGCCCCTATGATCCGGCGCACGGCCTGTGGTTCGATCCGTCGAAGCTGCTCGCCGATCCCTACGCCATCGCTATCGACCGGCCCTATGCCTACGACCCGCACCTCGCTGCGCCTCGCGATGCAGCCATCGATACGGCTCCGTTGATGCCGAAGGCGATCGTCACCGCGCTGCCCCCGCCGGTCGCGCACCGCCCCCCCTGCTTCACGGCCGGCGGGCTGATCTACGAGGTCAATGTCCGCGGCTTCACCAAGCTGCATCCGGACATCGCGGAACGGCAGCGCGGCACGATCGCGGCGCTGTCGCACCCCGCAATCATCAGTCATCTCAAGGCGATCGGCGTCGGCGCGATCGAGCTTATGCCGATCACCGCCTGGATCGACGAACGCCATCTCGGCCCGCTCGGCCTGACCAACAGCTGGGGCTATAATCCGGTCGGCTTCATGGCCCTCGATCCCCGCCTTGCGCCAGGCGGCATCGCCGAACTGCGCGACACGGTGGAGGCGCTGCACGCCGCGGGCATCGCCGTGCTGCTCGACGTCGTGTTCAACCATAGCGGCGAAAGCGACGCGTTGGGGCCGACCCTGTCGCTGCGCGGGATCGACAACCATGCCTATTTCAGCGCGGTGCGCGACGAGCCGGGGACGCTGGCGAACGACAGCGGCTGCGGCAATACGCTCAACTGCGATCATCCCGCGACCCGACGGCTCGTTTTCGACGCGATGCGGCACTTCGTCGCCAATGCGGGGATCGACGGCTTCCGCTTCGATCTCGCACCGATCCTAGGGCGGGGCCGCGACGGCTATGAGCCCGATGCCGCCTTCTTCCGCGAACTGCGCCGCGACGCCGTCCTGTCGGACCGCATCCTCATTGCCGAGCCCTGGGATGTCGGCCCCGGCGGCTACCAGCTCGGCAACTTCGGTGCCCCATTCCTCGAATGGAATGATCGCTACCGCGACGATGTCCGCCGCTTCTGGCGCGGAGATCCGCACAGCGTCGGCGATCTCGCCACCCGACTGGCCGGGTCATCCGACATCTTCGGTCACCATGGCAGCACGCACAGCCGCACCGTCAACTTCATCGCCGCGCATGATGGCTTCACCCTCGCCGACGTCACCGCCTATGGCACCAAGCACAACGAGGCCAATGGCGAAGCCAATCGCGATGGCCACAACGACAATTTCAGCTGGAACAACGGCGTGGAGGGGCCAACCGACGATCCGGTAGTGCTCGCCGCCCGCCGCAGCGACGCCAAGGCGCTCCTGGCGACGCTGTTCGCCTCGCGCGGTACGATCATGCTCACGGCCGGGGATGAGTTCGGCCGCAGCCAGCGGGGCAACAACAACGCCTATGCCCAGGATAATGCGGTCAGCTGGGTCGACTGGCACAATCGCGACATGGAGCTGGAACGCTTTGCCGCGCGCTTGGCGCAGATCCGGGCCGCACACCCCGCCTTGTCCGATCCGGTGCTGCTCGGCGCCGCCGATGTCGACTGGCTGACCTTCGATGGCGAGTTGTTCGAAAGCGAGGACTGGCACGATCCCAAGACCGCGAGCATCGTCATGCTCATCCACTTGCCGGAGCAGGAAAAGCGGATCGCCGTTGCCTTCAACCGCACGGCCGAAGCGCGTGCGCTCCTGCTCGCAGTCAAGGCGGACCATCACTGGCGGAGGCTCGACGAGGACGGGCGATCTCTGATCGTGCCGCCCCGGTCTGTCGCCTATCTGATCGAGGAAGAGGGACAGGCATGAGCGATGGCGGCGACCGGGACTGGTGGCGCGGCGCGGTGATCTATCAGGTCTATCCGCGCTCCTTCCAGGACAGCGATGGCGATGGCGTCGGCGATCTCGCCGGTATTACCGCGCGGCTCGATCATATCGCGTCGCTCGGCGTCGACGCGATCTGGGTGTCGCCCTTCTTCAAGTCGCCGATGGCCGACATGGGCTATGACGTCTCGGACTATCGCGATGTCGATCCGATGTTCGGCACGCTTGCCGATTTCGACGCCATGCTGGCGCGCGCGCACGAACTCGGCCTGAAGATCATCATCGACCAGGTGCTCAGCCACACCTCTGACCAGCACGCCTGGTTCAAGGAAAGCCGCTCCAGCCGCGATAATCCCAAGKCCGACTGGTATGTATGGGCCGACCCCAAACCCGACGGCACCGCGCCCAACAACTGGCTGTCGATCTTCGGCGGCCCTGCCTGGGAGTGGGACGGAACGCGGATGCAATATTATATGCACAGCTTCCTGGCATCGCAGCCCGATGTGAATTTCCACTCGCCCGAGATCCGCGACGAGCTGATCGAGGCGATGCGCTTCTGGCTCGATCGCGGTGTCGACGGCTTTCGGCTCGATGCCTGCAACCATTATTTCCACGATGCGAAGCTGCGCGACAACCCGCCGGTGAAGCGAAGCGGCGCCCATGATGTCCCCGACAGCAATCCCTATGGTTTCCAGGAGCACAGATACGACAAGACCCAGCCCGAGAATCTGCCCTTCCTGCGGCGCATCCGGGCGCTGCTCGACGAATATCCCGGCACGCTGGCGGTGGGCGAAGTCGGCGATGGCGATCGATCGCCGTCGACCGTCGGCCTCTACACCTCGGGCGGCGACGCGCTGCATTTCTGCTACACCTTCGACCTGTTCGGCCCCGAATTCTCCGGCGACCATTTCCGGCAGACCATCGCGAAGTTCGAAGCCGCGGCCAAGGACGGATGGGTGTGCTGGGCGCTGTCGAACCATGATGTGGTCCGCCATGTCAGCCGTTTCGCACAGCCGGGCGACGATCTCGACCGCATCGCCCGGCTGTCGCTTGCGATCCTGATCGCCCTGCGCGGCACGATCTGTCTCTATCAGGGCGAGGAGCTGGCTCTGCCGGAGGCGGAGATCGCTTATGAGGATCTGCGCGATCCCTATGGCATCCGCTTCTGGCCATCCTTCAAGGGCCGCGACGGTTGCCGCACGCCGATGCCCTGGTCCTCCGCCGATGAGCAGGCAGGCTTTTCGTCGGCCAAGCCGTGGCTGCCAATCCCCGCCGCGCATCGCCCTCGCGCGGTGGACGTGCAGGAGCGCGACCGCAGGGCGGTGCTCGGCTTCTACCGCCAGGCGCTCGCCTATCGCCGGAGCAGCATCGCCCTCCAGCGCGGCGACATTGTTTTCCTCGAAGCGCCGGACGAGATCCTGGCCTTCACCAGAAGCTTCGACGGCCACACCACATTATGTCTATACAATATGTCGCGCGAACCGCAGGACTGGCTGCTGCCCTCCGCTTTCTCTGCCGCCATCGCCGAACCGCTCTCCGCGCCAGGCATCACCGTCAACCCGAAGAAGGCGCGGCTGCCGGCCCTATCATGGGCGTATCTGCGGTCGTCCTGAGTTCGCCACGGCGGCCGAAACAAATCTCTTGATATAACATATCATCACCTCTACCGACCGGCGCGACAGGCCAGGGATGATATAGCATGACACGGTCGCCAGTTCAGATCCTCTCCTTCGCCCTCATCGGCATCGCCGCCGCCACCGCTGCCCGCGCCGAAGAAGATGCGGATTTCCACAAGCCCGATCCAGCCAACATCATCGTAACCGCCGCTGTGAAGCGCGATCGGATGGACGTGCTCGCCGGCACCTCGGTATTGACCGGCGCGCAGCTGACCAACGCATTGCGGCCCACCATCGGCGAGACGCTGGAGCGGACACCCGGCGTCTCGGCCACCTCCTTCGGCCCCAACGCGTCGCGGCCGATCCTGCGTGGCCTGCAGGGCGAGCGGGTCCGGGTGCTGACCGACGGCATCGGCTCGGTCGACGTTTCGAACACCAGCGTCGATCATGCCGTCGTCATCAACCCGCTCCTCGCCGAGCGCATCGAGGTGCTGCGGGGCCCGGAAGCACTGCTCTACGGCTCGGCCGCGATCGGCGGCGTGGTGAATGTCATCGACAAGCGGATCCCGCGCGCGATTCCCGACGAGACGATCCATGTCGATGCCATTGCCAGCTATGGCAGCGCCGCCAACGAACGATCGGGCGGCGTCGCGATCGATACGCCGATCGGCCATGGCTTCGTCGCCCATCTCGATGGCAGCTATCTGAAGACCGGCGACATGCGCATCGGCGGGCATGCCCTGGCCGCACGGGCGCGTGCCGAGGCGCTGGCCAGCGCGCAGCTGCCGGCCGATCCGGATGCCGCGGAGCCGATCGACTTCGCCGCCAACGCCGCCGTCAGGGGCAAGCTTCCGAACAGCAGCGCCAAGACCTGGGTGGCGGGTGGCGGCCTGGCCTATGTCGACGGCGACAGTCATTATGGCTTGTCCTACAGCCATTATGACAGCGTCTATGGCGTGCCGATCCGCTATGCGACCTTGCCCGGCCAAGGCCAGGAAGCGCCGCGAATCGACCTCGTCCAGAACCGCCTCGACGCGCGCGCCGAGGTCGCCACGGGCGGATCGGTGATCGAGACGATCCGCGCCCGGGTGGCTTACGCTCAATATCGCCACTTCGAACTCGAGGAGGACGGTTCGGTCGGCACCGCCTTCTACAATCATGGCTTCGAGGGTCGCATCGAACTGATCCAGGCCGGCCGTGGCGTCTGGCACGGCGCTTCGGGAGCGCAATTCTTCACCCGCGATTTCAACGTCGTCGGCGACGAAGCCTTTCTGCCGCGCAACCAGACCCAGCAGATCGGCCTCTTCACGCTGCAGCAGCTCGATTATGGCAAGCTCAAGATCGAGGCTGGCGCGCGCTATGAGAAAAGCTGGCTGTCGGCCAACCCGTTCGAGGATCAATCGCAATTCTTCAGCGGCCGCCGCAGCTTCGAGACGGTGTCCGGCTCGATCGGCGCGTCCTATGGCCTCGCTCCCAACTGGCGCGTCGGCGGCAATCTGCTGCGCACGGCGCGGGCGCCATCGGCCGAAGAGATGTTCGCCAACGGCCCGCATGCCGGCACCGAGGCGTTCGAGATCGGCGACCCCGAGTTCAGGACGGAGCGCAGCTGGGGCGTCGAGGCGGTGCTTCATGGCAAGGGCCCAGCCTTCACCTTAGACGCCTCGCTCTATTACAACTGGTTCGACAATTTCATCTATGACAGCCGCGACGGCACGGTGCGGGACGGGCTGCCCGTGTTCCGCAACTTCCAGGCCAAGGCGCGCTATTATGGCGCCGAGGTCGAAGGCACGCTGAAGCTGGCGGCCATCGGCGATGTCGCGATCAAGGCGGACGCGCTGGGCGATTATGTGCACGCCCAGATCCAAGGCAGCGGCCCGGCGCCGCGCATTCCGCCACTCCGCCTGCTCGGCGGGCTCAGCGCCGACAGCGAACGCGTCGATGGCCGCGTCGAGGTGGAATGGACCGACAGGGCGCGCCGGCTGGCGCCGGCCGAGACGCCGACCGACGGCTTCACCATGGTCAACGCATCGCTGACCTTCCGGCCGCTGGCGGACAATCGGGGCACCAGCGTGATAGTGTCGGCCAACAATATCTTCGACGTGAACGCGCGCCGTCATGCGAGCTATCTCAAGGACTTCGCGCCGCTGTCGGGACGGGATTTCCGGATCACCACACGAATCTCCCTTTAGCGGCCCGGGTCCAGCTTTCGCTGGAAAGGCGGACCATCCTGGTCTAACAGCCGCCCCATGACAGGGGCCCGCGACATGCTGCACCGCCATGCCGTGATCGCGATGGCGATCATGGTGCTGGCGCTTGCCGTCCGCGCACTTATCCCTACGGGCTATATGACCAGCGTCTCGCCTGCCGGCCTGACCGTGGAGCTCTGCAGCGGCGTGTCGGGCAAGACCGTCACCATCGCCCTGCCTGGCCAGCCTGGCCATCAGGACCATGGCAAGGATCAGGCGGACAAGCCTTGCGCCTTCGCTTCGCTGAACCAGGCGGCGACATCGGCCACCGATCCGATCCTGCTGGGCTCAGCCATAGCGTTCGTCATTGCCTTGGGCCTAAGGCTCGAACAATCGCCGCCGCAAGCGCGCAGCGCACATCTTCGGCCACCGCTGAGGGGGCCTCCAGTCGTAGCGTAACTCGTCGCCGCCCCTGGCGGCTGTTGCCACACGATTCCGAGGTTTCCATGTCGACTTTCGACTCCCACCGCCTGTGGGCGGTTCTCGCCGCCGTTCCGCTCGCCGCGGCCCCCGTCCATGCCGAAGATCCTTCGGACAGCATCCTGGTGGTCGGCCAACAGGACCATCCGATCAGCATCGAGCCGCGCGGCCTCTCGGTGAGCCTCGGCGACGAACAGTTCAAGCGAATCAACGCGTTGAACGTCGAAGATCTGATAAAATATGCGCCCGACTTCTTCGTGCGCACCCGCTTCATCGGCGACAACAACGCCGTGCCCGGTTTCCGCGGCACCCACAGCACCCAGAGTGCGCGGGCGCTGGTGATGGTCGACGGCTTCGTCATCTCCAACTTTCTCGGCAACAGCTTCGCCTTCCCGCCAGCCTGGGGCGTGGTCAGCCCATCCGAGGTCCGGCAGTTCGACGTGGTCTATGGCCCCTATTCGGCGCGTTATCCCGGTAACTCGATGGGCGGCATCATCAACATCACCACCCGTGCCCCCGAACGCACCGAAGCATTCGGCACCGTCCAGGGTTTCATCCAGCCCTATCGCCAATATGGCACGCAGGAGAGCCTGTGGGGCGGTTCGGTCGAGGCCGGCTTCGGCATCACGCAGAAGGACGGCCCCCTCTCGGTGCGCGTCTCCGGCCGCCGGCTGGAAAATAATGTGCAGCCCCAGCAATTTTATCAGCTGGTCGCGGCTGCGCCCGGCGCTCCCGCGACGCCGATCACCGGCGGCGTGGTCGATCCGGACCTCATCATCAAGACGCCCGTCGCGGGCGATTACGCTACCGGTCATACGCGGCAGGACCAGCTGCGCACCCAGCTGCGCTTCGACAGCGGCGATGTACATGTCGAGGCGCTGTTCACCTATTGGTGGAATGTCGAGCGCCAGCTCGATCCCAAAACCTATTTGCGCACCGCTGCCGGCGCCCCCTTCTACGGATCGGCGGCCAATGGCGGCAGGGTGCTGCTCAACGGCACCACCTACACGCTTAATCCCTTCCTCAATTTCAATCAGGGGATCGCAGCCAAGAACGAATGGCTGGGCGGGCTCAAGGTCGCCGCGCCGCTGCTGGGCTTCGATGTCAGCGCGAATCTGTCGACCCTGCAGTTCGACAAGCAGACGATGCGCCGCTCCAACGGTTATGCGGCCGGGCTTGCCGATGGGCCCGGCATCCTCATCGAGCAGGGACCGACGGACTGGTACACGCTCGATCTGGCGGCATCGCGGACGATCGGCGGCCATGCCATAGCCTTCGGGGTCAACACCAACCGCTATCGCACCGACCAGGCGAACTATGCGACCGCGCGCTGGCGTGAGGCGACCGGACGCACCTTCTTCTATCGGACGCTCGGCAAAAGCCGGCTGATCGGCCTGTTCGCGGAAGACGAGATCAGCCTTGGCGAGGGATTGACCGTCACGCCCGGTATCCGCGCCGACTTCTGGCGGGCCTATGACGGCGGCCTGATCAGTCGCAGCAGCGCAACGCGCTACGCGCCGCGCCGCGATCATAGCGTCGATCCGAAGCTGTCGGGACGCTGGGCTTTCGCGCCCGGCTGGGCGACCGAACTCAGCCTCGCCACTGCCACCCGCTTCCCAACCGTCGGCGAGCTTTTTCAGGGGACGCCCAACGGCGATGGATCTTTCAATACCAACAGCTTCGATCCGAATCTTAAACCGGAACGGAGCCGTGACGCCAATTTGTTGCTGCGTCATGCGCTCGGGCCGGTCACGATCACGGGCAGCATCTTCTACCAACGGGTGAAGAATGGGATCTTCAACTATCTGGGCTTCAACGCGAACGGCGTCTCGAGCCTGACGTTCAAGAATATCGACGTCACCCGCCAATATGGCGCCGAGCTTATCGTCGAGACCCATGACTGGCCGTTCAATGGCCTCGACATCGACGCCAACGCCGCCTGGATCGATGCGGTCACGGTCAAGAATCGTGCCGATCCTGCGTCGGAAGGCGTACAGTTCCCGCGCATCCCGCGCTGGCGATTGAGCGGCGATCTCAGCTACCGGCTCGATCATGCAACCGATCTGTCGCTCGGCGCGCGCTATGCGTCGCGACCCAATAGCGATATCGACGGGCTCCAGCGCGGCGATACCTATGGCTACACGTCGGAGCTGTTTCAGGTCGATGCGAAGATCAACCACCGCATTGCCGACGGGCTGCGCATCTCGGCGGGGGTCAACAACCTTACCAACGACAAGGCCTGGGTCTTCCACCCTTATCCGCAACGAACCTTCGTGATCGAGGCCGGCTGGGTCCTGTGAGCGTGGAACAGGCCGGGAGCCGCTGGTACAACGCCGTATGGCGTTGGCATTTCTACGCAGCCATCTTCTGTATCCCACTGATAATATGGCTGTCCGTTACCGGATCCATCTATCTTTGGAGGCCGCAGATCGAGGCGTTGATCGACCGTCCCTTTGCCGATGTCGCAACGGCCGGGCCAAGGATGAGCGCCGCCCGGATCGCTCGTGCGGCGGTCGACGCGGTGCCGGGATCGGTGCTCCATCGATATCAGCTTCCCGAGACGCCGCGCCAGGCAGTCCAGGTCATCGTCGGCAAGGCCGGCGGGGAAAGCCGGGTCTATGTCCACCCGCAGACGCTGGCGATCCTGAAGAATGTCCGGGAACAGGACCGGCTGATGCGCTGGGTGTTCCGGCTGCACGGCGAGCTGATGATCGGCGATACCGGCAGCTGGGTCGTAGAGACGGCCGCCTGCTGGGCGATCATGATGATCCTGACTGGCGTTTATCTCTGGTGGCCACGCGGTGCGAAGGGGCTGGCCGGCGTGCTGTGGCCGCGTCTCCGGCTCGGTGGGCGTGCGTTCTGGCGCGACCTGCACGCGGTGACCGCGATCTGGATCTCGGGGCTGGCACTGCTGCTGATCCTCACCGGCCTGCCATGGGCCAATGCCTGGGGCGGCTATCTCAAGGAAGTCCGGGCGATCACCGGCGCGACCGATGGGCCGCAGGATTGGTCGACATCTTCGCGCGGCGGGGCTGGTTCGGGCACCGCCCAGATGATGGGCGACCATGCCGAGCATATGGGAATGACGATGGCCCATCCGCGCATCGACTATGCGCCGCTGGATCGGATCATCGCCAATGTCGCACCGCTTCGCCTGGCCGGGCCGGTGCTGATCGCGCCGCCCGCTGGCAGCGATGGCCTGTGGACCGCCAAGTCGGACAGCGCCAACCGGCCGCTTCGCGTGAATCTCACCGTCGATGGGGTCAGCGGCACCATCGTGGGCCGGAAAGACTTCTCCGAGCGGCACTGGATCGACCAGCTTGTCGGCTATGGCACCGCTGCGCACGAAGGCCAGCTGTTCGGGCTGGGGAACCAGTTGCTCGGCCTGCTGGCGGCGATCGGCCTGTTGGTGACGGCCGTCACCGGCGCGGTGATGTGGTGGCGCCGGCGACCGCAGGGGCTGCTCGGCGCGCCGATTCCGCTCGGCCGGCCGCGTTTCGGGCCTTTGCTGATCGGCGCAATCCTGCTGCTCGCGTTGTTCTTCCCGATGTTCGGCGCGACCCTGGCGGGCGTGCTGTCGCTGGAACGGCTGGTTTTCCGCCGGAGCCGCGCCGTCGCCCGCTGGCTCGGCCTTGCCGCCGTGCGGACGCCCGCGTCATAAGGCTGCAACGCTGGAGGCGCAGGCCATGACGATGATTTCCCGCCGCAACGTCCTGGCCGGTGCCGCGACGGCCCTTCTCGCTGCGCCCGCCATCCTGCGCGCGCAGCAGCTGTTCACCGCCTTTCCCTTCCGGCTGGGCGTCGCCTCGGGCGATCCAGGCCCCGACGGGTTCGTGCTGTGGACCCGACTCTGTCCCGATCCACTCGACGATCATGGTGGCATGCCCACCGCCCCGGTCGATGTCGACTGGATGGTCTTCGATGATCCCGGCATGAAGCGGGTCGTCCAGAAGGGGGTCGCCACGGCCTGGCCCGAGCTCGGCCATTCGGTGCATGTCGAGATATCCGGGCTCGATCCAGACCGGCCCTATTGGTACCGCTTCATGGTCGGCCGGGAGAAGACCCAGCTCGGGCGAACGCGGACGACTCCGCTCCCCGGCAAGCAGCTCGACAGCCTCCGCTTCGGCGTGGCCGGCTGCCAGCATTATGAGGACGGGCTGTACACCGCCTACGCCCATCTCGCGCGGGAGGATGTCGCCTTCATCTGGCACTATGGCGACTATATCTACGAGGATCGCGCGCGGCAGGTGAATTACGAGCGCGACGGATCGCCGCGCATCCATGTCCGCGATCATGTCGGCAGCGAATGCTACACCATCGGCGACTATCGGCGGCGCTACGCCCAGTACAAGATGGACCCGGACCTGCAGAGTGCCCATCTCGCGGCCCCCTGGTTCGTGACCTTCGACGATCACGAGGTCGTCGACAACTGGACCGGCGGCGTCAGCCCCTTCCAGAAGGATCCCGCGCTGTTCGCGCTGCGCCGGGCGGCGGCGATGCAGGCCTACTACGAACATATGCCGTTGCGCAGGGCCTCGATGCCGGCCGGCGGCACGATGCAGCTCTATCGCCGGGCGCTCTATGGCGACCTGCTCGACGTGCATTTCCTCGATACTCGCCAATATCGCAGCCCCCTGCCCTGCACGGGCAGTTTCGAACCGGTCTGCCCGGATGTGGCCAGGCCGGACAGGACGGTGCTCGGGACCGGGCAGGAAGCCTGGCTGGCGAAAGCGCTGCGCGAAAAGGACAACTGCTGGAATCTGATCGCCCAGCAGGTCATGATGATGCCGCTCGATCGCCGCATCGACGACGGCCCCGCCGAACTGCGCAATATGGACAGCTGGGCCGGCTATGATGCAGCGCGCGAACGCATGCTCGCCGGGCTGAAAGGCCTAGGCAATGTCGTCGTGATGACCGGCGACGAG
The DNA here is from genome assembly GCF_056401045.1 of Rhizorhabdus sp. P4_G6. NCBI lineage: Bacteria > Pseudomonadati > Pseudomonadota > Alphaproteobacteria > Sphingomonadales > Rhizorhabdaceae > Rhizorhabdus > Rhizorhabdus sp. P4_G6. The sequence goes on along the minus strand of NZ_JBFUKC010000001.1, from coordinate 42,320 downwards.
CATCAGAATCTCGCCGGAGAGCTGCGCCGCGATGCCGGCCGGGGGGAGGCGGTGGCGGTCGAACTGGTGTCGACCTCGATGTCCTCCGGCGGCAATGGCAGCGACAGGCGCGCCGGCACCGATCGGCTGATTGCGCGCAACCCGTTCCTGTCCTTCACCAACGACCAGCGCGGCTACATGATCTGCGATCTCAGCCGCGATATGTGGCGGGGCCATTTCCGCGTGGTGGATCAGGTGACCGCACCCGGCGGCACCGTCTCGACCCGCGCGACCGCCACGATCGAGCGCGGGCGCCCCCGGCTCAGCCTTTCCTGAGCGCGCGCGCCTTCACCCCTTCGAGAACGGCGCGCTTCCAGCCATCGTCGGCCGCGCCCCAGGCGGCGATCTCTTCGATGGTGCGGAGGCATCCGCGGCAATAGCCGCTGCGCGCTTCTATCTGACAGACTTGCGTGCAGGGCGACGCCACGGCCATGATCCGACTATGCCGCGAGGCCGGTCAGCAGGGCCGGCGTAAGGATCTGGGGAAGCATCTCCACACGCCCGTCGCGATGATAGAACAGGTACAGCGGCACGCCTGAGCGGCCCTGCGCCTCGAGGAATCGGCCGATGGCCGGATCGCCATTGGTCCAGTCACCGACCATGACCGTGATGCCCTTCGCCGCAAAGTCATCGCGCACCGCCTGGCGTTCGATCGCTGCCTTCTCGTTGACTTTGCATGTCAGGCACCAGTCGGCGGTGAAATAGAGGAATACCGGCTTGTTCTGGCCGGTCAGCGCAGACAGCCGCGCCTCGCTGAAGGGTTCACCGCCACCCTCCCCGGCCTGGGTGGCCGGTGCTGCGGCGGTTCCTATCGGCGTCAGCAGCGTCAGTGCCGCCGCTGCGGCCATGACCGGCAGGACCGGCACCCAGCTGAAGCGAAGCCCGCGCGCTTGCCGCGCGCCCACCCACCAGAGCGCAAGCCCGAGCAGCATCGCCGCGCCGAGGCCGAATATCATATGATCGACCCCCACCTGCCGCCCCAATATCCATGCCAGGCCGAGCGCCGTCGCGAACATCGGCACGGACAATATCCGCCGCAGCCGGTTCATCCACGCGCCAGGCCGGGGCAACAGGCGCCGCAGGGCAGGCACGAAACCGATCAGCAGGAACGGTATCGCGAGGCCAAGGCCAAGGCCGCCGAAAACCGCGACGGCCGCGAAGGGCGGCAGCAGCAGCGCCGTCGCGACCGCGCCGGCCATGAACGGGCCGCTGCACGGTGTCGCGATCAGCGCCGCGAGCACCCCGGTCCAGAACGCCGGCACCGCGCCGCTTCCTTGGGTCATCGTGTCGCCGATACCGATCGCGCCAAGCTCGAACAGCCCGGCAAGGTTGAGGCTGATCGCCGTCACCAGCAACAGCAGCAGCATGACGAGGCGCGGGTCCTGAAGCTGGAATCCCCAACCCGCACCGGGCATCGCCGTTCGCACTGCGAGCAGCAGAAGCCCCAGTGCGATACAGCTCAGCACCACGCCGCCGGTATAGGCCAGCGCCTCGGCCCGCGCGTGGCGATTGGTCTCGCCGCTACGGGCGAGGCTCAAAGCCTTGAGGCTGAGGATCGGAAACACGCACGGCATCGCATTGAGCAGCAGGCCGCCGAGCAGCGCCCCGCCCAGCGCGAGCAGAAACAGGCGGCCGGTGCCTTCGGGAACGGCATCGCCCTGCGAGACGACAGGCGTTCCCGCGGCCGGGACATTGCCGGGCCGGGCCGTCAGCGACAGGCCGCGATCCTGGCCTATGGCGATCACCCCCTCGAGCGGGCCAGCGGGCGCGGCGGCCTGGCTGGCTTTCACCTCGATGATCAGCCGGTCGCCGCGCCGGCTGATCGCCTGCGGGGCGGCATAGTCGATGAYGTCCGGCGTAGCCGGGTAGAAATAGGGGCTTGAGACCGGCCGCGCCTTCGGGAAAGGCACGGCGATCCTGATCCGGCCGTCCTTCTTCTCGAAGCTTGCGGCCTGGCCGAGCGGCATCGGCAGCTTCGCGCGCCATCGATCGAAGCTCGCCCGGCCGGCAGCGGTAACGGCGCCGTCGCCGACGACCATGTCGATTGCGACCGGCCCCTGCTCGGGCACGCAGATCGACGGCGAACAGGCCAGCCAGCGCGCCTTGCCGGCAATGTGCAGCTTCGTGCCCGGCGTTGCGCCCTTGGGCACGGTCAGGCTCATCAGCAGCGCATAAGGCCGCTCATAGACATAGTTCATCAGCCCCTGGACGATCAGCCGCTCGGGCACCGGATAGCGCAACGGGCCTACCGCCACGCCCTGCGGCAGCGTCCAGGCGATATCGGTGGGCGCTCCGGCGTCGCCGGGGTTGAGCCAATAGCCGTGCCAGTCGGGCTGGGGCGTCATGCTGAGGGCGATGGTGACGCGGCTGCCGGGGGCAGGCCGCGATGTCTCCGCCACCAGGGCAGCGCGGATATGTGCGGCCTGCGCGCCCACGGCGCTGGCCAGCAGCACCACGGCAACGCAGAGGCGCGCCAGGATCGTGATCGGGTTCATGGCCGGCTTATGGTCCTGTCCGAGGCCGGTGGGAAGCCATGGATCAGAGGGTCCGCTCCTCCTCATAGGCATAACCGTCGTCGGCAGGCACGAAACCCTTGGACTGGAGGAACTGGCCGACCTGCGGCGAAGCGGGCCGGATGAAAGCACGAATTTTGTAGCGGTTGGCGGCAAGGATGGTGATCAGCTCCTGCTCACGCCCGCTCGGACTCGCCAGGTCGAAGGCCAGCTTGCCATCGCGGCAAAGCGCCGGGCCGCTCATCTCGCCGGGAAGGCCGACTGCGGGCAGCGCACCCGACAGATAGGCGCGCACCTCGCCGCTGCCATCGGCGCAATCGCCGCCGGGAAAATGCGCCTTCAGCCCATCGACGATCAGCGTGACGCCACCGATCGGCGGCGGGCCCGCCATCACGGGCATGCCGATGTCGAAATCGTCGATGCCCGCCCCGCCGAGGCCATAGCTGAACACCCCCTTGAGCCGGGACACTTCGTCGGTGCCGGCGATGTCGAGCCGCAGCCGGCCCTTGGTGATGTCAGCAAGCGACAGCTTGCTGGTCACGTCGCCGAGGGCGATCTTGCCAAGATGGGCGTCGAACAGCTGGCCCGACCAGATATTGCCCTCGATCTGCGCCGCTTCCAGCCCAAAACGGCGAAGCTGGAGCAGGTCGACCGCGATCTTGAGCGGGACGAAGGCAATTGCCGCAAAGCCCGCGGCGATTACCAGCAGAAACCAGATTATCGTTTTCATCCCACTCTCCCCCTTCAGCGCGCGCGTTGGAAGCGCATCGCGATCGACAATGTCGCATCCGCATTCGGCCGTGCGGTTAGCCGCGTCACGATCATGCCGCGGCGGCGCTTCATCGCCGCAACCCAGGCGAAGAAGGGCTGGGACCGCACCGCGTCGATCGTCAACAGCGCGCCCTCGCCATCGCGCGCGACACTGGCAACCGTGAAGCCCGCCCGCTCGGCATCTGCCAGGATCAGCGCGTCGACCGGCCGCGTGTCGCGGATAGGACGATCCGCCGCCCGGATCCTGCCTGCCATCAGCAGCACGTCGGCCAGGTTGCGCGCTTCCACGTCACGGGCACGCTGTCCCGCCTCCAGCGCGCGATCCATCGGTCGGACGACGCCGTACCAGAGCAGCGTCGGCACGGCGATCACCGCCAGTACCGCCAGCAGCCGGCGTTCGCGAGAACTTCGCTGCCGCCACCATGCCTGCAGCCGCTCGATCATGGCTGCCACACCCGGATGCTGCTGGTCCCCTGCCCGTTGCCGCTGGTCTCGACGGCCAACCCGCTGGAGCCGATCCGCCGCACCAGCTCGGCCAGGTCGGCGCCGCTGGTCGAGCGGACGCTGGCGAGCAGCGTCCCGTCTTCTCCGAAGGTCAGGTCGGCAAGCTCGACATTGGGCGTCTGCCGCACCGCGCCGAACAGCACGGCCGATCCCGCGACGAAGCCCATGCCGGGCCCCTGCAGTTCCTCGAGCCTGTGCTGGAGCGCTGCGCGGGGATCATCCGGCTTGTCCCGCGATCCCAAGGCCGATTGCGCGACCTCCGCCGCCTCGCCATGCATCCGATAGGCATCCCAGGCGAGCCGGCCGAGGCGCGCAACCGGGATCAGCACGAACAGGATCGCTGCGGCCACGGTGTAGCGCAGCATACGCCGCCGCCACTGGCCATCGACGCGCCACGCCTGCCGCCGCCGCCAAGTGCCCTGGCGCAGGTCGAGCGGTAGCGCCAGCAGGGCAGCCGGCAGTTCCGCCTCGAAGCGGGCATCATCGATCGCCTCGATCGTCGCATCGCCGAGCAGCACCTCCGCCAGCTCGGGCTCGGCCGCAAAGGCCTGGAACGCGCCACGCACCAGCGTGCGGCGCGGGCGGGCCCAGGCCCGCGCGGGTCCCTCGCCATGCGCGATCAGCAAGGGAAGCGGCACGATATGATCGGGATCGATGCCGAGGCTCGCTGCCCAGTCGAGCCACGCAGCGATTCGCTCATGCGCAATGGCGGCGACGAGGCGATGGCCGCCATGAACGCGCCCGAGCACGACATGGAGCGCATCGATAGGCCCGAGGCTGTCGTCGGCAATCGCCAGGCGGGCGGCAGCGAGCGCCTGTGCTTCGGTGAGCATCGGCAGGGCGAGCCAGCGCATCGTCACCTCGCTGCCGGCCAGCAGCAGGAACAGGCGCTCGCCCTCCTCGCGCGGCGGCAGGACGTCGATCTGCGATCCGCGCGCGACGACGCGGTCGTCGACGAGCCGGAACCAGCCCTCGATCGCGCCAACCTCATCCTCGGCAAAGAGCAGCAGCGCGCGCATCTGCTATCGATTCCCCCAGGCCCTGCTGACCACCCGCGACGGCGCGATGCCGCCGTCGATCAGAGCCGCTTCCTTCACCTGCGCACCGTCCAGCGTCACGTCAAGCTCCAGCGAGAACCAGCGTGACCGGACGGCGATTTCCTCGCCAGGGCCGGTTGCGTTTCCGGCAGCGGCAATGGCCGGCAACCGGCGGAAATCCGCTGCATCGGCCCAGCCACCGGCGGGCCGGCCGCGCAGCAGCGCCGCCGCCTGCAGGACAGAGAGCCGGCCGCCATAGAGCATCGCCAGCAGCGGCGCGCGCTCGGGCGGCAGGATGTTGACGTTGATCGGTGCGACCTCGTTGAGCGGCAAGGCGCAGACCCAGGGCCGCAGCGCCGCATAGACGGCCGGTGTCACTCCGGCCACGGCGCGCAGCTCGCTGACATCGGCCATCAGCGTATTCGCCGTGCGATAGGGCACCGGCGCGCGCGCATAGACTGAATCCTCGGCGCCCTGCGGCTGCGGCGTCCCGTCGCTGTCGATCCAGTCGGTGATTGCTGCGACGATCGGCCGGGCGCGGGTCGGCTGGACGCCCGCTAGCAGCAGCAAGGTGGAAAGCCGCTCCATCGTCTGCGGGCGTGCGGAGAAACCGCTCAGCTGGTTGCCCGTCACCAGGCTGTTGACGTTGAAGCAGGCGCCGCCGTCGCGGAGCCGGGCCCGGATCACGCCGCCCTCGATCGGAATGGCGCGCGTCTCGCCCGCCCATCCCGCCGGCAAGGATGCCTCGCCCTTTACGCGGTCGCTGAGCCGGTCGACGATCAGCGTGGCGAGTCCCTCGGCGCCAAGCGCATAGCCCCGCGCCTGGTCCACCGCCCGCGCGTTGCCGGCAAGCCGCGTCGCCAGAGCGAGCCGGTCCATCGCCAACGCCGCCAGCGTCGCGATCAGCGCCACCAGCAGCAGCACCGCGAGCAGCGCCGCGCCGCGTTCGCCCGGCTTCACCGGCTGATCCCGACAAGGAACAGCTGGCGAATGTCGCCGATGCCGTCGACCGTCATGGTGAGTTCGATCGCATCCGGGACATCGGCCGGCAGGCGCGGTTGCCAGCTTTCGGTCCAGGCACCCGCCATCCGGTAGCGCAGGCCAAGCCGCGACACGCCCGTCACCAGCGCGCTGCGCACGGCCCGGTCTGGTGCGACGCCGTCGACCATCGGCCAACTGGTGCGGATGAGGGCCCGCCCGACGAGGCTGTAGGACACCTTCTGCAGCGCCGAGCGCGGCGCATCGCTGTCGTTGATCCAGCCTCCCCGCACGAAACCGAGTGCGCTCTCCCCGCCTATCACCGCCGGCTGCCGGTCGCCGCGTTCGTCGCGGTTCGTCCGCGGCAGGATCTGCGCCATATCCGCGGTCAGCAGCACCGAGGCGCGACGCACGGCGGCCACCCGATCGAGCGAGCGCCCGCTACTCTCCTGCGCGCGCAGCGAGAAACCGAGCAGATAGCCGCCGGCGACCGCGAGCAGCGCGAAGATGGCGAGGGCGACGAGCAGTTCGACGAGGGTGAAGCCATTTGATCTGCATTCCGTCGTCCCCGCGAAAGCTGGGACCTGATTGTTCTTCTTCGACGTGGGGCGGAGGCAGGGAGATCCCAGCTTGCGCTGGAATGACGATAGCGAGTGCCGCGCGCGCATCACGTCACCCGCCGATAGACGGTGATCGCCGCCGCCTCGCCGCCGAACGGGCTCGCGACGTGGATCGACACCGCGACGAGCCCGGCATCCGGCATCGGCCGCGTGACGCGCACCCAGGGCCAGGGCCGCCCGGCCTGCATCTCGCTGCCGCTTACCGTGCCGATCGACGGCGCGATGGGGTCGGTCAGCACCTCGACGGCGCGGTTGCGCGCGACGATCTCGGCGGCGGTGCGGACCTCGAGCATGCGCGCGTTGGTCATGGTCGCACCTTCGAGCCGCAGCAGGGTCAGCGCGGCGAGGCTGAAGACGGCGAGCGCCACCATCACCTCGATCAGCGTGAACCCGCGCTGCTGGCTATCGTCAGCTGCCAAGCCGAACATCCCCGCCCGCATCGACCGTCACCGTTCGCCGCAGCCCCTGATAATCGAGCGAAAGCACCACCGGATCGGCCAGGCCGGTGGTGTCGAAGCGAATGCGCTGCTCACCCGAGGGCACGGCAGTCACCGACATGCCTTCCGGCAGATCGACATGGCGGAACGGCTTGCCCGTCTCGGCGACCCAGGCGCCGCCGTCATATCGTTCGAAGCCATAGCCGCCGGCACCGATCCGGATCGCCATCGGCTTCGACGCCATCACCGCTTCATCGCGCAACGCCGCCGCCTGCGCGGCAAGCCGCTCGCTGCTGTCGCGAAGCGTCCGCTCGGGGCCCGGCAGGCTCAGCAGCACCGCGGTCGCACCGACGGCGATGATCGCCAGCACCACGAGCAGCTCGATCAGCGTGAAGCCGCGGTCATTTCCAGTTGCCGATATCGGCATCCTGTCCCTCGCCGCCCTCGCGGTTGTCCGCGCCCAGGCTATAGATATCGACCGGTCCATGCCGCCCCGGTGCCTGATAATGATAGGCATTGCCCCAGGGATCGTCGGGCAGCCGCTTGATATAGCCGCCCTGCGGATAGCGCTCCGGGTGCGCGAGCCCGGCCGGCGGCCGGACCAGCGCCTGAAGGCCCGCCTCGTTCGACGGATAGGCGAACATGTCGAGCCGATAACGCTCGGCCGCCTGCTCAAGCAGCGCGACATCGGTACGGGCCTTCTCGACCATCGCCTTGTCCTGCGCCGGCATGACGTTGAGCGCGACGACGGTGGCGAGCAGACCGAGGATCAGGATGACGACCATCAGTTCGATAAGCGTGAAGCCGCTCTCCCCGTCCCCCGTCATCCCGGCGAAAGCTGGATTCTCACTGCCTTCCTCGCCTGGCGAGCGAGAGAAAAGAGATTCCAGCTTCCGCTGGAATGACGAGAGAAGATGGAAGCGTATCACGAAATTCCCGCCAATGTATCGAGTTGCAGCACCGGCAGCAGGATCGCCAGGATGATCAGCGCGACAACCGCGCCCATCACCACGATCACCGCGGGTTCGAGCAGCGACAGCATCGTCGCCGTGAACATGTCGAACTCGCGTTCGAGATAGTCGGCGGCACGTTCGAGCATATCGTCGAGCCGGCCTGCCGCCTCACCGCTCGCCGCCATGTGGACCAGGATCGCCGGGAACAGCCCGGCGCGGCGCAGCGAGGCCGACAGGCTCGACCCGCCCCGGATATCCTCGACGATAGCGCGAGTGGCGTCGCGCAACGCGTGGTTGCGCAAAGTGGGGATCGTCATGGCAAGTCCCTCGACCACCGGCAGTCGACTTTCGACCATCTTCGCCAGCGTCCGCGCCATCCGCGCAGCGTGCAGGTCGCGGATCAGCCCGCCGATCAAGGGCAAGCGCAATAGCCAGCCATCGAAGCGGAGCCGCCGGACGGGATCGGCGATCAGCCGCGCGAACACCAGCGCCGCCGCCGCGAAGCCAGCCAGCATTGCCCACCACCAGGCACCGATGAAATGCGAGGTCGCGATGACGATGCGGGTGAGGAGCGGCAGCTGCTGCCCCACCGTTTCGAATTGCTCGACGATCCGGGGCACCACGAACAGCATCAGCGCCAGCACGACGCCAGCCGCGACTAGCGCCAACGCCGCAGGATAGGCCAGCGTGGTGACCAGCTTGTTGCGGACCTCGGCCTGCCGCTCCTGCAGATCGGCGACCCGCGACAATATGTCGGGCAGGGTGCCGCTCGCCTCACCGGCTGCCACCATCGCACGATAGAGCGGCGGGAAACTGGCCGTCTCGACGGCGAGCGCATCAGCGAGCCGATGGCCACTCAGCACCGACGCCTGGACCGACTCGATCACCCCGACCGCCCGCGGCTTCGTCATCTGGCGGGCGATGCTGCGCAGCGCCTCTTCGATCGGCAAGACCTGGATCAGCGTCGCGAACTGGCGGGTGAACAGGGTCAATTCACGCAGGGAAAGCTTCGGCCGCCGCTGGAACAGGCTGGCGGCGAGGCTGGGCCCCGGCCCCTCCCCTGCCTTGTCGACCGTCACCACATAATAGCGGCGCGCCTCGAGCCGTGCCTTCGCTTCATCCAGCGACGGCGCGTGGATGCGGCCGCGGCGTTCGCGCCCGCCGGAGTCGATCGCATGCCAGGCGAAATCAGCCATCGCCGCCATCGCTACGCAGGATTCGCAACGCCTCCTCGGGACTGGTGACGCCATCGCGAACGAGCCGCCGCGCCGCTTTCGCCAATCTGTCGCCATCGGCGAAGGCGAGCCGCGCGATCGCATCCTCGTCGCCATTGTCGTTGATCACCGCGCGGATGCGATCGTCGATCCGGATCAGCTCGAACAGCCCGATCCGCCCGCGATAGCCGCTCTGCCCACAGGCGTCGCAGCCGCCCGGCGAACGCACCTGCTCGTCCTTCTTGAGCTTCAGCCCGATCCGCACGCCGGGCGCCGGCAGATCGGCGATGCTGCACATCGGGCAAAGCCGGCGGACGAGCCGCTGGGCGATCACGACGCGCAGGGTCGATGCGATGAGGAAGGGCTCGATCTTCATGTCGCGCAGCCGCGTGATCGCCCCGACGGCATCGTTGGTGTGAACGGTCGACAGGACGAGATGGCCGGTGAGCGACGCCTGCGTCGCGATGTCGGCCGTCTCGCGATCGCGGATCTCGCCGACCATCACCACATCCGGATCCTGGCGCAGGATCGCGCGCAGCCCGGCCGCGAAGTCCAGGCCAACCTTCGGATTGACCTGGGTCTGGCCGACGCCATCGATCGCATATTCGACGGGATCCTCGACCGTCAGGATATTACGGCTGCCGTCGTTGAGCAGGCGGAGCGCCGCGTAGAGCGTGGTGGTCTTGCCCGATCCGGTCGGCCCGGTGACGAGGATGACGCCGTTGGGTTCGGTCAGCGCGTGGTGGAACGCGTTCTCTATCCGCGCCGGCATCCCCAGCGCCTCGGGCGCGATCCCGGCCGCTTCCTTGTCGAGGATGCGCAGCACCACCCGTTCACCCGAGCGGCCGGGCAAGGTGGAGACGCGCACGTCGAGCAGGCGCCCGGCGATCGACAGGCCGATGCGCCCATCCTGCGGCAGGCGGCGTTCGGCGATGTCGAGCCGCGACATCACCTTGATGCGGCTCACCACCAGCGGCGCGACCGCGACCGGCAGGCGCAGCCGCTCGGCCAGCACCCCGTCGATCCGCATGCGGATGACGAGCCCGCTGTCATAGGGCTCGAAGTGAATGTCCGAGACGCCGCTGCGCACCGCGTCGGCGATCACGCCGTTGATCAACCGGATGATCGGCGCGTCGTCGGCGCTGTCGAGCAGGTCGGCGCTCGTCGGGATGTCGCTGGCAAGCGCGCTCAGCTCCTCGCCGGTCACCAGTGCGCCACCGAGGATTTCCGCCGCCTGCCCATCGATCGCATAATGTTCGGAGAGCGCCCGCTCGAACCGGTCGGGCGCGAGCGGCTCCACCACGAAGCCATGGCCGAGATAGCGGCGTAGCTCGATCAAGGCATTGCGGTCGGCGGCACTGCTCATCCCGATGATCGGGCGGCCTTCTCCATCGCTTGCCGCAAGCGGCACCAGCCCGGTGCGCCGTGCAAAGGCATAGGGAATGGCCGGCGCGGATGCGATGGCCGCCGCTTCGCTCATTGCCCGCGCGGCTTGGCGGAGGGCGGCACCGGCACGGGGCGAATCACCTGGCGCGATGTGGTCACCTTGGGGACGATGATCTCGGGCTGCCCGGCTGGAGCGGCCGAAGCCGGTGGAGCCGCCGGCGCGGTCGTGCCCATATAGTCGGTCACCAGCTCGTCGATCCCCGGCTCCTCGCCCGGCTTGCCGTAGCGGATCTGCTCGCCGCGGATATAGCCGTAGCGCTGCGCCGCGAGCCGCTGGGCGTCGCCAGGGCTGCGCAGGATGGTCGGCCGGATGAACACCATGAGGTTGGTCTTCACATGGCTGCGCGAGCGCGACTTGAACAGCTCGCCGATGCCGGGGATCCGGCTCAGCAGCGGAATCGCCTCGATCGTCCGGCGCTCATTGTCGTCGAGCAGTCCGCCGAGCGCGATGATGTCGCCATCGTCGACGGTCACCGTCGTCTCGATCTCGCGCTTGTTGAGGATCAGGTCGGCCGATCCGCTGGTGACAGGCCCCGCGATCGAGGAGACCTCCTGGCGCAGGAACAGCTTGATCGCGCCGCCGGCATTGATCTGCGGCTTTACCTCGAGCTGGATGCCGACATTCTGGCGCTGGACGGTGCGGAACTGGTTCTCGAAATTGTTCGACAGCGCCTGGCCGGTGGTGATCGGGATTTCCTGCCCGACCAGCAGCTTGGCCTCCTGATTGTCGAGCGTCAGCACCGATGGCGTCGACAGGATGTTCGACTTGGTATCGGTCTGCACCGCGTTGATGATCGCCCCGAAGATCGCGTTATGCCCGATCTTGTCGGCAAAGCCGGCGAAACCGCCGCCGGCATTGAGGATCGAGCTGACCGCTGCCTCGGCGAGCTGGTCGCTGATCGCGCTGTTCTCGGTCGTGGTCGTGGTGGTGCCGTTGACGACGGTCGTCTTGGTGGCAAGCTCGCGCGCGCCGACGGCGCCTGCGATCGTCAGGATGTTGGGCGCGGCATTCGAATAGTTGGTCGCCGCGATCGGCACGCCCGAGCCGGGCTTGCCGCCCAGCAGAAACTGGACGCCGAGCTTGCGGGCGGCATCGTTCGAAATCTCGACGATGATCGCCTCGACCAGCACCTGATCGCGGCGCGTATCGAGCTGCCGGATCACCCCGCCCAGCGTCCGCTGCACGTCGGCCGGCCCGGCTATGATGATCGCGTTGGCGCCTTCGTAGCGGGTGACGATAGCCTCGCCCTTGCCGTGTGGCGCCGGAGCGGGCGCCGCAGCCGTTGCGGCGCCATTGCCGGCGGTCGGCGCAGGGACCTCCCCGGCCTGGCCGATCAGTTGCTGCAGCACAGGCATCAGCTTGGCGGCGTCCGCATATTGCAGGAAGATCACCCGGATCTCGCTGGCACTGGCGGCGCGACTGTCGAGATCCTCGGCTAGCGCGGCCATCCGCGACACGCTCGGGCCGTCGCCGCGCAGCAGCAATGCGTTGCCGCTGTCGACCGCCACCACGGTGGCGCCGCTGGCGGCACCGCCCTGCCCCGCCGTCAGCGTGCTGAGCGCAGAAGCGATCTCGCGAGCACCGGCATTCTTCAACGGGATCATCCGGGTGGTCGTACTGTCGCGGTCGATCTGCGCGATCAGGCTGCGCATGCGGCGCAGATTGTCGGCATAGTCCGCGATCACCAGCGAATTGGCGCTGCGATTGGCGGTGATCGACCCTTGCGGGCTGACCAGCGGCTTGAGCGTGTCGATCGCGGTCGTCGCATCGGTGGCGCGCAGCCGGACGACGTCGGTCACGAAATTATTGCCCGAACCATTGGCCGAGCCGATCCGTCCGGCAAGCGCCGCCGCGCCCTCGGCAGGCTGGATGCGGAAGCCACCGCCGCTCATCGGCACCGCGACCAGGCTGTTGGCGCGCAGGGTCGACAGGAACATTTCGAAATACTCGCTCCTGCTGAGCGCGCGGTCGGTCACGACCGACACCTTGCCGGTCACCCGGGGATCGATGATGAAATTCCGCCCGGTCACGCGCGCCGCATCCTGGATGAACGCGCGAATGTCGGCATCGCGCAGGTTCAGCACCTGCTGCGCCGCGATTGGGGCTGCGCACAGCGCCAGCGCGCCGAAGGCTATCCACGGCTTCACTTCGCTGCTCCGATCGTCAACGTCATCGGCTTGCCGCCACGCTCGATCTGGACGGATACCGGCTTGCCGCCGCCGGCGAGCTGCTCCAGCCCTGCGCCGTCGCCCACGGCCCGGTCATTGATCGTCATCAGCACATCGCCCGGCAGCAGGCCCGCCCCGGCGAACGCCGTGCCCACCGATCCGGGGCGCAGGATATAGCCATCGACCCGTCCGCCACGCATCCGCGGCTCGGCCGAGATGTCGGCGATCAGCGGCGGTGGTGCCGATGCCGCGCCGCCGGCCCGGATCGCCGCGAACGGGTCGGGCGCAGTCGCAGCAGCGGGAGCGGCGGCGATCGGGGCGGCGGTCGACTGGTCGAGATACAGCGTCTCGCTGGCGCCATCGCGGCGGATGGTGACGCTGTCGAACGCCACCCCCGCCAGCACCGCGCCCGGCACGATCTCGTCGCCGACCGCATAGCTGTTCTGGGTGCCGTCGGGCAGGCTGATGATCGCCGAGCCGCGGCCCGATGCCTGGTCGGCTCTTACGCCGTGGAGGGTGAGGTTGAGCGAGGTGACCACGCCCGGCTCGCCCGCGCCGCGGCTCAGCCGGAAGAAGGGGTCGAAGGCGACGAAAGCGGCTGGCGTCCTGTCGAAGCGTGCCGGCGCAGACGACCCCGCATCATCACGCGCGGTCGGTGCCGCGAGCGCCCAGGCGAGGCCAAGCGCGGCGGCCCCGACCAGCGCGATCATCGCATATTCGCATGCCTTCTGCAGCTGCGGCGCCGTGAATTCGCGGGGCCGTCCCCAAGCACGCCAGGTCAGCGTGCGCCAGTCCGATCCCACCGCCAACTCAGCTTCCCCCGCAAACTCGCCCCGGCAGCTATAATCGAGATTAGAGCGGCTTAGAAAGCATCTTGTGCGCCGGATCGAATAGAAAGGCCGCCGTCATCGCCCGCCCGAAAAGCCGTGCATCCGCCGCGCCCATTGCAGCCCGATCACCGCGCCCTTGGCGGGCTGGATCATCAGCGTCGCCAGGATCAGGGCGAGCCCCGGCCACAGCGTCATCTGCACCCACATCGGCATGTCGAATCGCAGATTGGCGGCGACGACGAACGGCACGAGGATATGGCCGAGGATCAGCACCACCAGATAGGCGGGCAGATCGTCGGCGCTGTGCAAGGTCCAGTCCTGGCCGCAGCCCGGGCATTGGCCCACCGGCTTCAGGAAGCGCGCGAACAGCGCAGCCTCGCCGCACGCCGGGCATGCGCCCCGGGCGCCGGATATCATTGCGGTCCGCACATCGCGTCGGGTATCAGGACTGTCGTGGGTCATGCCGACGCCTTAGCAGAACAGACTGCACGTTGACCAATGGCCTGTCCTTGTCGCAATCGGCGGGCGGATCAGGCGATGGCCATCGGCAGATGCCCAACGCCGCTCGATCCCACGGATGGAAAGCCCGGCTTTCCTCGACCTTTCTGTCCTCATGCTGACCATTCTGTCCTCATGCTGACCATGCCGTTCACCCCTACGCATTCTATAGTGGAGACAGAAAGGAGACAGATTGTGCCCGAGATACTTTGACGGAGATCAGCATTCGGGGTCTGAAAGGCTCCGACAAGAATCCCAAGTTCTTTGATACCAAGACACCCGACTTCGACATCCGTGTCGGGCTGAAGACCAAAACGTGGATCGTCATGTGCGGCCACAACCGCAAACTCGTCACCATCGCGAAATACCCGACCTGTCGCTGGTAGAAGCCAGGACGGAGCGAACTCAAGCTTGTCTCGAACGCTTCAGGAGACGGCACCAGAAGCATTTTCCGGCTCCTCATCCTCTGAGGCACCCGGAACGAGGAAACCTGCGTCCTGATCGCCTCAAGGAGAAACGAGCTGCGTTGGGTCGATATGCGACCTTTCTAGGCAATATCATTTCGAAATAGCAAACCTCTGATTTAACGCGCTTTCCTTGAAAGCACGATGCCCTTCCTTCGGGGAAGGGCATATTTTCAATCCATAACGGATAAGAAACAGATTGATATTATGGCTCATCTGCCTCGACATCGATAGATCCATATTCTGATACTCGTCTACTGCGCGTGTTTGCACCTAATATTGCATCGGTTCGACTATCGATAAGATAGGATCCATCCCGTGCGGCGATGAATGTTTTGGCGACACAGGGTTCGTTGGGGGAAACAATGGGAGCTAGAGTTTGGCATATTGGCGCCACTTTGCTGTGCATAGCGCTAACGGGCTGCCTCGGAAACGGCGACGATGTGGCCAGCACATCGAGCAGCGTTAGAACGTCGATGGTTCCGGCTAGCGTTCCATATTACGTCGACTTGTGCGGTCCCGAGGCTGATAAAAGCTATCGCCTATTTGCGCCATCCAAACTGAAGGGCTGGCTGGATGCCGAGGACGTGACAGATGGTCACGACAAGGTCGCGCAAGCGCGGGGAAACTGCGCCCTTCGCAGAAAAATCGCGAATGGAAGTCCAATTACTGTACGTTTGCACCGGGTCGGTATTGGTGGTTTGGCCAAGTTCAATCCCGCGGGGCAGTGCAAGAAACATTGCAGGCGGGATATTGCGATTGTCCTCGACTTCAATGGCGCTAAAGCCTTGCAGAAGCCAATCGTCGCCTTTTACCAGACGGACGTCCCGCCCGAAGGCAACCTTCAATTCCTGAATCAGGTTATATTCTCACAGAATGAATGGTTCTACCTCTACCCGCCGAGTGTACGAGTAAGACTATACGATGTTCGGGATGATAAAGATGCAGCCTTGCGCGCCAATCTTGAAGCGATCAAGAAAGGCGCGAGCTTCATTAGCTCCTACATATCGGGAGCGGCGGCCGCTGGGCCAATCGTTGATACCGCCGTGCAAGTCGCGGATCAGCTCATTTCAGGTAAGCACAATCGCGCAATCTTGGATATGTCGTTCCAGCTCTTTCCAAACGAGCAGCAGAAGGTCGAACCGGACAATACTACATCGGAAAAATCGTCTAGTGAAGTAAGTAGTGCCCAACTCAGTGATGCTGAAGTTAAAGCACTTCAGCGCGAATTGGGATCAGGTCTCAAAATAGATGGTAAACCCGGCGCGAAGACGCAAGCGGCTCTCCGCGTAAAAATACCTGACCTCGGCACTCTTCCGGTAGATACACCCGCATTCAATAAGGCGGTTCGCCAGCATCTTGTCGCCGTTGTCAGCAAACAAAATCCACAGGCGCAGGACGCTACCTTCGCAACACCGGTATACGCTTCGCAATTTATCGTGTTCGACGAAGCCGCACGAACTCGTCCGTGCGTTCCACCGGTATCGAATAGTGACGATCCACAACCCCGCGAACGTCTTAGCAAGCTAGAATCCTCGCAGCGTCGGCGTAACTTGGCCGGGATGCCCCTGCCTGACTATCGGTTCGTGCCTGACGGCCTGAGGTACGGCGGAGCCCGTGTTTATTCGATCAACGAGAATTCAACCGCTTTTTGCTTGTTAGAGACGGCATATGTAATTTTTGAAATTACGAAAGATTCAACCAATGTTGCGGCCGATGTCGCCAAACGCATATCGGATCTCCAAGCAAAGTTCGCTCCCAGTCAGGCAGTCAGCGAAGACGCCGTAGCATCGCTGAACGCCGCGAGGGTGGATGCTGAACTTGCGTTGGCTATTGACCGACTAGAAAACGTACGCGGCGCTGACCAGTTGCAATCGATGCTGCGGAAGCTGGGGAATCTTGTGAATGAAGCCAAGGTCGCCACAATTCCTGATCGTCCGTTGTCACCTTTGCCGAGCACGCCCTTCCGTTATCGCGCCTTCCGGCTGACGAAAGACTATTTGGATTGCTCCCTTTCAGACCTCATCACCGGCGATCAAATATTGACCTTAGCGAACGCCCTGACAGACGAGGCTTGGCAAGGCGTCATCCGCGAGGAAGGTGCTCCAACGCCGTATTTTGGTAAAGAGGCACATACACTCAAGCTCGCATGCCCCGTGACCGAGCCCGACCAGCCAGCCGATGACAAGGATAAGCAGCCCTCTGCTGCTGCACCGGCTGCGGACACAGCACCAGAAGGCGGAACTCCGATCGGTTAGCTTACGAAAATATCGTTACATAAAGGGGAAGCCCGCCGATCTGGCGAAGTACGCGGGCTTCATGGTACGGTTGCTCGCCCAAGGGTGAAACCTTGAGCCTCGCGAGGCTCCAGAGATGGCGTTCGCGATGGATAGGTTGCTCTCAAAGAAGCAGGTGCGTGCGGTTGTGCTGTACAGCCCTGCCCACATTGCCCGCCTTGAGGCGGTCGGACAATTCCCCAAGCCGGTAAGTCTCGGCGTCGTGACGTGCGTACAAACATATCCTTTCACAATATCGCCGCCTACGACGGCGATCGGGGTTGCAATAGGACACAAGCAGGTTCGGTACACCGAAATCGCCTGCCAACGTAGTAAGGGCATCGGCACGGGTCAAAACCATGTGGTGCGGCGTAGCTTCTGCCCCTTCACATACCAATCCGATTTGCTAAGAGGGTCCGGCACGACGTCATGCGATGCTCGAGGAATAAGAGACAAAAAAGAGACAAATTACTTTCAAAAAGTCTCTAAGTGATTGAAATGCGGGTGTAGCTCAATGGCAGAGCAGAAGCTTCCCAAGCTTACGACGAGGGTTCGATTCCCTTCACCCGCTCCAATTTTCGGTCTCAGGGAATCCCCAGCAGCGTTGCAAATCCACATATGCCCCGCTGCGGCCTTGCCGATCCGATAATCGCATTGGCCTAATCATGCATTGAAGGTCCCACCATCCGGACCGCGCGACAGCCTACGGCCCCAGCCTGCCCAATATCGTGATCAGTCGCTCGATATCGTGCCGATCATGATACAGCCCCAGGCCGATCCGCAACACATCGCCCCGCACATCGACAATCACCTGCTCCTCATCGAGCGCGGCCTTCCAGGCCGCGGCGCGTGGGGAACGGAATGCGAGGAAGCGGGCCTGCGCTGGTCCGCCTGGCGGGTTGAGCAGCTCGGCGCTGCCCAGCGCCGTTGCATCGACGCACGCCAGCAATGCAGCGCGCAATGCAGAGACGTGCGCGCAGATCGACTCCGTGGAGTGACCTTCGGCATCGAGCATGTCGCGGACGGCGACGAAACGGTACAGTCCCGACGGGTCGAAGGTTGCGCCAAGGTAGCGACGCGCATCCTGGGCATAGCCCACCGTCCCCCGCGGCAAGGCGAGATCGTCGAACTCCGCATACCATCCGCTGACGATCGGTCGTGGTCCGAAGCTCGCAGGAGCATGCATGAGCGCCACGCCTTCGCCCGCCATCGCATATTTATAACCGCCGGCGAGGTAGAAGACGCGATCGGCGAAAGCGGAGAGATCGGTCTCGATCGCCATGAAGCCATGATATCCGTCGATCACCACCCATGGTCCCGCCGCATCTGCGAGCTCGGCCAGTTCACCCAGGCGATCGAACACAAGGCCGCTGCCGAACATGACATGGCTGACGAATATCAGGTCATGCTCGCCACTTCTTGCGCGGGCAATGAAGCGCTCGGCGAAACCGTCTCCCGTAACGGGCACAGACTCCAGCACGATCTCGCCCGCCTCCGCCCAGCGCGCCGCCTGGCGGCGAAAGCTGTGAAACTCGCCCTCGCTGGTCAGCACCCGTAGCGGACGCGCGGCGGGATGCGACGAGACGAGGCGGACCAGAAGCTCATGCGTGTTCGGTGCGAAGACTATGCTCGTCGGATCGGGCAGCCGCAGCTCAGCGGTGACATGGCGTTGCGCCGCGGGCCAGACTTCGCCCATCACGCGATCCCATTTGCGATCGGCAAGGCGCGCCGCATCCTCCCATGCTGCCATCTGGCCGGCGAAGCTTGCGTCCGGCCAGAGGTGATGGCTGTGCGCCGCCATGTGCAGGCGACCCGGCGCCGCGGCGAGCGCACGCTGGAACAGATGCTTGTGATCCGGCCGTGCCGCAGGGCCATTCACAACTGCGTTCTCAGGGACCAGAGTTCCGGAAAGGCGCGCTTGACGACGGTAGATTGAAGATAAGCGACCCCGGCCGTCCCGCCCGTGCCCCGCTTGCCGCCGATGATGCGCGACACGGTGAGCATATGCGTGTGCCGCCAGATCGCCAGCGCCTCATCGATGTCCACCAACTTCTCGGCGAACTGGTACAGCTCCCACCAGCGGCCCGTGTCGCGATACACCTCGGCCCAGGCGGCCTCCACCGCCGGATCCGGAACATAGGGCTGGGTCCAGTCCCGCTCGAGAATGTGGTCCGGCACGGCAAAGCCCGCCGCGGCCAGCGCGGCATTGGCATCGTCCCAAAGCGACGGGGCATATAAGGCGGCTTCGAGGACAGCGTGCGCGTGCGGAGCCTCCAGCTGGTGCTCGAGGTGGCCAGCCTCCTTCAGTCCGAGCAGGAACTCGACGGTACGGAACTGGTAGGACTGGAAGCCCGAACTTGCCCCGAGGACGCCGCGGAAGCCGCTATAGTCGCTCGGAGTCATCGTCGCGAGCACATCCCACGACAATGTCATGACCGCCTGGATACGCGAGATTCGGGCGAGCGACTTATAGGCCTCCACCAGCAGGCCTGTCCGTGCGAGACGCTTTGCCAGCATCAGCTCGGCGATCATCTGCTTGAGCCATAACTCCTTCGTTTGATGGATGATGATGAACAATAGTTCGTCATGCATGTCGGACAGGGGCTTCTGGGCAGAAAGGATGACATCGAGCGCCAGGTAGCCCGCGTAGGAGACGGGATCTGTGCCATCGTCACCAGGTGTTTGCCTGCCGGTCATCCTGCCTACATGTTGATCTTTAATGCCGTCCGAGTCGAGCCCGGCGGCCGACCGCGGATCGAAGCCTGGATCGAGCTGCGCCGAGACGGCTGGACCGAATCATCTCGCGGGACTAGGAAGCGCCTCCGTGGTTCCGTAGCTCAGCCGGATAGAGCGCCACTTTCCTAAAGTGGGCGTCGGGGGTTCGAGTCCCTCCGGGACCACCAAACCCTCTCCTTTGCCAACCGCTACACGTCCGGCGAACGCCGGCGGGCCCCATAGTCAGTTCTTCGACTCGGGGGGCACCACCGGCAGCAGCAGCGGCGCGACCGGCACGCCTTCCTCGATCAGCGCCTTGGCTTCCTCGACGGTGGTCTGGCCGTGGATCGGCCGCGCGTCCTGTTCGCCCAGGTGCATCGAGCGCGCCTGATCGGCGAAGCTGGGGCCGACATAGTCGGATCCTTCGAGCATCCTGGCCTGCACCTCGGCCAGCTTTTTCACCATCGCCTTGAACTCGGCCGGCGACGGCACATTAGCGGCGGCTGGCACGACGGCGGTCGCCGCCTCGCTGCGGCTGTTGCCCTTGGCACCGACATTGGGCGCCATCACCGCCTTGTCGATGTCGGTCGATCCGCAATAGGGGCAGCTCACCAGCCCGCGGGCCTTCTGCTCCTCATAGTCGGAAGAAGAGCCGAACCATATTTCAAACACATGACCCGCACTTTTGCAGCTGAGATCGAAGACAATCATGCGCTGATCTCGACCGGCGCGATAGCTCGGCGATGCTGGAGAACCGGCACCCGAGCCCGAATGTCGGCAAGCCGGGCCATATCCAGATCGGCAAAGCCGACGCCCTCGCCCTCGCCCATGTCGAGCAGGACCTCGCCCCATGGATCGACCACCAGCGAATGGCCGTAGGTGGCGCGACCGTCCTCATGTTCGCCGGATTGCGCCGCCGCGATCACGAATGCTCCGGCCTCGATCGCGCGGGCCCGCAGCAGAACATGCCAGTGCGCCCGGCCGGTCGGCACGGTGAACGCAGCCGGCACCGACAATATCTCCGCGCCGGCGTTGCTCAGCGCGCGATAAAGGTCCGGGAAGCGCATGTCGTAGCAGATCGACAGGCCGATCCGGGCCCAGGGCGTCGCCGCAACCACGCTGCGCTCGCCCGGCGCATAGGCAGCGGACTCGCGCCAGCTTTCTCCGGTCGGCAAGTCGACATCGAACAGATGGATCTTGTCGTAGCGCGCGCGGATCGCGCCCTTGTCGTCGATGATGAAGCCGCGGTTGACCAACCGGCCATCGGACCCGCCGGTCAATGCCAGCGAGCCGAGATCCACCCACAGGCCCGCATCGGCCGCCGCGGTACGGACCGCCGCCAGCACCGGATCGCTCGCCTCGTCGTGCAGATGCTCGGACGCGCGAGCCCGCTTCTGATCGAGCAGGCCGGACATTTCGGGGGTGAACAACATGTCCGCCCCGCCGGTCTTCGCCCGGCGAATCGCCTCGACGAGGGATCGGGCATTGGCGGCGGGATCGATCCCCGTCCGGCTCTGGTGGATCGCAACGCGCATCAGGCGGTCAGCAGTGGATCGAGCTTGCCGGCGCGATCGAGCGCGAAGATATCGTCGCAGCCGCCGATATGACTGCCGTCGATGAATATCTGCGGCACGGTGTAGCCCCCGTTCGAACGGTGCAGCATCTCGGCCCGCTTCGCACCGCCCGAACTGATGTTATATTCCTCGAACGCGACGCCCTTCACATCGAGCAGCGCCTTGGCGCGCGAGCAATAGGGACAGAAATCCTTCGTGTAGATCTCTACTTTGGGCATGCGGCAGGGTCCTTCTCACCGTCGAAATGTTGTCGGGCCGGCGGAAAGTCAATGCGCCAGGTCCTGCGCGACATCCTCATCGCGCACGACGCGCGCCCAGCAGAGCACCTCCACCCGCGTCGCGCCGGCACGCTTGAGCGCCCTGGCGCAGGCGTTGACGGTGGCGCCCGTGGTATAGACATCGTCGACCAGCAGCACCGGCCGCCCGGCCACAGCCGCCTTGTCCCGCACCGCGAAGGCGCCGCGCACCGCCCGCGCGCGGCGATCCGGCCCCAGCCCGCGCAGCATCGGCGTCGCGCGGGTGCGGGACAGCGCGTCGAGCAGGAGGACATGGCCCGATTCCGGGAGCAGCGCGCGCGCGATCAGCGCCGACTGGTTGTAGCCGCGCGACCATACCCGCCAGCGATGGAGCGGCACCGGCACGATCAGCCACTCGCCATCGCGTGCCATGTGCCGTCGCATCTGCGCAGCCATGGTGCGGGCGATACCCGGCCGCCGTCCATATTTGAGCTTGAGCGCCAGCGCACGTGCGATGGCTCCATAGGCGACGGCCGCCCGCATGGCGTCGATCGGCGGTGGGTCGGCATGGCAGGCGCCGCAAAGCGCACCCGTGCCGGGATCGACTTCGAACGGGGCGCCGCATCGTGCGCATTGCGGATCGCCCAGGAAAGCGAGCGCCGACCAGCAATCGATGCAGAAGACGTCGACATCGGGAGTGATGGCGCCACAGCCGGGGCAACGCGGCGGCAGCGCAAACGCCACCCCCGCCCCGATCACCGCCTTGACGCCCCGGATCAGCCCCATGGAGCCTTGTCATGCAACCGGCCCGGCGGCACAAGCGCCGGCGATGGACCAGCCCGAGATTTTCGACCGGACACTGCGACGCCTGCGGCGGGATCGCGCCGCGCCTATGTTCGCGGATCATGGTTTCCTCATCGAGCATATGGCCGACGAGCTGGCCGAACGGCTCGCGATGGTTACACGCGCGTTCGACAGGATGCTGGTGCTGGGCAGCCATGACGGGCTGCTCGCCGAACGCCTTGCAGCGCCCGAACGCCGGATCGTCAGCGCCGACGCGGGTTTCGCCTTCGCCCACGCCTCTGGCGGCGTTCAGTGCGACGAGGATCGCCTGCCCTTCGCTGATGCGAGCTTCGACCTCGTGGTGTCAGTGGGTGTGCTCGACAGCGTGAACGATCTTCCCGGTGCGCTCGCGCTGATCCGGCGGGTGCTGCGGCCGGACGGCCTGTTTCTGGGTAGCTTTGCCGGCGCCGGCAGCCTCGCCTGGCTGAAATCGGCGACGCTCGCGGCCGACAGCACAGCCAGCGGCGGCGCGGTGCCGCGCATCCACCCCCAGATCGACGTTCGCTCGGCGGGCGATCTGCTGTCGCGTGCAGGGTTCGCACTGCAAGTGGCCGACAGCGAGCGCCTCGACATCGGTTATGGCGATCCGCTCCGGCTGATGCGCGACCTACGCGGGATGGCCGCCACCAACATGCTGGTGCAGCGCGCGCGCAAGGGGCCGGGGCGTGCCTGGCTCGTCGAGCTGTTCCGACAATTCCAGACTGCAGCCAGCCCCGACGGACGGCTGCGCGAAACCTTCGAACTCATCTACCTGACGGGCTGGGCTCCCGCTCCCGATCAGCCCAGGCCTGCCCGAAGGGGCAGCGCCACCGCCTCGCTCACGGAAGCGCTCCGTCCGAAATCCTGATTGCCAGCACCTAGGGCAATGCATAGGTGTTCAGCATATCGTGGAGAGATCATGTCGATAATCGAGAGCTTCCAGATCGCAGTTCCGCAGGCCGAGATCGACGATCTCCATCGTCGACTGGACCATGCCCGCTGGCCGGAGGCGGAGCCTGTGGACGACTGGTCGCAGGGCGTACCGCTCGCGAAGGTCCGGGCACTCTGCGATTACTGGCGCAATGGCTATGACTGGCGGCGCTGCGAAGCCCGGCTCAATGCGCTGGGCCAGTATCGGACCGAGATCGATGGTCTGCAGATCCACTTCATGCATGTCCGATCCCCTCATCCCGATGCGCTGCCACTGCTCCTGACCCATGGCTGGCCCGGGTCGATCATCGAGTTCCTGAAGGTCGTCGGGCCATTGTCGGATCCCACCGCGCATGGCGGCAGGGCCGAGGATGCCTTCCACCTGATCATTCCCTCGCTCCCCGGCTATGGCTTTTCCGGCAAGCCGGCGGAAACCGGCTGGAACGTCGAGCGCGCCGCCCGCGCGTGGGCGATCTTGATGGACCGGCTCGGCTACGATCGCTATGTGGCGCAGGGTGGCGATTGGGGCTCCGCCGTCACGACGAAGCTGGGCGCGCTCGCCCCGGCGGGTCTGGCCGCGATCCACCTCAACCTGGTGAGCGCCTTCCCCGATCCGAGCGATCAGTCGGACTGGACGGCGGAGGAAAAAGGATATTGGGCGTCATTCGCCGCCTTCCAGAAGGAGGAGACCGGCTACTCGACCGAGCAGATGACCCGGCCGCAGACGATCGGCTACAGCCTCGTCGATTCCCCGGTTGGCCAGGCCGCCTGGATATATGAGAAGTTCCACGCTTGGACTGATTGCGGCGGCGATCCCGAAAATATCCTCAGTGTCGACGAAATGCTCGACAATATCAGTGTCTACTGGCTGACGGGCAGCGGCGCCTCATCCGCGCGGCTTTATTGGGAAAGCCTGGCCACCACCTTTCTCCCCACGAAGGTGCTGGTGCCCACCGGGTGCAGCATCTTCCCCAAGGAGATCCTGCGTGCCAGCAGGCGCTGGGTGGAACGCAACTATCCGAATATCGTCCACTGGAACGAGCTCGACCGGGGCGGCCATTTCGCGGCGTTCGAGCAGCCGGAACTCTTCACCAGCGAAGTCCGCGCCTGTTTCCGGCCGTTCCAGCAGGTGCGATGAATCGCCTATGGACTTGCCAAGCCTGTTCGATGTATCAGCGCGGCGCAATGACGCGGCACACCGCCCTCCTCCTGCTTCGACTTACGCGCCCTTAGGCGCGCGTTTTCGCTTGGGGTCGGCCGGCCCGGCAAGCCACGGCGTCTAAGGGGTCAGCATCAGCCCAGAATGACCACCCTGCAGCAGGAGCAGGTTCCGTGACCAGAATAATCAAGATTTTCGATACGACCTTGCGCGATGGCGAGCAGTCTCCCGGCTGCTCGATGAACCTCGAGGAGAAATTGCAGGTCGCCGCCCAGCTGGAGGCGATGGGCGTCGACATCATCGAGGCCGGTTTCGCCATCGCATCGCCGGGCGATTTCGAAGCAGTGTCCGAAGTCGCGCGCCAGTGCCATCGCGCCACGGTCGCCAGTCTGGCGCGCGCGGCAAATGCCGACATCGAACGGGCCTGGGAAGCAGTGCAGCACGCGGTTGCGCCGCGTATTCATACCTTCATCGCAACGTCGCCGCTGCATATGCGGGTCAAGCTGAACAAGTCGCCCGACGAGGTGCTGGAGGCAATCGACCGCACCGTGCGGCTGGCGCGCAACCTGTGCCCCGATGTCGAATGGTCGGCCGAGGACGCGACCCGTTCCGAGCCCGATTTCCTGGCGCGAGCCATCGAAATCGCGATCGCCGCCGGAGCGCGGACAATCAACCTGCCGGATACTGTCGGCTATGCCACGCCGGAAACCTATGGCGCGATGTTTCGCGACATGATCAATCGCGTGCCCAATGCCGGCCTGGCGACCTTTTCAACCCATTGCCACAATGATCTGGGCCTGGCGGTGGCGAATACGCTGGCGGCGGTGATGGCCGGCGCCGGCCAGGTTGAATCGACCATCAACGGCATCGGCGAACGCGCCGGCAACGCCGCGGTCGAGGAGATCGCCATGGCGCTGAAGGTCCGTCACGACGTGATGCCGGTCGCCACCAGCATCGTCTCGACCGAGATCACCCGTGCTTCGCGCCTGATTTCGGGCATCACCGGCTTCCAGGTGCAGCCCAACAAGGCGATCGTCGGCGCCAATGCCTTCGCGCATGAAAGCGGCATTCATCAGGACGGCATGATCAAGGACAGCTCGACCTACGAGATCATGACCCCGGAAAGCGTCGGCCTGACCCAGTCCAGCCTGGTGATGGGCAAGCATTCTGGCCGCGCCGCGTTTCGACAGAAGCTCGAGGAGCTGGGCTATACGCTCGGCGACAACGCCTTCCAGGATGCTTTCGGCCGGTTCAAGCAGCTCGCCGATGCAAAAAAGGCCGTCTTTGACGAGGATATCGTCGCGCTCGTGGATGACGAGGTGCTGCGCGGCCACGATGCCATTCAGGTCCGGGAAGTCGAGATCTATTGCGGATCGAACGGGCCACAGCGCGCGATCCTGACGCTCGAAATCGATGGCGAGGAAAAGACTGTCACGTCGCGCGGCAACGGCCCCGTCGACGCGCTGTTCAATGCCATCCGCCTGATCGTCCCGCACGACAGCTCGGTGCTCGAACGCTACGAAGTCCACGCCGTCACCGGCGGCACCGACGCACAAGCCGAGGTCTCGGTGCTGCTGTCGGAGCACGGCCGCACCACCCGAGGCCGTGGCGCGCATCAGGACACGATGGTCGCCTCGGCCAAGGCCTATGTGAACGCGCTCAACAAGATGATCGTGAAACGCGGCCGCGCTCCGGTCGACCAGGCCTCGGCCTGAACCTCATCCCCCTCCCGCACGCGGGAGGGGAAAGGATTATCGATGGCTATCCGATTTACGCCGGCAGAGCGGTGGCGGCTGACGGGCTTTGCCCTGTCCGCCGCGGGTGCGATGCTGTTCGCCGTCAAGGGCGTGCTGATCAAGCTCATCTATGTCTATCCGATCGACAGCACGAGCCTGCTCGCTGTTCGGATGATGCTGTCGCTGCCGGTCTTCGCCATGGTCGGCGTGATCGAATGGCGGCGGCGGCCGTTCGACAAGCGGCCCGATATACGCAGCATCGGCCTCGCCGCCGTGGTGGGCATAATCGGCTATCACGTCTCGTCCTGGCTTGATTTCGAAGGGCTCGCGACGCTCGAGGCCCAGACCGAGCGTCTGATCCTGTTCACCTATCCGTTCCTGGTGCTGCTGTTCGGGCGAGTGCTGCTCAAGCACCAGCTGCGGCTGCACGCGCTGGTCGGAGCGTCGATGAGCTATGCCGGGTTGATTGTGATGTTCGGCGCAAATCCGTCACGCCTGACACCGACGATGCTGGGCGGGGCCGCGCTGGTGTTGACGGCGGCGGCGACCTTCGCCCTCTATCAGCTGTTCGCCCGCGAGATGATCCTGCGCTGCGGCCCCGGGCTGTTCTCGGCAATCGCCCTGAGCGCCGCGGGCGTAACGCTGATCCTCCAGTTCCTGGCGACGCACAGCATTTCGGTGCTGGCGCTGCCGCCCCATGCCTGGCTGCTGATATCGTATCTCGCGATCTTCTCGACAATCATACCCACCTTCATGATGTCGGCCGGCACGGCGCGGATCGGTGCGCAGGGCACGGCGATCATCTCTACGCTCAGCCCCCTGGTGACGATCGTCCTTGCCATCGTCGTGCTCGGCGAACCCTTCGGCCTGCCGGAAGCGGCGGGGACGGCGCTGGTGATCGGCGGCGTCGGTTTGTTCAGCTGGATCGAGAGCCGCAGGCCTGCCCCGCTGGGATGAGGCGCAGGTTCAGATCCCGGCATACCAGGCATAATCGTGATAATCCTCCCAATAACCGCCCTTGCCGAGCCCGCGGCCGGCCAGGCTGTTCACCGCTTCGATCCGCTGGATATATTTGGCATGCTTGTAGCCCAGCTGCCGTTCGACCCTCAGCCGCAGCGGTGCGCCATTGCCGACCGGCAGGAGCTGCCGGTTGAGGCCCCAGGCGAGGATCGTCTGCGGGTGGAAGGCATCGATCAGGTCGATGCTCTCATAATAGTCCGCCTGTGCGTAGCGGTCAGCGCAGTGGAAGATCAGGTAGCGGGCATTGGATCGCAGCCCGGCCTGGTCGAGCAGCAGCTTGAGCGGCACACCGGTCCACTGCCCGATCGCGCTCCAGCCCTCGACGCAGTCATGCCGGGTGATCTGGGTCCGCTGCGGCATCGCGCGGATCTGCGCCATCGACAATGTCTGCGGCCGTGCGACGAGCCCATCGACGGTCAGCCGCCAATCCGCGAAACCGGACAGCCGGTGCGACTCGTAATCGGCGCCGGCGGGCTGACGGGTGCCGTTGGAGCGGAACACCGGCGACAGATCGGCAGCGGTGAACTCGCGCGCCAGCGTAGTGCGGTCGCCGATGATCCGCTGCGCGCGCATCGTCAGCCCTTCGGCGCTCTGCAGCAGCGACCGCACGCCGGGATCGGCGTTGATCTTGTTACAGCCGGACAGCAACACGCCGCCAGCACCCGCGGCAAGCGAGGCGATCAGTCCGCGTCGGGTGATCATGACTGGCGCTTCCCAGGCAAGCGGAATCGGCCGGTGATCATCGAACGCACCTCGTTATAGGGCCCGGCCAGGACCACCATCAGCAGGTGGACCAGGATGAACAGCACGAATCCGGAAGCGCAGAGAAAGTGGATCGAGCGTGCCGACTGCCGCCCGCCGAAGAGATCGAGCAGCCACGGCCAGGCCGCATCGACGGCCGGCGACATGGTCAGGCCGGTCAGCACGATCAGCGGAAACAAGATAAATATCACAGATAGATAGGCAAGTTTCTGAAGAATATTATAACGAAGCGCGGCCACGCCTTTCGGAAAACGCAACCGGGCATGATCGCGGATGTCCTGCCAGATATGCCGCGGATGAAGCTCGCCGCGGCGGGGCAGCAGGTCGCGCTGCACATGCCGGTTTACGAGGCTGACCAGCCAATAGCCCAGCCCGGCAATCACCAGCACCCAGGCGAAGAAGAAGTGCCACAGCCGTGCGTCGGCCAGACTGTAGCTGGAGGGGATCGTCGCCCACCAGGGAAAGGCGCGGCGCTGTATCGCCCCCTGCGGGTCCTTCCACAGGCCGAGCATGCCGGTCGTCTCGATCTTCTTGCTGCCCAGCACAAGAACGCCGCGATCGCCGGACGCTCCAATCTGTAGCCAGGCCTTGTCGGCATTGGCTCCATAATGGCCCCAATAAAGCCGCGGATGCGCATTGAAGATCATCAGGCCGCTCATCAGCATGACGAAGATGGTGAACGCATTCAGCCAGTGCCACAGCCGCGTCGACAACCGGTGACGCGCCACGAGTTCGCCTGCCTCCGGCGCCGTGTCCGAAGCTGTAGGCGGCGCTTCCACCGTTACTGACCCGATCGACGGCTCGCTCATTGGGTGCTTTCTACCACAGCCGCGGACATCGGGGGAAAAATGTCGTCAACTGCTCACAGTAACAATTCATTAGCGATAATCCCGGTAAACGAAGGATCGCAACGGAATCTATCTGGGATCAGGGACCCCATGGCCTTCGCCAGTGAACAAGTGGAAGCCAACGAGCGACGCCATGGCCGCTTTCGCATCATGCTCGCGGCGACCCTCTACTCGGTGCATGGCGAATCCAGCGGCGTGCTGCTCGACGTGTCGCAAGGCGGCGCGATGCTGAGCGCTTCACCGCCCCCTCCGGTCGGCTGCAGGCTGCTGCTCGAACGACAGAGTCTGGAGGTTCCGGGTATCGTCCGCTGGGTCGAGGGTAATCGATTCGGCATTCAGTTCGAGGAAATGTTGAGCGAGCCGATCGTGATGGCTTTGGTGTCCAAGGGCGGGCAGCACAACAGCAATTGAGCTATGTGCAGGCGACGGTTGTTCAGGCCATCATCCGGGTCAGCGCCTGGGCGGTGAAATCGACCATCGGCACGATGCGCGCATAGTTGAGCCGGGTCGGCCCGATCACCCCCACCACACCCACGACGCGGCCGTCGGCGCCGCGATAGGGAGCCGCGATCACCGAGGAGCCCGACAGCGAGAACAGCTTGTTCTCGGAGCCGATGAAGATCTTCATCCCCTGCCCCGCGCGGGCACCTTCGAGCAGCCGGGCGATCTCTTCCTTGCTCTCGATCTCATCGAGCAGCTGGCGCACGCGCTCGAGATCTGCCGCGGCGGTCGGATCAATCAGGTTGGCCTGGCCGCGCACGATCAGTACCGGTCGTGCGCTTCCGTCCTGCGACCAGACCGCAAGTCCTTGCGTTACCAGCGCCGCCGCCGCCTGATCCAGCGCAGCCCGTTCCCGGCCGATCTCCGCCTCTATCCGCATCCGCGCCTCGCTGAGCGTCAGCCCTGCGAGCCGTTCGCTGATGAAATTGCCGGCTTCGACCAGCGCTGAAGGCGGCAGGTCGGCCGGCAGGTCGACCACGCGGTTTTCGACGCTGCCATCCTCGCCCACCAGCACGGCTACGGCCTGCTGGCGCGACAGCGGCACGAAGCTGAACTGGCGCAGCACCGGCTCGTGGCGGGGCACCAGGACAATGCCCGCACAGGCCGACAGGCCGGACAGTACCGCGCTCGTCTGCGCCAGCGCCTCCTCGACCGGACTGCCGCGCGATGCACGCGCTTCGATCGCCGCGCGCTCCTCGGCTGAAGGCTCGGCCGTCTGCATCATGCCATCGACGAACAGCCGCAGCCCACTCTGGGTCGGCATGCGGCCGGCCGACGTATGCGGCGCCTCGAGCAGGCCCAACTCCTCCAGGTCCTGCATGACATTGCGGATCGACGCCGGAGAAAGATTGAGCCCGGCGAGCTTCGATATCGTGCGCGAGCCGACCGGGGTACCCGACCCAAGATAGCTCTCGACCACCACGCGGAACACCTCGCGCGCGCGAGTCGACATTTCGGACATCGGCTGACTGTTCACGAGCCACAGATAGGGAAGCTTCGGTTGCTGCTCAACAGGCTTCCAACTTTCATCGCCGGCTCCTAAGAGACCCGGCTCATAACAATGAAGGAATCTCTATGCGCCCATCCGGCCGCACCCCCGATCAGATGCGCCCGATCAGCATCGAAACCGGCTTCACCGTCCATGCCGAAGGATCGGTCCTGATCGGCTTCGGCGGCACCAAGGTGCTCGTGACCGCATCGATCGATGAAAAGGTGCCGCCCTTCCTGCGCGGCAAGGGCCAGGGTTGGGTCACCGCGGAATATGGCATGCTGCCCCGCGCCACCCACACCCGCGGCAGCCGCGAGGCGGCGAAGGGCAAGCAGTCGGGCCGCACCCAGGAGATCCAGCGCCTGATCGGCCGTTCGCTGCGGGCCGTAGTCGACATGACCAAGCTCGGCGAGCGGCAGATCGTGATCGACTGCGACGTCATCCAGGCCGATGGCGGAACCCGCACCGCCTCGATCTCGGGCGGGTGGGTCGCGCTCAGACTCGCCGTCGACAATCTCCTGGCGTCCGGGCAGCTGGCCGCGGATCCGATCACGGCGCAGGTCGCGGCGGTCTCCTGCGGTATCTACGAGGGAACTCCGGTGCTCGACCTCGATTATATCGAGGACTCGAACGCGCATGCCGACGCGAATTTCGTGTTGCTCGACGACGGCAATATCGCCGAGGCGCAGGCCACCGCGGAGGGCGCCACTTATGACGAGGAAGCGCTGTTGAGACTGCTCCGGCTGGCACGCATCGGCTGCGGCGATATCTTCGCCGCGCAGCGCAAGGCCGTCGGGCGGTGAGCGACGTCGCCGAGATCCCGCACCGCAAGCTCGCCCCTGGCAAGCTGGTGATTGCCAGCCATAACAAGGGCAAGCTCCGGGAAATCGGCGAACTGCTCGCACCCTTCGGGATCGAGACGGTCTCGGCAGGCGCGCTCGGCGTGCCCGAACCGGAGGAAACCGGGGTCAGCTTCGTCGCCAATGCCGAGCTAAAGGCCCGCTTCTCGGCGGACCTGACCGGCCTTCCCGCGCTCGCCGACGACAGTGGGCTGTGCGTCGAGGCGCTCGGTGGAGAGCCGGGGATCTTTTCGGCGCGCTGGGCCGAACTGGCGGACGGCCGCCGCGACTTCGACGAGGGCATGCGCCGTGTCCACGCCCGGTTGGTCGAGAAGGGCGATGATGTGGGCCGGGACGCCCATTTCGTCTGCGCGCTCTCGATCGCCTGGCCCGACGGGCATGTCGAAACCTTCGAAGGCAGGGTCGATGGCGTGCTCATCTGGCCGCCGCGCGGCGAAAATGGCTTCGGCTATGATGCGATGTTCCAGCCGCTTGGCCATGACGTCAGTTTCGGCGAGATGGACCCGGCGGCAAAGCATGCGATGAGCCACCGCGCCGATGCGTTCGCAAAGCTGGTGGCGGCGGTTTTCAAGCAATAAGGGCTAGATGCCCTTGGCGGAGCTCTACGCTATCTATGTCGGAAGCTCGCTACATTCGCACCGATCCGCTGACATCTTCTCCTGAAAGGGAGAGGGACTCGGCGCTGGCCCTCTACATCCACTGGCCGTTCTGCGTTTCCAAATGCCCCTATTGCGACTTCAACAGCCATGTCCGCGAGAGCGTCGACCAGGCGGCGTGGCGCGCTGCCCTGCTCAAGGATCTCGCTTATGAAGCCGAGCAGCTTCCCGGTCGGCGTCTGACCTCGATCTTTTTCGGCGGCGGCACGCCTTCGCTGATGCCGCCCGAGACAGTGGCCACACTGATCGACGCCGCGACGAGCCATTGGGGCGTCGCCGAGGACATCGAGATCACGCTGGAGGCCAACCCCTCCTCGGTCGAAGCCGCCCGCTTCGGCGACCTCGCCCGCGCCGGGGTGAACCGCGTGTCGCTCGGTCTGCAGGCGCTCGACGACGAGGTGCTCGGCTATCTCGGCCGGGCGCACGGCGTCGCTGAAGGGCTCGCGGCGCTCGATACGGCGCAGAAGTCGTTCGATCGGGTCAGTTTCGACCTGATCTACGCTCGACCGGGGCAGTCGCCGGACGACTGGGACGCCGAACTCGCCCGCGCGCTGAGCTTCGGCACCGAGCATCTGTCGCTGTACCAGCTCACCATCGAGCCCGGCACGCAGTTCGCCGCGCGGCTCGCCAAAGGCGATCTGGCGACGCTCGACCCCGATCTGGCCGCCGATCTGTTCGAACTCACCCGCGCCCGCACGGCCGCCGCCGGCATCCCGGCTTACGAGATCTCGAACCACGCCCGTCCCGGCGGCGAGAGCCGGCATAACCTGACCTATTGGCGCTATGGCAGCTATGCCGGCATCGGTCCCGGTGCGCACGGCCGCCGCGATGGCATGGCCACCGTTCGGCGCAAGAAGCCCGAGAACTGGCTCAGCCGCGTCGACGCGAACGGCCATGGCATCGAACAGGAGAATCTGCTCAGCCCCGAAGCCCGCGCCCAGGAAGCACTCCTGATGGGCCTCCGACTCGGCGAGGGCGTCGATCTGGCCAGGATCGCCCGGATGGCGGACCTGGCCGTCGAGCGCCTGATCGACGAAGCCGCCGCAGCCCGGCTTGCCGCCCAGAACCTGCTTCTGCACGACGGCAGCCGCCTCCGTGTCACCGAGGCGGGAATGCTGCTGCTCGACGCCATTCTCGCCGAGATCGTTGCGGTTTAATCCTTGAAGTTGGCCGGCGCCGGCGACACCGTCTTCACCCCCGCAGGGCTCGCCTCATCCACCTCCAGGGCACGCTGGGCGACCCCGCCGGGGCCGAAGCGGAACGCGCCATCGACGCCGACGAAGCCGTCCTCGTCGCGCAGCCGATCGGCAGGAAAACGCTCGGTCATCGGCCAGTCGCGGGCGATCTTGACGACCAGCAGCATCGAATCATAGCCGAGGCTCGCCAGGCGGAACGGCGACTTGCCGAACTGCCGACGATAGGCCGCGGCGAGCTGGCGATAGCGCGCGTCGGAAACGCTGGCGAACCACGCACCGCCCAGCGCGCCGGTGCCGAGCGCGCCCGGCTCCGCGGCCCATAATTCGGTGCCGAGGATGCGCGCCTGCGGGCTTGAACTCTTGCGGATCAGCGGAACCGCACTGATGGCGAGACGGGCATTGTCGGCGATCAGCACGCCGTCATAGGCCTGGTTGCGGCCCAATTCCGCAACCGCGCGTTCCAGCGCCTTGGCGTTGCGGGTGTAGCTCTTCATCGCCACCAGATTGCCGCCGACATTTTCGACCGAGCGAATCATCGCGGTCGAGGCGTTGCGGCCGTAGAGGCCGGTGGGCACCAGCGCCGCGAAACGGTGTACGCCCCGGCCCTTGGCAAAGCGAACCACGCGGTCGATCGACTGGGCCGGCGAAAAGCCCATCACGAATATGCCATTACCCGCGACCGACGCGTCGTTGGAATAGGAGATGACCGGCACGCCGGCACTGCGTGCGGCGGGCGCCACCGCGGCCGCATCTTCGGACAAAAGCGGGCCGAGAAACAGCCGGTTGCCGTCAGCGAGCGCACGCTGCGCGGCAGCCGTCGCGCCGGCCGCGGTGTCGTAGGTCGTCATGCGCACCGATTTTGTGCCCGTGTCGATCAGCGCCATCGTCGCGGCGTTGGCGATGGACTGGCCCACCGCCGCGTTCGCGCCGGTCAGCGGCACCAGCAGAGCGACCCGGTGGCGCTGTTGATCCTGCGGCAATGCACCTTGGTTCTGGGCCTCAGCCGGCCGTTCCGGAGCGACCGGACCGGGCCGGCCCTTGGGAATCATGCCGGTGCAGCTCGCCAGCAAGATCGACAGCCCGAGCGCCGCCTTTTTAAGAAATGCATATCTCGGTTGCCAGTAAGCGGGGGCGTCTGCCATCTACTCTGCCTTATGAACCTTATTGCCGACCAGGGTGCGGCCGACGCCCAGGCGTCCGAAGCACCCCTGCCCCCGGGCCTCTATATCGTGGCCACGCCAATCGGCAACTTGGGCGATCTTTCGCCGCGCGCTG
The DNA here is from genome assembly GCF_056401045.1 of Rhizorhabdus sp. P4_G6. NCBI lineage: Bacteria > Pseudomonadati > Pseudomonadota > Alphaproteobacteria > Sphingomonadales > Rhizorhabdaceae > Rhizorhabdus > Rhizorhabdus sp. P4_G6. The sequence goes on along the minus strand of NZ_JBFUKC010000001.1, from coordinate 8,293 downwards.
CGTCGGTGCTGGCGCGCGCCGAGACGATCGCCGTCGAGGACAGCCGCGTCACTGCCAAGCTGCTCCACCGCATCGGCGCCAAGCGGCCGATGACGCCCTATCACGATCATAATGCCGACAAGGTACGGCCCGGGCTGATTGCGCGGATGGCGACGCAGGCGGTGGCGCTCGTCTCTGACGCGGGAACGCCGCTGATCTCCGACCCCGGCTACAAGCTGGTCCGCGACGCGCGCGCGGCCGGGATCGCGGTCACCACCATCCCCGGCCCTTGCGCAGCGGTCGCGGCGCTGACGCTCGCCGGCCTGCCGACCGACCGATTCTTCTTCCTGGGCTTCCTGCCCGCCAAGGAGAAGGCGCGCGAAGACGCGATCGCGGAAGTGGCGACAGTGCGTGCCACGCTGATCCTCTACGAATCCGGACCGCGCCTCGGCGCCACGCTGAAGACCCTGGCGCAGGGGCTGGGCGAGCGCGACGCGGCGGTCGTGCGCGAGATCAGCAAGACCTTCGAGGAAGCCGTCACGGCACCGCTGGCCGATCTGGCGGCGCGCTATGCCGATGTCGCGCCCAAGGGCGAAATCGTGGTGATCGTCGGGCCACCCGGCCCCAAGCCCGTCGCGACCGCCGATGATGCAGACGCGCTGCTGCGTGCCGCGCTCGAGCATCTGCCGGTGGGCCGCGCCGCAGGCGAGGTCGCCAAGACGACGGGCCTCAACCGCCGCGAACTCTACGCCCGGGCGATGGCGATCAAGGACAGCGATTGAACCGCCGCGCCGCGGAGCAGCAGGGCCGCTCCGGCGAGCGCATCGCCGCCTGGTGGCTGCGGCTGCAGGGATGGCGGATCGTCGGCGAACGCGTGCGCACGCGGCGCGGCGAGGTCGACCTGATCGCCCGCCGCGGACGGACCCTCGCTTTCATCGAGGTGAAGACCCGGGGCGATGCAGCCTCTCTCGCGATCGCGATCGACGAATATCGGCTCCGGCGCGTGATCGATTCGGCGCATGCGCTGGTCGCACGCTATGGCGCGGGGGCGGAGGATATCCGGATCGACGTGATGCTGGTGCGGCCGTGGCGGGTACCGGTGCACCTAAAGAATATATGGCATGGCTGAGTGTTGCCGCCCGCTGCGGCAGGGGTGGTAAGTCGACGCCTCACCGCCTAGTTACACCTCCGAACCTGCCGGAGCCCGCTTATGTCGCTGAATGTTGCCGTCCAGATGGACCCGCTGGAGACGATCAACATCGCGGGCGATTCGACCTTTGCGATCATGCTCAGCGCACTCCAGCGCGGACACAGGCTCTGGCACTACCAGGCGGGCGACATCTGTTACCGCGATGGCCGCGTGTCGGCACCGGCCCGGCCGATCGTCGCTTTGCAACGCGTGAAGGGCGATCACTTCGCCGTTGGCGAACCGGTGCTGCTCGATCTCATCGACGATGTCGACGTGGTGCTGATGCGGCAGGACCCGCCGTTCGACCTTGCCTATATCACCGCCACGCACCTGCTCGAGCGGATCCAGCCCCACACGCTGGTCGTCAACGATCCCGCCTCGGTGCGCAATGCGCCCGAGAAGCTCTTCGTGCTGGACTATGCGCAGTTCATGCCGCCGACGATGATCACGCGGCGGCTCGAAGACGCCCGGGCCTTCCACGAACTCCACGGCGAAGTGGTGGTCAAGCCGCTCTACGGCAATGCCGGCTCGGCGGTGTTCCATGTCAGTCGCGACGACGCCAACCTCGCCGCGCTGACCGAGCTGTTCGGCCAGGTGTGGCGCGAACCGTTCATGGTCCAGGCCTTCCTCCCGGACGTTTCCAAGGGCGACAAACGGATCGTGCTGATCGACGGCAAGGTTGCCGGCGCGATCAACCGGCTGCCCAAGGCCGGCGAGATCCGCTCGAACCTCGCGGCCGGTGGCCGCGCCGACGCGACCGAACTGTCGGCGCGCGAGATCGAGATATGCGATGCGCTCGGCCCCGATCTCGCGAAGCGCGGGCTGCTGTTCGTCGGCATCGACGTCATCGCCGGGCATCTGACCGAAATCAACGTCACCTCGCCGACCGGCATCGTCGCGATCGACAATTTCAACGGAAGCGACACACCGGCGCTGATATGGGACGCGATCGAATCGAAGGCAGCGTAGCGAGGCGCAGGGCATGACCGACTGGGTACAGGAGATGATCGCGCAGAGCGGCTATCTCGGCGTTTTCCTGCTGATGCTGGGTGAAACGATATTCCCTCCGATTCCGTCCGAAGTGATCATGTCGATGGCCGGATTGCAGGCCGCCAAGGGCAACATGTCGCTCGCCTGGGCGATCCTGGCGGGCACGGCGGGCGCGATGGTCGGCAACATCATCTGGTATCTGGCTGCGCGCGCCCTCGGCCTGGAACGCTTCAAGCCGCTGGTCGAACGCCATGGCCGCTGGCTGACGATGGACTGGTCCGAGGTCGATCGCGGCGAGCGCTGGTTCTCTCGCTATGGCTATCTCTTCGTGTGCATCGGACGGATGATGCCGACGATCCGTTCGCTGGTCTCAATACCCGCCGGGCTGGTGCGGATGCGCTTCCTGCCCTTCGCTATCTGGTCCTCGGTGGGTACGCTCGGCTGGTCGGCTATGCTGGCGACCGGCGGCTGGATTCTCGGCACGCGCTTTGCCGAGATGGAGGCATGGCTCGGCCTGGCTTCGACGCTGCTGCTGATCGCCCTGGGCGGCTGGTATCTGTGGCGCGTGCTGACCTGGCGCCGATCGCGCTGATCGCGTCGGTTCAGCCGTTCAGAAGGCGCGTTCCAGCCGGGTGAGCAGGTTGAGCGCCGGGCTGCCGCCCGGGGCCGCATCGCGGGGCTCGGCTTCCAGCCGACGAACCCGGGCGTAAAGATCCTGGCTCGCGTCGATCAGCACGATCGCAGCAGCCGGCAAGCCTTCGACCGACGCGGCGTCGGTCGCTGCGGCATCGCCCAGCCGCCGCGCGGACGCGGCAGCCTCCTGCTCGTCCATCTGGCCAAGTTCGATCGCCCGTTCGGTGAGCAGCCAGGCGAGCAGGTGCATCAGCCTGGTGGTGATCTTGAGCGATTCGCAACTCAGCGTGATCCGCGCCAGCGGATCGAGCACTTCCCGGTCGGCACGGCCCTGATGATCGAAATAGGCGCGAGCTTCGTCCGCGAGGACCATCGCTTCGGTGTAAAGGCCGTTGACGAGCCGTCCGCGCAGCCGAATCTCTTTGGAACCTATGTTCATGGGCAAGGAATGACACAGGCTGGCAGGAGGCGGAACGCGGAAAGTAGGTTAAGATGGCCAGCCTGTGCCGAAACGGGTCGGCCGCGCCGCTGGAACTTCCGTCGCCCTCAATCCTGCCCTTCCAGGCTGTGGGCGAATGTCGTCAGCTGGTCGATCGTCACCTGCAATTGCTCGAGCTGCCGGCAAAGCATCGCGGCGCGGGTGCGGCAACGCTCGGCAGTGGCAGCACGCTGCGTCTCCCGATTGTCGCCGAGATCGTATAGATCGATCAGCTCGCGGATATCATCGAGGCTGAAGCCGACGCTCTTGCCTCGCATGATCCAGGCCAACCTGGCGCGATCGCGACGCGAATAGATGCGGACAGGTCCATCCCGCCTTGGCGTGAGGAGGCCTTCCTCCTCATAGAAGCGCAGGGCGCGGGCGCTGACGCCGAACTCCCGCGAAAGCTCCCCGATCGCAAAGGTTTCAGCCGTGGTGGGCCGAAGAGGAAACGCTACAAGACAATTACTTACAGTCACAAAAAGCCCCCAGGCCAGACGCACGATCATAGATCGGAGGGGGGATCGGGACCAATGGGCAAGTGGCTATGGCCGGTTGCTACTTTAGTCTAGCGGTCTGTTTCATTCCGGGGCAGTCGGCAGCCGGGCGAGCCCTCCTCCGCTCATGTCAAGCCGCCGATAGAAGCAGCTCGCCTCGCCTGTGTGGCACGCGGGACCGGCCGGCCGGCAGCGCAGCCATATCGCATCCTGATCGCAATCGATCCGCGCCTCGACGACGCGCATCACGTTCCCGCTGGTCTCGCCCTTCTTCCACAATCGCCCGCGGGACCGCGAAAAGAAGGTCGCTTCGCCGCTGGCCATCGTCGCCGCCAGCGCTTCGGCATTCATATGCGCGACCATCAGCACATCGCCTGAGCCATGGTCAGTGACCACCGCGGTGATCAGCCCGGCGGCATCGTAGCGCGGGTCGAGCGCGCTGCCTTGTTCGCGATCCTGTTCCATGTCACGGCGATGCGCGAAACCGTCGCCGGGGGCAAGCTTCGGAACGCCCGACAGGGCGGACAGGCCGCGTTGCAGAAATGTTGCGACGGTGGGGCGACAAACAGAGGTTAGCTAACTATATGCGGCGCATCAGCCACCGCGAAGGGATTCGCGATGCTCACCACGCATCCATTTGACGACGACAAACTGCGCGAAGAGTGCGGTATCTTTGGGATTTGGGGCGCCGAGACCGCCGCTGCGATGGTGGCGCTCGGCCTTCACGCGCTCCAGCACCGCGGGCAGGAAGCCGCCGGCATCACCAGCTGGGACGGTCACGCCTTCCACACCCATCGCGCAATGGGCCATGTCGCCGGCAATTTCGACAAGGACGAGGTGATTCGCGGATTGCCCGGCCGCGCCGCTTGTGGCCATGTCCGCTATTCGACCACGGGCGAGACCGCGCTGCGCAACGTGCAGCCATTGTTCGCCGAGCTGTCGTCCGGCGGCTTCGCGATCGCCCATAACGGCAACATCTCCAACGCGATGAAGCTCAAGCGCGACCTGGTCCGGTCGGGCTCCATCTTTCAGTCGACCAGCGATACCGAGACGATCATCCACCTTGTGGCGATGTCGAAGTACCGGACGCTGCTCGACCGATTCATCGATGCGCTCAAGCAGGTCGAGGGCGCCTATTCGCTGATCTGCATGACGCCCGAGGGCATGATCGCCTGCCGCGATCCGCTCGGAATCAGGCCGCTGGTGCTTGGGCAGATCGGCGACTCCTATATCTTCGCGTCGGAGACCGTCGCGCTGGATGTGGTCGGTGCAACCTTCATCCGCCAGGTAGATCCGGGCGAGATCGTGATCGTCTCGGAAAGCGGGCTTCGCTCGATCCGGCCGTTTGCCGATGTCCGCCCCCGGCCGTGCATCTTCGAGCATGTCTATTTTTCGCGCCCCGACTCCATCGTCGACGGCTCCTCGGTCTATACGGTCCGCAAGCAGATCGGCGTCCAGCTGGCGATCGAGAGCGGCGTCGAAGCGGACCTGGTGATACCGGTTCCCGATTCGGGCACGCCTGCCGCGATCGGCTATGCCCAGGAATCCGGCATACCGTTCGAGCTGGGCATCATCCGGTCGCATTATGTCGGCCGTACCTTCATCCAGCCGGGTGATCAGGTTCGGCATCTCGGCGTGAAGCTAAAGCATAACGCGAATCGCGCCCTGATCGATGGCAAGCGCGTCGTGCTGATCGACGATTCGATCGTCCGGGGCACCACCAGCGTCAAGATCCTGCAGATGCTGCGCGATGCCGGCGCCCGCGAGGTTCACCTCCGGATCGCAAGCCCGCCAACCCGGCACAGCTGCTTCTACGGCGTCGACACGCCGGAACGCGCCAAGCTGCTCGCCGCGCAGATGAACATCGCCGAGATGGCCGCCTATATCGGCGCGGACAGCCTGGCCTTCGTGTCGATCAACGGCCTCTACAAGGCCTTGGGCGAGGCGGATCGCGTCGATCGCCAGCCCAGCTATTGCGATGCCTGCTTCACCGGCGACTATCCGACCCACCTGACCGACCAGGAAGAACTGATTCCGACCGATCAGCTGGCGCTGCACGGCGAACGCGTGGTCGCCTGACCTTCCGAAAGACTATCGACATGGCAACTCCCCTTTCAGGAAAGCTGGCGCTCGTCACCGGTGCCTCGCGCGGTATCGGCGCCGCGACCGCCGAAGCGCTCGGCAAGGCCGGTGCGCATGTCATCCTGACGGCGCGCACCGCCGGCGGGCTGGAAGAGGTGGAGGACCGGATTCACGCCGCAGGCGGTACCGCCACGATCGCTCCGATGGATCTTGCCGAGAATGACAGCATTGCCCGGCTGGCGGAGGCCATCGCCGGTCGATGGAGCGCGCTCGACATCCTCGTGCTCAATGCAGCCATGCTGGGCACCCTGGCGCCCGTCCCCGCCATCGATGCGAAAGAGTTCGCCAGGCTGCTGACCCTCAATGTGATGGCGCAGCAGCAGCTTATCGCCGCCTTCGACCCGCTGTTGCGGGCGTCTGCGGATGGCGCCGTCATCGGTGTGACGAGTTCGGTGGGCGCGCATGCCCGGCCCTATTGGGGGGCCTATGGTGCTTCCAAGGCGGCACTCGACACGATGCTGCTGGCCTATGGCCAGGAGATGGCGAACATCAGCAAGATCAAGGTCGCGATCGTCGATCCGGCCGCAACCGCCACCAAGATGCGTGAGAGCGCGTTTCCAGGCGAGGACCAGGCCACGCTGAAGAGCCCGGCAGTCGTCGGCAACGCTATCGCGCAATTGGTGAGCGATGGGTTCGACAACGGACATCGGATCCGTATCGAGCGCTGAGACCCCCGCTACCGCTGACCCGGTGGCCCGAGGAAGACGCCGGGAGCCTACTGATCAGAGGGCATCGAGCATTTACTCTGACGCAGCCGAATCCGCTCTGTGCCCTAAGCCTTCACCAGCGTGACCTGTGCGACATCGATGCCGCCGCCGGCGAAGCCGCCCTCACAATACATGAGGTAGAAGCGCCACAACTTGACGAATGCCTCGTCGAAGCCTTTCGGCAGGCGCCCGTCCTCGATGGCGCGATCGAAGGTCTCGCGCCAGCGCTTCAACGTCTCGGCATAATGCAAGCCGAAGCGCTCGACATTTTCCCAACGTAGTCCGGCCTTCTCCGCTGCCGCACGGAAGCGGCTTTCCGAGATCAGCATGCCGCCGGGGAAGATGTAGGTCTGGATGAAGTCGGCGTCGGTGCGGTAGCTTTCGAAGATCGCGTCATCGATCTCGATATACTGGATCGCGGCACGCCCGCCGGGTTTGAGCGCGCGGGCGATCGCCTCCATATAGGCCGGCCAATATTTCTCGCCGACGGCCTCGACCATCTCGACGCTGGCCACGGCATCGTAGCGGCCCGGCACATCGCGATAATCGCAGATCTCGAAGCGCGCCTTATCGGCGAGACCGGCCTTGGCGATCCGCTCGTCGGCCCACGCCTTCTGCTCGATCGACAGGGTGATACCCGTCACGTCAGCGCCATATTCCGCCGCAGCGACCTCGGCCAGACCGCCCCAGCCGCAGCCGATCTCCAGCAAGGTCGACCCCGGCTTGAGATCCAGTCGATCCAGCAGCGCGGTGATCTTGCGATGCTGCGCGATCTCCAGCGGCTCCGCGCCGCTGATCGGCTCGGCGAACAGCGCCGAGGAATAGCTCATCGTCCGATCCAGCCACAATTCGTAGAAATCATTGCCGAGATCATAATGGAAAGCGATGTTGCGGCGGGCATTGGCGCGGCTGTTGCGGCGGAAGGCGTGCAGGATCAAATTGAAGAATCGCAGCGGCCCCTGTGCGCGACCAAGCTCGCCCAACGGATGCCGGTTGCGCATGAAAAGATCGAAGATCGGAACGGGATCGGGGCTGGTCCACTCGCCCTCGGCCCAGCTGCGATACCAGCCCACCGAGCCGGTGGTGACCAGCCGGACCAGCGGGCGCCAGTTCTTCAGCTCGACGATCGCGACCGGCCCCGGCCGTCGGCCACCCAGCACCCGAAAGGTACCATCGGGCAAGGTCGCCTCGATCGCGCCTTCTTCGAGGCCGCGGTCGATCGTATCGAGCAGGCGCTGGAATCCCGGCGAGAGCAGGCGCGCGATCCAGCTCGACCCAGTGGCAAATCGACGATCGGCTAGAAGAAGGTGCTGTCCCCGCACCGGAGGCTGGGCATTCATCTGGTCTCGTCCGTCCCCGTTACCGCTCCGCGCGACTCTAGCCGCATATATCGAGCCTTACGGCTGGAAAAGAAGCTCCGTTGCATCAATCGCCAAGTTTTTTTCCTAGCCGCGCGGAAGCAGCAAGCGCTCTTGCCCGCGCTTCCTTGTGGCCGACGATCGGGGCAGGATAGCCGGCGATCGTTACGCCGGCACCGAACGGGTCGTGGATGGCATCGCCTTCCACCGCCGACAGCTCGGGCACCCATTGCCGGATATAGTCGCCGGCATCGAATTTCAGCGACTGGACAAGCGGCGCCATGATCCGCCCGAACGGATTGGAGTCGATCCCCGTGCCC